>DASVPH010000049.1:0-24714 GCA_036382945.1 Casimicrobiaceae bacterium
TCAGGCCAGCGCTTTGCCTTCAGCTTCCTCCGGATTCGCGGTCGCCCGCGACACCCTTGCCGTTCGGCTAACACTTCCCCTTGCCGGGTGTGTAGAGGACTTCCACCTCCAAGTACGTGCGCCCTGCCGGGCGCACAAACAGAAAACCCGTCTGGCCTCCGCCAAACGGGTTTTGTGTGCCCCGCCCGGTATCTCCAGGCTGGAGCTTTACCTCGCTTTAGCGGTATTTGTTACGCGCCCGCAAGCTGAAGCTCAAATCGGCGCAAATAAACTATACCCCGGCTGGCCTCAGTCGTCAAAGTCGACTTCGAGTCAAGTCGACTTCGAGTCAACCAGCGGCGACCCGCGACTCGACCGCGACGTCGGCGTCGACCTCGCCGCGCGCCTCGGGCCGCTCCTCGGCGAGGTGCGACAGATAGTCCGCCGTGATGTCGCCGGTGATGTAATACCCGTCGAAGCAGGAGGCCTCGAACTCCTTGATCCGCGGGTTCGCAGCGCGCACCGCCGACTTGAGCGCGGCCAAGTCCTGGTAGATCAGGAGATCGGCGCCGATTTCGCGCGCGATCTCGGCTTCGCTGCGCCCGGTCGCAATCAGCTCTCGCTGGTTGGGCATATCGATCCCGTAGACGTTCGGGTAGCGCACCGGCGGGCTCGCCGAGGCGAAGTACACCTTGCGCGCGCCGGCCTCGCGCGCCATGGACACGATCTCGCGGCTGGTGGTGCCGCGCACGATCGAGTCGTCGACCAGCAGCACGACCTTGTCCTTGAACTCGACGCCCATGGGGTTGAGCTTCTGCCGCACGCTCTTCTTGCGGATCGCCTGCCCCGGCATGATGAAGGTGCGGCCGACGTAGCGGTTCTTGACGAAGCCTTCGCGGTACTTCAATCCGAGCGAGTTGGCGAGCTCCAGCGCGTACGGCCGGCTCGAATCGGGGATCGGGATCACGACGTCGATGTCCTGCGCCGCAGGCAGGGCGCCGATCTTTCGCGCGAGCTCTCCGCCCATGCGCAGGCGCGCCTCGTACACCGAGGCGCCGTCGATGACCGAATCGGGGCGCGCGAGATAGACGAACTCGAAGATGCACGGCGAGAGCCGCGGCTCGTCGCTGCACTGGCGGGCGTGGAAGCGGCCGGCCTGATCGATCCAGATCGCCTCGCCCGGCGAAACGTCGCGCAGCACCGAAAAGCCCAGCGCCTCCAGCGCCACCGATTCGCTGGCGATCACGTATTCGGTCCCGCCCATCGCCTCGTTGACCCCGATGATGAGCGGCCGGATGCCGAAAGGATCGCGGAAGGCGAGCAGCCCGTAGCCCGCGATCATGGCCACGATCGCGTAGGCGCCGCGGCAGCGCCGATGCACGCCGGTCACCGCGGTGAAGATCGCGTTGGCGTCGAGCCGCGCGTGGTGCGCCGCGCGCTCGAGCTCGAGCGCCAGCACGTTGAGCAGAACCTCGGAATCCGAGTTCGTGTTGACGTGCCGGAAATCGAGCTGGAAGAGCTCGCGCTTCAGCGCCTCGCTGTTGGTGAGATTCCCGTTATGCGCCAGCGTGATGCCGAACGGCGAGTTGACGTAGAACGGCTGCGACTCCAGGTCGGACCACGCCGAGCCCGCGGTGGGATAGCGGCAATGGCCGATACCGGCGTTGCCGGAGAGCTCGCGCATGTTGCGCGTGCGGAACACGTCGCGCACGTACCCGGCGCCCTTGAACATGTGGAACACCGGGCCTTCGCTGGTGACGATGCCGGCCGCGTCCTGGCCGCGGTGCTGCAACAGCAGCAGCCCGTCGTAGAGGAGCTGGTTGACCGGCGTATGCGCGACCGCGCCGATGATGCCGCACATGTTTCGCTACACCTCCGCCCTTACGACCGATTTCGCCGGCCGCCGTTCCCGTGGCCCGCGCCCGAAGTCCAGCCGATCCGCCCATGCCTTGGGCAACCACGGGCGCAAGCTCAAAGCCGCGGCGACCAGCGCCGGACTCGAGGCGGCATTCTGCCACCACTCGCTCTTCGGCAGGTTCGTGAGGCCGGCGAACAGCACCAGCAGCACCGCGATGAGGATGCCGCGCGCAACGCCGAAGAGCGCACCAAGCGAGCGATCGAGGAAGCCCAGGCCCACCGCGTTGGCCAGCCGGGAGAGCGCCCAGCCCACGAGCGCGCCGACGATGAGCGCGACGACGAGAATGATCGCGAACGCCGCCATGTAGCGCACGGCCGGCGATTCTCCGAGATCGGGCAGCAGGTTGCCGACCGCACCCGAGAAGCGGATCGCGGCGAGCACACCCACCACCCACGCGGCGAGCGAGGCGATCACGCGGATGAAGCCGCGCCAGAAGGCGGCGAGGGTCGACAAGCCGACGACGCCGATGACGAGAAAATCGAACGCGGTCATCCGCTGCGCGTCACCACGCCCTGGAAGCCGGCCGCCTTGAGCTTCGCCCGCGCCGCATCGGCGCCTTCGCGCGAAGGATAGGGGCCGACGCGCACGCGATGCAGGGTGCCCTTGCCGCTGGCGATCTCCTCGGTGTATCCGGGGAAGCCTCCGCGCTTGAGCTTGGCGACCAGCGAGCGAGCACCGTAGCGGTCGGAGAACGCGGCCACCTGCACCGCGAAGGAGCCGCCGTTGGCCGGCGCGCCGGCCTTCGCCCCGGCCGCTGCCGCGCTTTTTGCTTCGGGCTTCGCGTTCGACGGCCGTGCCGAAGGGCGCGTCAGCTCGGGCGCGGCCGCGCCCGCATCGGTCTTGGCAGGCGCGGGCGTCGCGGATGCGGGCGGCGCCGCGGGCGCGGTCGACGGCGCTCCGCGCGGCGGCTCCGCAGTGGCGGCCGGGCTGCCTGCCGGCGCTTGCGCAAGGGTTTCCGGGACCGGGGCAGGCGCAGGAACGCTTTGCGCAGTCTTGAGCCCGCCGCCGTCGCTTTTCACCTTCGGGTCGGGCGCCGCGCCGGGCGAGAGCGGATTGATGAACTTGCCCTTGTCGATCGGCGGGATCTGGATCGATACGTCGTCGCCCAGGGGCTTGGGCTCGCTTTCCAGAAGCAGCGGCAGCAACACGGCGGCGGCGAGCGCGAGCACGATCGCGCCCACGAGCCGGCGACGCGCTCGCCGGCGGAGCTCGTCAACCGCGGGATCGGGAGCCTCAGAGCGTGTCGCCATGTCCGATCTACGAACCGCGCCGGTCTCGCGCTTGCGCGAGCGCTGCGGCGACGGTAAGGAACGATCCAAAAATAATGATTCTATCAGCTTCGGCCGCGATCCCGCGCGCAGCGCAGTAGGCCGCGCCCGGATCGTCGAACGCGTGGATCGCCTCGCTGCGCACGCCGGCGCTCCTCATGCGCTCGGTGAGCAGCTTCGCGGTGGCGCCGCGCGGGGGAGGCAACGTCGCGACGAACCATTCGTCGACGCGGACCCTCAGCGCACCGATCACCGCATCGATGTCCTTGTCGGCCATGATCCCGAACACCGCCAGCGTCCGGGGATGAAATCCCATCCCCGCCAGGTTGTCGGCGAAGGCGCTCGCGGCCTGCGGATTGTGCGCGACGTCGAGCACGGTGACCGGTCGCCCCGGCAACACCTGGAAGCGTCCCGGCAACTCGATGCCGACCAGCGCCTCGCGCACCGCGCCCATGCCGACCGGCAGGCGATCGCGAAGCGCGTCGAGCGCGGTGAGCGCCGCTGCGGCGTTGGCGAGCTGATAGCTGCCGCGAAGCGCGGGATGGGGCAGGCCGTGCCGCGCCCCGCCGGGCCCGAAGTAGCGCCATTGCGGGCCCTGAACCGCGTATCCGAAATCCGCGCCCAGGCGCAGCAGTCTGGCACCGATCGCGGCGGCGTGCGCGACGAGCGTTGCGGGAGGATCCGGGTCGGCGCAGATCGCCACGCGGCCGGCGCGGAAGATGCCCGCTTTCTCGCGGCCGATGTCCTCGCGCGTCGGGCCGAGATAATCGGTGTGATCGACTGCGATCGTGGTGACGACCGCCACGTCGGAGTCGACGATGTTGACCGCGTCGAGGCGGCCGCCCAGGCCGACTTCGAGCACCCAGGCATCGAGCCGCGCCCGCGCGAAGAGCCAGAGTGCTGCCAGCGTGCCGAATTCGAAGTAGGTGAGCGGCGTATCCTGCCGCACGAACTCCACGGCCTCGAACGCGGTGCACAGCTCGGAATCGGAAGCGTCCGTGCCGGCGACACGGACCCGCTCGTTGTAGCGGAGCAAGTGCGGCGAGGTGTAGAGGCCCACGCGATAGCCGCCCGCGGTGAGCATGCGCTCGAGGAAGGTGGAGGTCGAGCCCTTGCCGTTGGTGCCGCCCACGGTCGCCACCGGGCACGCGGGCCCGATGGCGAGCCGCGCGTAGACCGCACGCACACGCTCGAGCCCGAGCGCGATCGCTTTCGGATGCAGCGTCTCGAGGTAGGCGAGCCAGGCGGCGAGTGAAGTCGGGCGCCTCATGCGGGGCGTGAACGCTTGGCGAGTTCACCAGCAAACATCGTGTCGCTCAGCGAACAGAGGCGAGCGCGTCGTTCGTCCGTCGACAGGCTCGCAGCCGGGCCAGGCGCCCGTACGGCTCTTCAACCCGTCGGCAAAGGCTGCCGCTGCAACAGAGCGAGCAAGCGCGGCAGCTCGTCGCGAAGCTGCCGGCGATCGACGATCATGTCGATGGCGCCTTTCTCGAGCAGGAACTCGGCGCGCTGGAACCCGTCCGGCAGCTTTTCGCGCACCGTCTGCTCGATCACGCGCGGACCGGCAAAGCCGATCAGCGCCCCCGGCTCGGCGATGACGATGTCGCCGAGCATGGCGAAGCTCGCCGACACGCCGCCCATCGTCGGATCGGTGAGCAGCGACACGAACGGCAGTTGCGCCTTGGTGAGCTCCTGCAGCACCGCGGTCGTCTTGGCCATCTGGAAGAGCGAGCTGACCCCTTCCTGCATGCGCGCCCCGCCGCTGCCCGTGATGCAGACGAACGCGATCCGGTTCTCGTAGGCGACGCGAACGCCGCGCACGAAGCGCTCGCCGACCACCGAGCCCATCGACCCGCCCATGAACTCGAACTCGAACACCGCCATCACCAGCGGCACCGACTTGATGCTGCCTTGCATCACCACGAGCGCATCGGTCTCGCCGGTTTCCTCGAGCGCGGCGGCGAGCCGCTCCGAATATTTCTTGGTGTCCTTGAACTTGAGGCTGTCGATCGGTACCACCTCGGAGCCGACCTCGTAGCGGGCTTCCCGGTCGAGCAACTGGTCGATGCGCTCGCGTGCGGTGAGGCGCCCGTGATAGCCGCACTTCGGACAGACGTTGAGGTTCTTCTCGAGGTCGGTCCGATAGAGCACCGCCTCGCACGCCGAGCACTTGACCCACAGCCCCTCGGGCATCGATTTCTTGCTCACCCCCGGTGTGGATTTGATCCGCGGCGGCAGAAGCTTTTGCAACCAGGTCATGCTCTCCTCCCCGAAGCGCCCATCTCACGCCGCTCTCTTGGCGACTTGATCGACCGCCTTGCGTATGGTCGCGAGCCAGGCGGCGGCGCGGCGCGGTGCTTCGTCCGCCGGCGCCGCTTCGATTTCCTGGATGATGCGACTGCCGATGACCACCGCATCGGCATGCGCCGCGATCGCGCTCGCGCTCGCCGCATCGCGGATGCCGAAGCCCACGCCGACCGGAAGCGCGACGCGCTTGCGGATCTCGCCGAGCTTGGCGATGACCTCCGCGGTGTCGAGATGACCGGCGCCGGTCACGCCCTTGAGCGACACGTAATACACGTAGCCGCGCGCCATGCGACCCACGACGACCATGCGCGCCTCGGGCGTGGTCGGTGAGAGGAGGAAGATCGGGGCGATGCCGCGCGCGTCGAGCAGCGCCGCGAGCTCGCCCGCCTCCTCCGGCGGATAGTCGACGACGATCACCCCGTCCACACCGGCGCGTTGCGCGCGCTCGGCAAAGGCCGCCACGCCCATTGCCTCGATCGGATTCGCGTAGCCCATGAGCACGATCGGCGTGGCGGCGTCCTCGCCGCGGAAGCGCTCGACCATGCCGATCACGTCGGTCAGGCGCACGCCTTGCGCGAGTGCCCGCTCGGAAGCGCGCTGGATTACCGGCCCGTCGGCCATCGGATCGGAGAACGGTACGCCGAGCTCGATCGCGTCGGCCCCCGCGGAGACGAGCGCATGCAGCAGCGGCACCGTCGTGGCCGGGGACGGGTCGCCCGCGGTGACGTAGGGGATCAGCGCGGTGCGGCCCGCTGCGCGGAGCTTGGCGAAGGCGGCGTCGATGCGGTTCACGAAGCCTCTACAATGAGACACAGAGGCACGGAGAAAGCCAATCCATGCTGTTTCTTGCTCGATGTCTCTGTGTCTCCCCGTGTGCCACCCGCGTCGTCACCTGCGCGAGGGATCGCACTCGGGGCGGCAGTAGAACTTGAGCCCCATGCGCTCGGCCACGCTCGCCATATCCTTGTCGCCGCGCCCGGAAAGGTTGACCAGCAGCAGGTTGTCGCGCGGCAGCGTCGGCGCGATGCGCGCGGCGTGCGCCAGGGCATGGCTCGACTCCAGCGCCGGGATGATGCCTTCGGTACGGCAGCATTCGTTGAACGCGGCCACCGCCTCGTCGTCGGTCACCGCGACGTAGCTTGCCCGCCCGCTGTCCTTGAGCCAGGCGTGCTCGGGTCCCACCCCGGGATAGTCGAGCCCGGCCGAGATCGAATGCGTCTCGGCGATCTGCCCGTCGGCAGTCTGCAGCAGGTAGGAGCGATTGCCGTGCAGCACCCCGGGACGCCCCGCCAGCAGCGACGCGCAGTGCCGGCCGGTGGCGAGACCTTCGCCCGCTGCCTCGACGCCGACGAGCTTGACCGCGGCGTGCGAAAGGTACGGGTAGAAGATCCCCATCGCGTTCGAGCCGCCGCCGACGCATGCGATCACGACGTCGGGCTGGCGTCCAGCGAGCTTAGGCATCTGCCCGAGGCACTCCTTGCCGATCACGCTCTGAAAATCGCGCACCATCATCGGGTAGGGATGCGGACCGGCCACGCTGCCGATGATGTAGAACGTGGTCTCGACATTGGTCACCCAATCGCGCATCGCTTCGTTCAACGCGTCCTTGAGCGTCTTCGATCCCGACTCGACCGGAACGACTTCCGCGCCCAGGAGCTTCATGCGGAACACGTTCTGCGCCTGGCGCTTGACGTCCTCCGCGCCCATGTAGACGACGCACTGCATGCCGAACCGCGCGGCGACGGTGGCGGTAGCCACGCCGTGCTGCCCGGCGCCGGTCTCGGCGATCACCCGCCGCTTGCCCAGCCGCCGCGCGAGCAGCGCCTGGCCCACGCAGTTGTTGATCTTGTGGGCGCCGGTGTGATTGAGATCCTCGCGCTTGAAGTAGATCTGTGCGCCGCCGAGCTTCTCCGACCAGCGTTTCGCGTGGTAGATCGGACTCGGGCGGCCGACGTAGTGCTCGAGCTCGCGCTCGAATTCGGCGACGAAATCGGGCTCGTTCTTGTAGCGCGCGTAGCCTTCGCGCAATTCGTCGAGCGCATGGATCAGGGTCTCGGCGACGAACACGCCGCCGTACGGGCCGAAATGGCCGCGCTCGTCGGGAAGCGAGTACCTAGGAGCCTCTAACATGGTGACGCACGTGTGCGTTGCCGGCCACAAACCGCCGCTGGCGCGGCGCAGGGCGCAGCGAATAGTTGGAGCCTATTCGCAAGCCCAGCAACAATGCCAGCGGCGGTTTTGACCGCAACCCGAAGGGCTGGCCGCGATTTGGGCCCACCCGCGTTGTCGCAAGCCACTTGCTTGGGTCCTGCCAAGCGGCGTGGCTTGCTTCGCGCGCTTGAGCCCAAATCATGCCAGCGCATCACGCGCCTCACCGTGTTAGAGGCTCCAGAATCACCCATCTGCACTGCGCACCTCTTGCACGAACGCCGCGATCTTCGAGGCGCTCTTGATGCCCTTGCGCGGCTTGCCCTGCGCACCGGTGGCCTCGACGCCGCTGGAAACGTCGACCGCCCACGGGCGCACCTGCCGGATCGCCGCGGCGACGTTGTGCGGGGTGAGCCCGCCCGAAAGGATTAATCGTCGCGACATCGGATCGGTCAACTGCTGCGGCAACCGGGACCAGTCGAAAGTGGTCCCGGTTCCGCCGGGCAAGCCACCCGGCTGGAAGGCGTCGAACAACAAACCCTGCGCAGCAGGAAACCGGGCGGCGTATTGTAGCAAATCGACTCCCGGACGCACCGGCACGGCCTTGATGTAGGGCCGCGCGAAGCTCGCGCACAACTGCGGCGTCTCGTCGCCGTGGAACTGCAGCAGATCGAGCGGGACCGCGCCGAGCGCCGTACGCACCGCTTCGGGTTCCGGATCGACGAACAAGCCGACGGCGCTCACGAATGCGGGGAGCGCGGCGACGATCGTGCGCGCGTGCTCGAACGCGACGCAGCGCGGCGATCCTGGCCAGAAGACGAGCCCGATCGCGTCGGCGCCGGCGCCGGCCGCCGCCGCGCCGTCCTCCACGCGCGTGATACCGCAGATCTTGACGCGGGTGCGCATGAGGCGCCTTTCAGCTCCGCGGCACGCGCACCGCAACGACCGTCTCCGGCAGGTTCCACCGCGCGGGATAGTCGATGCCGGTCAAGTACAGCCCGGCCGCGGCGAACGTCGGTGCGCCGCGCGTGCGATCGCGGCCGGCGAGCAGCTCCGCGATCCAACCCGCCGGCTGCCGCCCGTCGCCCACGTACACCAGCGCCCCGACGATATTGCGCACCATGTGCTGTAGAAAAGCGTCGGCGTGCAGTTCGAAACGGATCATGTCGTCCTCGCGTGCGATGGCGATGCGCTCGAGCCTTCTCACCGGCGATTTCGCTTGACACTCGGCGGCGCGGAACGCCGAGAAGTCATGCGTACCGGCCAGCGCCTCGGCGGCGGCGCGCATCGCCTCGACGGCCAGGGGTCGATGGTACCAGCCGACCCGGCCGGCGCAGAGCGCGGGCCGCACCGGCCGGTCGAGCAGCAGGTAGGTGTAATGGCGCCCCGTGGCGGCGAAGCGCGCGTGGAATGCCTCGGGAACCGGCAGCGCCCAGCGCACCGCGACCGACCCCGGGAGCGTGGCGTTCACGCCGCGGACCCAGGCGGTGTCGGGTCGCCTTGCCTCGCTGTCGAAATGCACCACTTGGATCGCAGCATGCACGCCGGCGTCGGTGCGGCCCGCGGCCACTGCGCGCACGGGCGCACCGGCGATCGCGCTCAACGCCCGCTCGACGGCGTCCTGCACGCCGCTGCCGTCGGCCTGCGACTGCCAGCCGTGGAACGGGCCGCCGTCGTATTCCAGGCCGATGGCAATGCGCATCGAAAGTGGCGAGGATCGAGGATTGAGGTGCGAGATCGAACGATAGCGAGCGGGACTGCGAAACAAACGGCGGCCGCGCAGGCCGCCGTCGCAGGTGCGGAAGTGAGGCGGCTAGGCGAGCTTGGACAGCAACGCCTGCGCTTCGGACTTTTGCTGGTCGTCGCCTTCGTGCAGGACTTCCTGCAGTATTTCGCGCGCGCCCTCGACGTCGCCCATCTCCTGATACGCCTTGGCCAGATCGAGCTTGGTTGCGGCGTCGTGCCACTGTCCGTCGAGCACCGAAGGCGTGGGATCCTCGAACGTCGATCGCTGCGGGTCGAAGGCGAGGTCGAGCTTGTCGAGCTCGATCGCTGCTGCCGGTCGCGCGAGCTGCGGTGCTGGAGCGGCTGCCGCAACGGCTGCGAGCGCGGCTTCCGGAGTCGGTTTGAGTGTGACGGGTTTCGCTGCGGCAGGCGCCGGCGCAGGCGCCACGACTGGAGAGGGCCTCGAAGGCTCCTCCAGATTGAAGTCGAGATCGAACTTGGGAATCGATTCGGGCTCGAAGCTCACCGTTTCGCGCACCGGCGGGGCCAGCGATTCGCCGTTGCCCCGAGCGGGCGCGGGTTCGGATACCGTCGGAAAGAGCTTCGCCGTGGCCGGCTCGGACGCGGCGCGCGTCGACTTGGCGACTTCCTGCGCCGCGCCGGCGAGGATCGCGGCGGGGGTCTTCGGCTCGGAGGCCACGCCCGACGTGGGCGAGAGCGAGATGTCCTCATCGAGGTTGAAGTCGAGCTCCTTGCCGGCCTTCGCCTCGGGCTTCAAATCGGGAGGCATCGAGAAGATTTGCGCGCTCGCCGGTACGGGTTCCGGCTCGGACGCCGGCGCTGCGGCGGGTTCGTGCTCCGCGGCCTTGGCGGCAGCAGCGTCGGGCGCGCCGCCCGCTTCGGTGAACAGCGGGTTGTTCGGATCGAGCTGACGGCCAAGCGCTACCGCCTTCTGCCAGACCTCGCCGTGTCCGCCCGAGACCGAATACAACTCGCTCGCGACCGTCTCGAACGCCGAGGGCTTGTTGTGCTGGGCGTGGATCTCGAGGAGCTTGAGGTAGATCTCCTGCCGCTGCGCATCCTTCTTCAGCGCTTCCTTCAGAATCTCCTCGGCCTGCGCGTCGCGACCGTACGCGAGATAGACCTCCGCTTCGGCGATCGGATCGACTTCGTCGGTATCGATGTTGCCGAGTCCTTCTCGGCTGAAATCGCTAGCCAGCGAGTTCTCGCCGGTGTTGACCACGCCGCCGCCGGTCGAGCCGAAGACGGTGTTGGTCTTGATGTCGGTCCCGGAAATGATGCTGTCCTCGAACTTGGTGGCTGTCCGGCGGCGAGCGGCGACGAAGCCGGCGATGAGCGCGACGATGCCGAGCACGGCGCCCAGGATGGCCCAGGTCGGCGTGTTGCCGAGCAGATCCTCGAAGAACGACGGCTCGGCCTTGGCCGGCGGCTTCGCCGCTTTAGGCGGCGAAGCCGGTGCCTTGGTTTGCTGCACCGGGGCAGCCGCTTTCGGTTCAGGCTTCGGTTCCGCAGCCGCGGCGTCCGCCTTGGGCTCGGGTGCCTTCGTCTGCGCCGCTTGGGTTTCCGCGGGCTTGGTTTCCGGCGCCGCAGCTTCGGCGGCCTTGCTCGGCGTCGCAGCGGGCGCCGGAGGCTGCACGACGCTCGTCGGTGCGCTCGACGTCGTCTCAGCGCTCGGCGCTGCGGCCGTCGGCGCCGGAGCCATCGCGACTTGCGCCGTTACGCTCTTCGAGGCGTCGACGCTCTTCGCCTTGGCCGCCTCGGCCTGCCTCTGCAAATCGGCCAGCGCCTGACTCTTGAGCTCGACGGCCCTCTGCATGTCCTTGAGCGTCTTCTCGAGGTCGGCGATGCGCGAATTCGCCTCGCGCAGCGCCTTGTCCTTGGCCGTCAGCTCTTCGGCTTGCGCCGTTGCGCCCGCGCCGAGCGTGCCTTTGCCCGCTTCGCGCGAGACGCGGAGCTGATCCTTGCCCGGCTGCGTCGCAGCGCCCTTGTCCTCGACCGCAGTGGTGATCTTGCCGCCCGCGACCTGACTGGCAGGCGCGGCCTCGGTCGATGGCGCGGCCGCGGCGACACGATCGCGGTACGCGCGCCAGTCGGCAGCCTGCACCCGCACCACCTTGAGCGCCTCGGCTTGCGTCACGCTCGACGCCTCATCGGCCGGTAGGACGGTCAGGATCTGCCCGGTACGCAGCCGGTTCATGTTCTTGCCGTCGAACGCGGTCTCGTTGCTGCGGAACAGAGCGACCAGCATCTGCTCGAGCGTCACGTTCTCCGGTTTGTAGACCTTGGCGATCTTCGACAGCGTGTCGCCGCGGCGTACGGTATAGGTATCGCCCGTGCTCGGGCTCGCGGCGGCAGGCGCGCCGCCTTCGGCACGCTCCGTGCGCGCGGCGCGCGCCGGGGCTGCCTCGGTGCGAATCGGTGCGCTCGACGCGACGGCTTGCGCCTGCGTGGCCATCCCCGGGGGATCGAGCAGGAAGGTATAATTGCGAACGACGCGACCGGTCGCCCAGTTCAGCTCGACGATCAAGTCGACATAGGGATCGTTGACTGCCTGTGCGGTTGTGATTTTCAGTTGCGGCGGACCGTTCGGAGGCTGCTCGATCGTCACCCGGGCGCGTGCAAGCGAGCCCGGGTATTGCACGTTGTTGTCGCGATACACGGACGGGTCCGCGACTTTCGCCGCCAGCGAATCCAACTCCTCCTTCTGTGCCGCAGTGAGCTCGACCCGCGCAGAAAGCGGCTGGCCCAGATTGGAGTTCACCGTGAGCTTGCCCAAGCCGAGCGCAAGCGCCGTGGCCGGAAGCGCGAACACTCCCGCCAGCAGGCCCCAAATGATCAAGGGTTTTGCTCGCATGCCGACCTCAGAGAGCTGATGAGCTAAGCTAACTTAACATCATGGAGTTAGCGGCGCAAGCTAAACCTCGGTATTAGCTTGATTTTTTGTCCCAAATGCGCCGCTCCGACGCCATCTCGTGGTTGCACCGAAATTCGAGTTCCAGCCCCACGGGTTGGATCGCGGAGACGAGCCGCCACAAGATGTTGTGGATAGACTTCTAGCAGACAAGATGCCGATCGTTGTTGTAACGACGCCGTGTCGCTCTCCGGCGACGCGGTCAGGGCTCGCCTCCCAGCCCTAGGAGCAACGAAGCCCCAAGCCGGATGCCGACGCCGGCAGCCGGCCTGGAAATCGGACGCCTGCCGCGGAAGTTCCGGCTTTAGCGTTCCAGCAGGATGCGCAGCATCCGGCGCAGCGGCTCGGCGGCGCCCCACAGCAGTTGATCGCCGACGGTAAACGCGCCGAGATATTCCGGGCCGATGGCGAGCTTGCGTAAACGCCCGACCGGCACCTCCAGCGAGCCCGTCACGGCCGCCGGCGTGAGTCGCTCGATCGACGCTGCGCGCGTATTGGGGACGACGCGGACCCAGGCATTGCCCTCGGCGAGGATGCGCTCGATGTCGGGCAGCGCCACGTCGCGCTTGAGCTTGATCGTCAGCGCCTGGCTGTGGCAGCGCATCGCGCCGATACGCACGCACAGCGATTCCACGGGAATGGCGTAGGTCGCGCCGCGACCAAGAATCTTGTTCGTCTCCGCGCCGCCCTTCCACTCCTCCAGGCTCATGCCGTTGCCGAGATCCTTGTCGATCCACGGAATGAGGCTGCCCGCGAGCGGCACGCCGGTGTTCTCGGTCGGGAAGCGGTCCGCGCGAAGGATGCCGGCCACCTCGCGATCGATGTCGAGGATCGCGGAGGCCGGGTCGTCGAGCAGACTCTTCGCCGCGAGATGCGCTTCGCCCATCTGCTGCAGAAGCTCGCGCATGGTCTGCGCGCCCGCACCCGATGCGGCCTGATAGGTCATGCAGGTCATCCATTCGATCAGGTCGTGGCGGAAGAGCCCCGCCAACGCCATCATCATGAGGCTCACGGTGCAGTTGCCGCCGATGTAGTTCTTCACGCCTCGCTCGAGCGCGGCGTCGATCAGCGGGCGGTTCACCGGGTCGAGGACGATGAGCGCGTCGTCGTGCATGCGCAGCGTCTTGGCGGCATCGACCCAATAGCCGTCCCAGCCGGTCGCGCGAAGCTTCGCGTAGACCTCGGTCGTGTAGTCGCTGCCCTGGCAGGTGACGATCACGTCGTTGCCCTCGAGCGCGACGAGGTCGTGCGCATCCTTGAGCGCGGCCACCCGCTTGCCGACTGCGGGCGGCTCCCCGCCTACGTTCGAGGTGGTGAAGAACGCGGGCTCGATCAGCGCGAAGTCGTTCTCCGCGAGCATGCGCTGCATCAGCACCGACCCGACCATGCCGCGCCAGCCGACGATCCCGACCTTCAGAGTGCGCTTCGCGCGCGTTGCCCGGCCGGGGGTCTCCGGCTTCATCGTCACTTGCTCATTCATCGACAATCGCCTCGTTCATCTTCAGCGCGGGGTTAAGCCGCGCCATCTGATACGCGTCCACGTACCTGCCGTCGCGGAACGCGTAGGTGCGGTCATCAGGCGAGACCTCGGCCAGGCGTTTGCGCCACATCTCGACCGAAGGATAAGGCAATTGCAACGTTCCGGCGATAGCCCGCGGTCCCAAGAATGTCTCGTGGATCGCCTGCGCGTCTGCGGGCTCGGCGCGACGGATGACGATGGGACCGCCGGCGGTCATGGTTGCTCAGCCGAGCGCCCCGGCCACCGCGTCACCCATCTCGCGGGTGCCGATCGCGCGCTCGCCGGCCGCGGCGATGTCCGCCGTGCGCAGGCCTTGCGCCAGCACCCGCCGCACCGCAGCTTCGATCCTGTCGCCGACATCGGCGCAAGAGAACGTGTAGCGGAACATCATCGCCAGCGAAAGGATGGTCGCCAGCGGATTCGCCCGGTTCTGTCCGGCGATGTCGGGGGCCGAGCCATGGATCGGCTCGTAGAGTCCCTTGTTGCGCGCGTCGAGCGATGCCGACGGCAGCATCCCGATCGATCCGGCGAGCATCGACGCCTCGTCGGACAGGATGTCGCCGAACAGATTCCCGGTCACGATCACGTCGAATTGCTTGGGGGCGCGCACGAGCTGCATGGCCGCATTGTCGACGTACATGTGCGACAGCGCCACGTCTGGATAATCCTTACCGACGGCGGCGACGACCTCGCGCCAGAGGACCGAGGTATCGAGGACATTGGCCTTGTCGACCGAGCAGAGCTTGCGAGCGCGCTTGCGCGCGATCTCGAAGCCGACACGGGCGATGCGCCGGATCTCGCTTTCCGCGTAGAGCATCGTGTCGAAGCCCTCCGCCTCGCCGGCGGAATTCGTCCGCCGTCCGCGCGGCGCGCCGAAATAGATGTCGCCGGTGAGCTCGCGCACGATCATGAGATCCAGACCGGACACGACATCCGGCTTGAGCGTCGAGGCGGAGGCGAGCTCGGGATAGAGCAGCGCCGGGCGGAGATTGGCGAAAAGGCGGAGGGCCTTGCGGATGGCGAGAATTCCCTGCTCGGGGCGCAGCGTCCGCGGCAGCGCGTCGTAGCGCGGGCCGCCGACCGCGCCCAGCAGCACCGCGTCGGCGGCTTGCGCGAGCTTGAGCGTTGCCTCGGGCAGCGGCGCGCCGGCCGCGTCAAAGCCCGCGCCGCCGATCGGCGCGGTCTCGGTCTCGATCGGAAGACCTTCGCGCCGCAGCCGCTCGAGCAGCTTGGCGGCCTCCGCGACGATCTCGGGACCGATGCCGTCGCCGGGCAACAAAGCAATCTTCACCCTTGGACCCCGCAATGAGGCACACAGACGCAGAGAACGCTCTTTCTTTCCTTTACTCGGTGTCTCTGTGTCCGCCTGTTCGTCGGGCCCGTCAACGCAGCCACGGCTGCTCGGCCAAGTGCTTCGCCTCGAAGGCGCGAATCTCGTCGGCGTGCTGGAGCGTCAAGCCGATCTCGTCCAGACCGTTGAGCAGGCAGTGCTTGGGAAAGGGCTCGATCGCGAAGCCGACGGCGTGCGCGCCGTCGGGCGTGGCCACGGTCTGCCGCTCGAGGTCGATCGTTAGCTTGAAGCCGGGCGTTGCGGCGGTCTCGTGAAACAGCCGGTCGACCTCGTCGGGCAACAGCACTACCGGCAGCAGGCCGTTTTTCAAGCAATTGTTGTAGAAGATGTCGGCGAAGGACGGCGCGATCACCGCGCGAAAGCCGTAGTCGAGCAGCGCCCACGGCGCGTGCTCGCGCGAGCTCCCGCAGCCGAAGTTCGCACGCGCGAGCAGGATCTGCGCCCCCTGGTAGCGCGGGGCGTTGAGCGCGAAGTCGGGATTGAGCCGGCGCTTCGCGTTGTCGACCCCGGGCTCGCCGCGATCGAGGTAGCGCCATGCGTCGAACAGGTTGGGGCCGAAGCCCGACCGGTTGATCGACTTCAGGAACTGCTTGGGAATGATGGCGTCGGTGTCGACGTTGGCGCGATCGAGCGGAGCCACCAGTCCGGTCAGAATGCGGAAAGGCTGCACCGATCAATAGCCCTTGTTCTTCTGCCCGGCCTTCTCGATCGCCTGACCGCCCGCTTTCACGTCCTTGCCCACGCCTTCGACCGTATTGCAACCGCTCACCGCGACCGCGAGCCCGGCGAGCGACAACAAGGCGACGATCTTCTTGATCATGTTCGCGCTCCTTCTCTAGCTCATTTGAATCGACGCACGTCGACGAAATGCCCGGCGATCGCGGCGGCGGCCGCCATCGCCGGACTGACCAGATGGGTGCGGCCGCCAGGACCCTGGCGGCCTTCGAAATTGCGGTTCGAGGTCGACGCGCAGCGCTCGCCGGGTCCGAGGCGGTCGTCGTTCATCCCCAGGCACATCGAGCAGCCGGGCTCGCGCCATTCGAAGCCCGCGGCGGTGAACACGCGGTCGAGCCCCTCGCGCTCGGCCTGCGCCTTGACCTGTCCAGACCCGGGAACGACCAGCACCTGCCGGACGGCGTCCGCCTTGCGCCGGCCCTTGACCACCGCCGCGGCGATACGCAGGTCCTCGATGCGCGAGTTGGTGCACGAGCCGATGAACACCTTGTCGATGCGGATGTCGGTCAGCGCCGTGTTGGGCTTCAAATCCATGTACGTCAACGCGCGCTCGATGCCCTCGCGCACGATCGGGTCCTTCTCCTTGTCGGGGTCCGGCACGCGGCCTTCGATGGTGGTCACCATCTCCGGTGAGGTGCCCCAGGTCACCTGCGGCGCGATCCCCCCGGCATCGAGGGCGACGGTGCGGTCGAAGCGCGCGTCCGGGTCGGACTTGAGCGTGCGCCAATGCACGACCGCGCGCTCCCACAGCGCGCCCTTGGGCGCGAACGGCCGATCCTTGAGATACGCGATCGTGGTCTCGTCGACCGCGATCATGCCGGCGCGCGCGCCCGCTTCGATCGACATGTTGCACACCGTCATCCGGCCTTCCATCGACAGCGCGCGGATCGTCGAGCCGGCGAACTCGATCGCGTAGCCGGCGCCACCCGCCGTGCCGATCTTGCCGATGATCGCCAAGGCGACGTCCTTGGCCGAGCAGCCGAAGGGAAGCTGCCCGTCGACGACGATCCGCATCGATTTCGACTGCTTGGCGGTGAGGCACTGCGTGGCCAACACGTGCTCGACTTCCGAGGTGCCGATGCCGAAGGCGAGGCAGCCGAACGCGCCGTGGGTGCTGGTGTGCGAGTCGCCGCACACGACGGTCATGCCGGGCAGTGTGGCGCCGTTTTCGGGCCCGATCACGTGCACGATGCCCTGGCGCTTGTCCCGGAACGGGAAATAGGCCTTGGCGCCGTACTCGCGCATGTTGCGGTCGAGCGCGTCGACCTGGACGCGCGAGGTCGGATCGTCGATGCCGCGGTCCCAGTGCCGCGTGGGCGTGTTGTGATCGGCGGTGGCGATGATCGAGTCGACGCGCCACGGCTTGCGTCGGGCGAGCCGCAAGCCCTCGAACGCCTGGGGACTGGTGACCTCGTGCACGAGGTGACGATCGATGTACAGCAGCGTGGTGCCGTCGGGCTCGGTCCGCACGACGTGGCTATTCCAAAGCTTGTCATAAAGCGTGAGCGCGGTCATCGGCGCGGACTTGGCGACACCAAAACGCAGAAACGAAGAATTAACTTAGCCGCAAATGCGCTGCGGCGCAATAGCTCGAGTCAGCGGCGCCCCTTGATGGTTTGTGCCACGTACGCGACCGTCGCGCGGGCAACCCCGGCGTCGTAAGGGTCGAACGTCGTGGCCTGGGTCGCTCGCAGCCAGGTGAACTGGCGTTTGGCGAGCTGGCGCGTGGCCGCGAGGCCGCGCTCGCGCAGGGTTCGCGCGTCGATGTCCCCCTCGAGGTTGGCCCACGCCTGCCGATAACCGACGCAGCGCATCGAAGGCAGGTCCGGCGTGAGCCGATAACGGCGACGAAGCGCGCGCAGCTCCTCGACCAGTCCCGCCTTGAGCATCGCATCGAAGCGCTCGGCGATCGCCGCGTGCAGACGAGAGCGCTCGGCCGGGACGAGCGCGATCCGGACCGCGGGCCCAAGCGCTTCGCCAGGGTCGCGCTTGCCCTGGAGCGCGGACAGCGGCGCGCCGGCGAGGTACCAGATTTCGAGCGCGCGCTGGATGCGCTGCGCATCGGTGGGCTCGAGCCGCGCCGCCGTCGCCGGATCCACACGCGCGAGCTCGGCATGCAGCGCGGGCCAGCCCTCGCGCGCCGCGCGCGCGTCGAGCTTCGCCCGCAGCGCTGGATCGGCGCCGGGCAGGGCCGACAGGCCGTCGAAGAGCGCCTTGAAATAGAGCATGGTGCCGCCGGCGACGACCGGCAGGCGTCCACGGGTGCGGATCGCCGCGATCGCCGTGCGCGCGTCGCGCACGAAGCGCGCCGCGGAGTAGGATTCGGTGGGCTCGATGAGGTCGATCAGGTGATGCGGCACGCGGGCGCGGG
This sequence comes from Casimicrobiaceae bacterium, assembly GCA_036382945.1. Classification (GTDB taxonomy): domain Bacteria; phylum Pseudomonadota; class Gammaproteobacteria; order Burkholderiales; family Casimicrobiaceae; genus PALSA-1003. The sequence continues at coordinate 18,254 of DASVPH010000049.1, forward strand.
TGGCGGCATCGGGCTTGGCGGTGCCGATGTCCATTCCCCGGTAGATCTGTGCCGAATCGACGCTGACGATCTCGCCGTCGAAGGCCTCCGCCAGCGCAAGCGCGAGCGCGCTCTTGCCCGAAGCGGTCGGGCCCATGAGGATGATCGCGGGAATGAGTTGTCGCACCCTGCCTGGGACAGCCTAGTCAAAAACGTCGCGAGCAGTTTCGCACAAGCTGTCAGCGCCCGCGCATGAACAGGCGGTCCAGATCCGAGAGCGAGAGCTGGTACCACGTCGGCCGGCCGTGATTGCATTGCCCCGCTCGCTCGGTCGCCTCCATTTCGCGCAGGAGCGCGTTCATCTCCGGCACGGTGAGGCTGCGATGCGCGCGCACCGCGCCGTGGCAGGCCAGGGTAGAGAGAAGCTCGTCGCGCTCCCCGGTCAGCACCTGGCTCGCACCGTACTCGCGCACGTCGGCGAGCACGGCGCGGGCGAGGGTGACGGCGTCGGCGTCGCAGAGCAAGGCAGGAATGCCGCGTACCGCCAGCGTGGAGGGCCCAAGCGCCGAGAGCGAAAACCCGAGCGAGCCCAGCACTTCGGAATTTTCCTCGGCGGTCGCCACCTCGAGTGGATCGGCGGCGAAGCTGACCGGTACGAGCAGCGGCTGCATCGGCAGCGTGCGATCGAGCGCGCTCTTCAGCCGCTCGTAGACGATGCGCTCGTGCGCCGCGTGCATGTCGACGACGACCAGCCCGTCGCGGTTCTGCGCCAGGACATAGACGCCGTGGAGCTGCGCCAGCGCGAAGCCGAGCGGGTGCTCGTCGTCGTTGGGCAGGTCGGGGCCGTCACGCGGTGCCGGTGCGCGCTCGCCGAACAGCCGCGCATAGAACGCCCCCGGCTCGCCGGTCGCGAGCGCGATGGTTGCCTGCGCCGACGCGTAGTCCTGCGCCGCATGCGCCGAGCTCCGCGGCATGAGCGGCGGCGTGCGTGCCGCCGCCACGCCGAGGCGTTCGGCCGCCGAGACCGCCGGCTGCTCGGCGGCGGTCGCCGCGAGCGCTTTTTCCACGGCGTGACGCACGAACTGGTGCACCGCGCCGCTCTCGCGGAAACGCACCTCGATCTTGGTCGGATGCACGTTCACGTCGACGAGCCGCGGCTCGATCGTGAGCCATAGCGCGTAGGCGGGCTGGCGATCGTTGTGCAGGACGTCGCGGTAGGCTTCGCGCAGCGCGTGCGCGAGCACGCGGTCGCGCACGAAGCGCCCGTTGACGAACACGTATTGCGCGTCGCGCGCCGGGCTCGCCGCCGCGTACGCGGGGCGCACGGCCCAGCCTGCGAGCGCGACGCCCGGACCCTGCGCATCCACGAGCGCCGCGTGCACGCAGAACGCCTCGCCGAGGAGCGCCTCGACCCGGGCGCGGCGTCCGCCCCCCAACAAGCGGTAACGCACGTTGCCGTTGTGGCTCAGCGTGAAGGCGACCTGCGGGTGCGAGAGCGCGCTGCGGCGAAACGCCTCCTCGCAATGTCCGTACTCGGTGGCTTCGGTGCGCAGGAACTTGCGCCGTGCCGGCGTGTTGAAGTAGAGCTCCTGCGCCGTGGTGACCGTCCCCGCGGCGAGCGCCGCCGGCTGCGGTACGCCGACTTCGCCCCCGTCGACCTCGAGACGCCAGGCGTGCGGTTTGTCGTGCGAGCGCGAGGTGATCGAAAGCCGCGACACGGCGGCGATCGACGCCAGCGCTTCGCCGCGGAACCCCAGCGTCGAGATCGCAGCGAGATCGGCCACCGTGGCGATCTTGGAGGTCGCGTGGCGCGCGACCGCGAGCGCGAGCTCCTCGCGCTCGATCCCTCCTCCGTCGTCGGCCACCCGGATGAGCTTGATGCCGCCGCCGGCGAGATCGATGTCGATCGTCTTCGCCCCGGCATCGAGACTGTTCTCGAGCAGCTCCTTCAACGCCGCCGCCGGGCGCTCGATCACTTCGCCGGCGGCGATCTGGTTGATGAGATGATCGGCGAGCGGTCGAATAGGCGCGCTCACCTGACGAGCCCCTTCGCCCACTGCGCGTAGACGTCATCGGCCACACGCCCCAGCGCGGCGAGTCTTTGGTCGAGGTCGACCAAAATGTCCGCCCTGCTCTGCATCGGCCCTTGCGTGCGTTCCGGCAGCTCGGCCGTAGCGGTGCGGCACCACGTCTCGACCAGCAGCCGCGTCATTTCGACGTGGCACTGGAAGCCGATGTGCTTGCCGAGCGCGTACGCCTGATCGGGGTTGTAGGCGTTGGTCAGCACGCGCGTGGCGCCGGGCGGCAGCGAGAACACTTCGTAGTGCCACTGGAAGGCCGTGAAGGCGTGGCGCCTCGCGAACCAGGCTCGCGCGCCGTCGGCGTCGACGACGCGCACCTCGCCCCAGCCGATCTCGGGTGTGGGCGTTCGCGCCACTTGCGCGCCCAGAGCCTTGGCGAGGAGTTGCCCGCCAAGGCAGTGGCCGAGCACCGGCACGTCGGCGTCCACTGCGCGGCGAACGAGCTCGAGCAGCGGCGCGTTCCACGGCAAATCGTCGTTGGCGCTCATCGGGCCGCCCATCATGGCGAGGCCGCAGAACGCCCGCGGATCGCTCGGAACCGCCTCACCTTCGTCGACAGCGATCAACCGCCGAGGCACGGCGTGCGCGTCGAGCCACTCGCCGAAGTAGCCGGGACCTTCGGTCGGAGAGAAACGGAAAATGGCGACGGGCTGCATCGATACCCTCGCCGCGTTCGCGGGAAGTCGTCAGACCCGACTTCCGCGTCCTCGCTCATCGTGCCGGATCGCGCGGCGACCTCGAGGATTGTACCGCGAGGCGACTGCCGCTTGAGCTCGCGCTCTGCGGCGCTGGCGTGCGCGGGACCTTCTATCGGCTCGTCCCACTCTCGAGGGCAGCCCCGGCGGACGCGATCTCGACCACGCGCTGCGCGGCGAAGGCATCGATCTGCGCGTCGCTGTAGCCGCACTCGCGCAGCACTTCGCGCGAGTGCTCGCCGAGCAACGGCGCCGGCCGGTCGACGCGCGCCGGGGTGGCCGAGAAGTGCAGCGGGCAGCCGAGGGCGCGGGTGGCGCCGGCCTCGGGATGGACGAGATCGACCACCATGCCGCGCGCGAGCGTCTGCGGGTGCAGGAGCGCTTCGCCGAGGCTGTGCACCGGGCCGGCGGGCACGCCCGCAGCGTCGAAGGCGCAGAGCCAGTCGGCCCTGTCGCGCTGGACGAGCACCGCGTCCATGAGCGCGACCAGCGTGTCGAGATTTTCCATTCGCGCCGAATTGGTCGCAAAGCGCGGGTCGTCGCGCCATTCGGGATGACCGAGCACCTCGGCGATGCGCTCCCAGTTCGCCTGGTTGGCACCGCCGATGTTGATCCAGCCGTCGCGCACGCGAAACGCCTGGTAGGGCGCGGTCAGCACGTGCGCCGATCCGGTGGGCCCCGGCGAGGCGCCGGTCGCGAAATAGATCGCCGCCTGCCAATAGGTCTGCTGCAGCGCCGCTTCCATGAGCGAGGTATCGACCAGCTGCCCGCGGCCGGTCTTGAGCCTGTGCACGTACGCGGCAAGGATGCCGCCGAAGGCGAGGAGGCCGGCGTTGATGTCGGCGACGGGATTGCCCGTTTTCACCGGAGGGCGCCCCGGCTCGCCGGTGATCGACATCAAGCCCGCGAACCCCTGGGCGATCAAGTCGAAGCCGCCCTTGTCGCCCAAGGGTCCGTCGCGGCCATAGCCCGACACCGCGCAGTAGATCAATCCCGGATTCTTCCCCGACAGCACGTCGTAGCCGAGACCGAACTTCTCCAGCGTTCCGCGGCGGTAATTCTCGGTGAGCACGTCGGCGGTCTCGACCAGCTTGAGCAGGATCTCGCGCCCGCGCGGCTGCTTGAGATCGAGCGCCAGCCCGCGCTTGTTGCGGTTCATGATCAGAAACGGCGCGGATACGCCGTTCACGCGCGGCTCGCGATAACCGCGCGCGTCGTCGCCGCCGGGGAGCTTCTCGACCTTCACCACGTCGGCGCCCAGGTCGGCGAGCATCATCCCGCAGGTGGGACCGGCCATGATCTGCGCGAGCTCCAGCACGCGCATGCCGGCGAGCGGACCAGGATGGGGTTTGTGCAGCGTGGGCACGCTCACCTGCCGAGGAACTCGGGTTTGCGTTTGTCAAGAAACGCCGCGTAGCCGGCGCGGAAGTCTTCGCTGTCGAAACACTCGAAGCATTCGTCGATCTCGGCTGCAGTGAGCGGTCGCGGATCGGAGAGACGCCGCGCGAACTTCTTGTGCCAGCGCGCGACCAGCGGTGCGCCCTCGGCGATGCGCTCGGCCGCCGCGCGCGCCTCGGCTGCGACCTCCGCATCCGGAACCACCCGCGTGACCAGGCCCTTCTCCTTCGCTTCCGCTGCGCCGAAGATGCGCCCTTCGAGCAGAATCTCGAGCGCGACCGCGGGGCCCACGAGACGCACCAGCGGCCCCATCTCGGCGTACGCCATCGTCAGTCCCAGGTTCTTGATCGGCGCGCCGAAGCGCGACGACTCCCCGCAGATGCGCAGATCGGCGAGCGCGGCGAGCTCCAGCCCGCCGCCGACGCACACGCCGTGGATCTGCGCGATGAGCGGGTGGCGGCACGTCTGCAGCGCCTCGAGCGTCGAGTGCATGACCTGTCCGTAGGCGATCGCTTGCGTTTTGTTGGCGCGCTCGACGGCGAACTCGGCGATGTCGTTGCCCGGCGAGAATGCCTTCTCTCCCGCGCCGCGGAGGATGATGCAGCGCAGATCATCATCGGCCGACAACGCGCCGATCGTCTCGCCCAGCGTCTGCCACATCGGCTTGGTCAGCGCGTTGAGCTTTTCGGGACGATTGAGCACGACGGTCGCGATGGCGCCGTCGCGCGAGAGCTCGATTAATTCGCCCATGAGGTGCCTCTAGCGATAGAACAGATTGACCAGGCCCATCCCCGTCACCGGCACGTACGTCACCAGCAGCAGCACGGCGAGCAGCACGCCGATGAACCAGACGTTGACCCGAGTGACGTTCCAGATCGACTCCCGGGCGATTGCGCTGGCGACCATCAGGACGCTCGCCACCGGCGGTGTCTGCTGACCGATGCCCAGGTTGACCGTGACGATCAGGCCGAAATGCACCGGATCGATCCCTGCCGCCCTGACCAGCGGCATGACCACCGGCACGACCAGGATGATGGCTGCCGCGGAGTGCAGGAACATGCCCAACAGCAGGAACAGCAGATTGAGCAGCGCCAGCACGACCCACTTGTTCTGGGTGAGCTCCGACACCGCCTGCGCGAGCTTCTGCGGCGCCTGCACTTCGGTGAGATAGGTACCGAGCAGCGCGCTGGTCGCCACCAGCAGCATCACCACCGCGGTCTGCACGGCGCCGTCGATCACCGCCTGCTTCAGTTGCGCGAGGTCGAGCTCCCGGTAGATGAAGATGCCCACGACAATCGCCGCCACGACCGCGAGCGCCGCCCCTTCGGTGGCGGTCACCACACCGCCGAAGATGCCGCCGAGGATGATGATTGGCAGCAGGAATGCCCACAGCGCCTCGCGTCCGGTGCGGGCCAGACGGCGTAGCGTGAACGCCTCCTCGCGCGGAAGGTTGTAGCGGCGGGCGAACCAGTAGGCCATACCCATCAGCCCGAAGCCGCCGATGATTCCGGGCACGATGCCAGCGACGAAGAGTTGCACCACGGAGGTCTCCGCCATCACCGCATAGAGGATCATCGGAATCGACGGCGGAATGATCACCGCCAGTGTCGCTGCGGAGGACATCACCGCCGCGGCGAGCGCAGCCGGATAGCCTTTCTCCTTCATGCCCGGGATCAGGATCGATCCGAGCGCGGCGATGTCGGCCACCGCCGAGCCGGAGATCTCGGCGAAGAACATCGACGCACCGATCGACACGTGGGCGAGCCCGCCGCGCGCCCAACCGAAGAGCGCCGACGCGAACGCGATCAGCCGGCGCGATATGCCGGAGGCGTTCATGATCGCGCCGGCGAGAATGAACAGCGGAATCGCCAGCAGCGGAAAGCTGGTCGCACCGTTGTAGGCGACGATCGGCAGGTTCGGCAGGCTCGACAGTCCGTGGCTCGCCACCATCGCGACCACCGCAACGATCCCCAGCGACACGGCTATGGGCACGTTGAGCACCACCAGCGCCAGCACGGCGCCGAAGAGGAGCAGCATCAGGCCCATAGGTCCTGGGAGCCTGTCGGGCTTACTGTCGCGTATGCGACGGGGGCGCTTTGGGATGCAGTCCTAGGCGCCGGCCGCGCCACAGGGCTACTCCACTGCCAGCGGCCGGCAACAACGGAAGGCGCCCAAAGCGCCCCCGTCCCTTCGGGTTGCGGCCAAACGGCGCGCCTGCGGCGTTGCTCGGCTTGCGAATAGGCCGAGCTATTCGCTGCGCCGAGCGCCTTGCATTCATCGCCGTTTGGCCAGCAACGCATACGTGAGA
>DASVPH010000050.1:0-35686 GCA_036382945.1 Casimicrobiaceae bacterium
CGTCAGGCCAGCGCTTTGCCTTCAGCTTCCTCCGGATTCGCGGTCGCCCGCGACACCCTTGCCGTTCGGCTAACACTTCCCCTTGCCGGGTGTGTAGAGGACTTCCACCTCCAAGTACGTGCGCCCTGCCGGGCGCACAAATAAAAAGTGCGGACGAGCCGCACTTTTTCGCTAGACATCCGCGTGCGCGCTCGCGCTTGGGTCAACCGGGCTCCTTACGCGTTCGCGGTGTCATAACGCTGCCTTTCCGTCCTTCGAGCGTGTGCGAGTTGTGCAAGTGGTAGGCGCGATTGGACTCGAACCAACGACCCCCACCATGTCAAGGTGGTGCTCTAGCCAGCTGAGCTACGCGCCTGCAAAGCTACTCGCGGGATTATACCTTAGGTTCCTTAGAGCACGACGCGCAGAATCCCGATCAATATCGGCTGGTGCACGAGGTAGATGATCAGGCTGTGGCGTCCCACCCACGCGAGCCAGCTCGGCGTGCTCCGGCTCGCCGCGTCGAGGGGGCGCTGCGCCTGCGGGACGAGCGCGCCGAGAGCCACTCCGATGAGGACGACGCCGAGCCACGGAACCACCGGCACATAATCCTCGGTCTGCGGCTTGTGCGTCATCATCCCGACCCAGTTGAGCCAGGGCGCATCGAAGAGCGGCAGTTGCACGGTGGCGCCGAGCGCGAGGACCGCGATGCCGGCAACGAGCGCCACGCGCGGAAGCGCGACCAATGGGCGCGCGAGCACCGAAGCCACCGCGATGAAGTGCAGAATCCCGAAGCGGATGAACGTCTGCGGGAACGTGAGATAGCTCCCGATGCTGACCAGCGCGGCGCTGAAGACGATCAGCGCGATCCGCCGCCAGAACGGAGGCCAGCCCGGGTGGGCGCGCTTCGCGAGCACGAGGCTCACGCCGACGAGCCCGAGGAACAGGGTCACGATCACCGCGCGGAATCCGAGCCAGAACGGGTCGGTGTTGAAATCGGCGCGGATGACGCGAAACCAGGCGAGGTCGAACACGAAGTGGTAGACCACCATCAGGCAGATCCCAAAACCGCGCAGCCCATCGATGATCGCGAGGCGGCCCCGTCCCGCCGCCGTAGGGGCCGCGCCGGCGCGGACCGATGCTTCGCGACGACGGCGACGCCGGCGGCTCATCGGCTCAGCCTAGGAACGCGGCCAACGCAGCCGGTAGCCGCCTTGGCCTTCGGCTGAGCCGATCAGGGACAACGACGCTCCGATCGCCTCCGCGCGATCGCGATCGAGCCCGGCGCGCGGGCGAACGCTCGCGTCGACCTTGGGAGCGAGCGCCGCGCTCACCGTCGCGCGCCCCGCGATTTCGACCTCGCCGCCGCGATTGGAGAGCGCGCCCGCGATCTCGGGTCCTTGAGCGTCGACGTCGAGGCGCACCTCGCCCAGCGCGATGCGATCGCCCGGCAGCAGCCCCGGGAGCGTCGCGTCGCGCCATTGCAGCGTGAGTCGCGCGTCGATGGCCTCGGGCGTGCGGATGAGCCGTTCGACGTGCGCCGTGACGACGCCGCCGGCGGCAAGTAGCGCCGTGGGCACGCCTGCGCTCGCCAGGATGGTTTGCATCGGCAAGGCAAAGTCGACCGCCCGCAACTCGGCCCGCTCGCGTCCGTAGCTGAATTCGCCGCGTTGCGTCGGGTCGCCCTGGCCGGCGATCGTGCCGCGGACTTCGCCGCGCAGCAGGGGCCAGGCGGCGATGTGCCAGACGAGGGGGCGGCGCGTTCCGTCCGGCAGCAGCACGAGCACGCCGGAGCCGTTCCATAGCGTGCCTTCGGCGTCGGCGATCCGAACCCGATCGCCCGAGAGCGCCGCGAGGCGCGCGTCGAGGAGGCTCGCCGGCGCCGTGATCACCAGTGCGAGCGCCAGCAGCAAGGCGCCCGCGCCGATGGCGATCGTGGCGCGCATCAGGCTCCTATCTCGCCGGAGACCGGCCGTCTCGCTTCGACGATGCGACCATATTGTCTAGCGCGTGAGCGTGACGTCGGCACGCACCAGCCCGGCTTCGACCCGCGCGGTGGCGACGACCTCGACCGCGCGCAGATGCGCGTCGCGCTGCAAGGCATCGAGCAGCGCGGTCAAGCCATCGAAACCGATCGTGTCGAAGGTAACGCGGAGCCGGTCGTTGTCGATGCGCTCGATCGCGGTGGCCGCCTTGCCGAGGTTTCGCGCAGCGAGCACGCCGTCGAGCGCGGCGCGCGGGTCCGAGGGCGCCGGGGCCGCGGCGGCTCGCGCGAGTCCGACAATTTCGTCGGAGGCGCGGCGCGCATCGGCGAGCGCGGCCCGATCGGCGGGGAGGCGGCGCGCAAGCCGGTCGCTGTCGGCGAGGAGCGGTTGCCACACGACCAGCCAGGCGAGCGCCAGAGCGATCGCCGCGCTGAGCGCGGCCAGCGCGCGCTTCTCGCGCTGCGAGCGCAGGTGCCACCACTGCGCGATGGCTTCGCGTCCGCTCGCCGGCGTCGTGGTCGTGGCCATCAGTCCCATCCGATGCGCAGACGCGCGCCGTTGGCGGTGGCCGCGCTGATCGCCACGAGCCCCGCACGCTGGAATTCGTCCTGCAGGCGCAAAGCCCCGGAACCATCGAGCTTCTGCAGGTCGAGCACCAGATGGCGGTCGGCGTAGGAGAGCGAGCGCAGCGCGCCGGCCGGCAGCGCCGAGAGCGCCGGAGCGGCGCGCGCGAGCAGCGGCAGGAAGTCGTCGCGCGCGCTAAGACCCGCCCGGTGCCTGAGCTCGCGCTCGCGCCGGGCCAGCGCCGCCGCGGGGGAGACATCGACCGCCGTTCCGGCTGCGCGCTCGGGTAGCGCAGTGCGCGCCAGGGCGGCGAGCTCGCGGTCGATGGCGAAGGCTTGCCAGCGCAGCCACGCCCACTGCCCGACGGTGGCGGCGATCTCGATTCCGATCGCGATCGCTGCGATCCACAACGCCGGCTGCAGCAGCCGGCTGCGGGCCTGCGCAAGCGAGCGCGGCGGCGCGCCGTAACGACCGGTGAGCAGATCGATCGCGCCGGCGTACGCGGCGAGAGGAGCTTCCGCCCATCGCCACGGCTTGCCGACGACGAACTCGACGCCGGTTGCGCTGCGCGCGGAAGCGAGCAGCGCCGCCGTCGCGCCATCAGCGTCGATCCGGATCGTGCGCGGCGTGCCCGTGCCGCTGCGCGACAAGGCAAGCGCGAGCTCCTCCGGCGGTGCGCCGTCATCCGCCGGGCCGACCGCGAAGGTCGCTCCGCGGTCGGTGCGCACGAACCCCGGCTGCGCAATCGACGTCGCGCACCAGTGCCAAGTCCGCGCTTCCGCCAAGGCGAGATCGCTCTCGAGCAGCGCCCGATCCCACGCGATCCCGCAGCGGCGCGAGGCGGCGACGAACGCCGCCATCCAGCCGTGGGCGAGGATCGCCACGCGCAAGCTGCCGTCGGCGCGCTGTGCCGCGAGCGCCACGTGGCTGTGGTCGGGCGCTTCGGCGAGCTGGTCCTCGAGGGCGAAGCGGGCCGCGGCCTCGGCGCGGCCGGGCGGCAGCGGCGGCAGGGCGAGCGTGACGACCCGACCGCGTGCGGCGGCGATGACCGCTTCCTTGCGCGCCGCATCGGGCCATGCGCCGGGATTGCCGCGAGCGCTGCGCACGAGTCGGCCCGCCGCGTCGAACAGCGCCCACGCTGCCGCGCGCTCCGCCTCGGGCGGTTCGTCGATGTAGACGCGCAGCGTGGTCGCGGGCGAAGGCATGGCGGGATCAACGTTGGCGGCGATTGTACTCGCCCGCTCGCGACAACCCGCGGGAGGGCTCGACGCAGAGCTTGCTCACTCGACGCTCTCCCACACCACGCTGGGCCACGCGCCGGCGGCGCTCGAGCGCTTGAGCAACGCGCGGGCATGCGCCATGGTGTCGCCTTGCCGCGCCTCGATCGATACCACGAACCAGTCGCTCTTCACGCTCAGGATCGTCTCGTCCACACCGAGCGCGGCGCTGGGCAGCCGGCTGCGAAAATCGGCGACAGTCCCGAAGGGCGTCTTGGTGCGGCTCGCGACCAGCGCGGCGGCGCCCGCGGCGTCGAGCCCGGAGATCGCCGCCATCAGCACTTCGGGCGGCGCGGTATTGACGTTGATCTGCGTCGGCGCATCGAGCGCGACGACAAAGGGCAGCAGCCGCGCGAGCGTGGGCGTGCTCGCGCCGCGCACGGCGAGCAATTCCGCCGTGCGGCGCACCGGAGCGTTGGCCGCGAGGCCCGGCACCGCTTGCGCGAGGTAATAGGCGTCTTCGGCACCGCCACCCTCGGTGACGCGGTCGTCGGCGTCGACCCAGTCGACGAAGGCGTTGAGGAGCGAGGTCGGCACGCCGAGCGCGCCGAACAGGCGCTGGAACGCTCTGCGCGCGACATCGGCGGTCGTGCCACCGGTCGCGAGATTGTTCACGTTGAGCTTGCTCTGTGCGTCGCTGATATAGCCGCTGATCGCGCCGTTCTCGATCGGGGTGGCCGGCAAGCGGAACGCCCACGGCTGGCCGAGATGGACGACCGAGGGCGGCGCGTTCTCGAACAATATCTGGCGCGCCCACTGCACGCCGGCCATCGCCAGGGCTTGCGCCTGGACCTGGTCGCGTCGCCGCTCGTGCTCGCCGACCCAGCGCTGCTGCTGCCAGAGCAGCGTGGCGGCGATGATCGCGGCGAGCGCGGCGAGCAGCATCGCCATGACGATCGCCGCACCGCGCTGCGTTCGTGCCGAGCGTTTCGAAGCGCGAACGGGGGCTCCGTAGCGTGTAGCTAGCGCAGCGCGAGCCATCGCTCGATTGCTTCGCCCGAGGCGAGCGTCAGGTCGACCTTGACTGCGCGCGGAAGGTCGCTCTCGCCGGCGACCGGCCAGGTGTCGACCCACGCGCCCTCCCTGGTGAGATACGCGAGCCGGAATGCCGCCACACCGTCGAGCAACGGGTACGCGATCGGATCGACGCCGCGCGGCCGATCGTAGCTCGCCCAGTACACGACCTCGACCGTGCCGTCGCGAAACCGATACCCCAGGCGCTGGCCGGCGCTCGCCGCTTCCAGCGCGAATTCCGGTCCCGCGCGCGAGAACACGAGCACGCCGTTGCCCGCCGCGTCGGTCGTGGCCGCCCACGCCGCCTCGCGCGTTGCCGCGAGCCGGGCCGGGCGCGGCATCGCCTGCCGCAGATCGCCTTCGAGCCGCGCGAAGAACAGATCGAGCGTGCGCCAGCGCGTGGCTTCCGCCGCGAGCTTGGCTTCGCTGTCGGAGAGCGCCGCGAGGGCGCGGTAGCCGAGCAGCGCGATGAGGGCCACGATTGCGACCGCGAGCAGGACTTCGAGCAGGGTGAAGCCGTCGTGCCGAGCCGGTGCACGGGCAGCGGTCATTGTTGCGCCGAGCGCCCGACGTAACCGACCAGCCGCGCCAGCACGTAGTCGGGCCGTCCGGCGTCGGCCACGGTGATCTCGACGCGGCGAAACGCCGGATTCGGCGTGCCCATGACCGTCTGGTGCCACGCGAAGAGCGCGCCGGCTTGCGTTTCGTCGCCGTCGCGCTCGCCGATGGCCGGGGTCGGCGTCTCGAGTTGCGCGGCCGCGAGCCGGTTCTGCGCCACCCACAATGCGAGCGTGCGGGCCTTGAGCGCGGTTGCGCTCTCGGCGCTCTGCGCCACGCTGCGAAAGCCTGCGGCGAGCGCCACGGCGACGATCGCCAGCGCGACCAGGACTTCGACCAGCGTGAAGCCCGACCTGAGCGCCGACGAAGAGCCTGTCCTGAGCAGAATCGACGGGCCTGTCCGGAGGGAAGTCGCCGGCCCATCGCGCGCCGCGAGGGCGTTCAGCGCGGGGTCGGGCCGATGAGCGCCACCCGGTTCAGCGGGTCGGCGGTGAGCAGAATCTGCCATTCGGGGGAGGCGAGCGCGATCACGTACGGCTCGTTGCGGCCGCTGGGCGAGAGCGGCAGCACGGCGTCGCTCGGCACCGGAGCGCCCGCATACAGGCGCGGGGTCACGACCAGCGACGCAGGCAGCGCGCGCGGCGCCAGCACGTCGTCGTCGGAGAGCGCGAGCCAGCGTGCACCGCCGGGGTCGGTCGGATTGCCCTGACGCCAGAAGCGATAGATGCCGCCGCTCGCCGACACCCCGAGGGTCTGGTTCTTCCATTGCGCGAGCAGCGCCGCGTGCTCGAGCGCGGCGGCGAAGCGGCGGCCCTCGCGCTCGAGACTCTGCCGCGGATCGATGTCGAGCTGCGCATAGATGAGCCCCGCCGCGAGCCCGATGACGATCAGCACCACGAGAATCTCGGCCAGGGTGAACCCGCGGCTGCGTTGCTGCGTCACAGATCCCAGGAGCCGATGTCGGCATCGTAGCCCGTGCCGCCGGGCTGCCCGTCGGCGCCGAAGCTGAACACGTCGACCTCGCCGTGCAGGCCCGGGTTGAGATATTGGTAGGGGTTACCCCACGGATCCTTGGGCAGTCGCTCGAGATAGCCGTTCGGCTTCCAGTTGGGCGGCGCGGGCGGCGCGGTCGGCCGCACGACGAGCGCGGCGAGGCCCTGCTCGGTGGTCGGATAGCGCTGGTTGTCGAGGCGATAGAGCTTGAGCGCCTGCAGGATCGTTGCAAGGTCGTTTTTGGCGGCGACGACGCGCGCTTCATCCGGTCGCTCGATGATCCGCGGCACGACCAGCGCAGCCAGAATGCCGAGGATCACGATCACGACCATGATCTCGACGAGCGTAAAGCCGGTCCTGAGCGAAGTCGAAAGGCCCGTCCTGAGCGAGGTCGAAGGGCCCGTCCTGAGCGAGGTCGAAGGACCGCGGCCGCGCGCGCGAAGGACCGGCGAATGCATCGGGCCATTATAATCGCCCGGTCGCTTTTCCGCGGTGCTGCCCGTCGTGCTTCGTCGCCTCTTCGCAGTGCTCGTGCTCGCGCTCATCGCCGGCGCGGCCGCGTACGGCTGGGTGACGCGCAAAGCCTTGCCGCTGCCCGAGCAGCCGTACGCGTTCACGGTACGCTCGGGCACCACGCTGCGCGCGGTCGCGCACGAACTCACCGCCGCCGGCGTGCTTCCCGCGGACTGGACGCTGGTCGCGCTCGGCCGGCTGGAAGGTGTGGACCGCACGATCAAGGCCGGCAACTACGAGCTGCCCGCAGGCACGACGTTGAGCGGGCTGCTCGCCAAGCTCACCCAGGGCGACGCAACGCAGACGAGCTTCACCATCGTCGAAGGCTGGTCGCTGCGCGATCTGCGCGAAGCGTTGCGCGCGCAAGCCGATGTCACCCAGACGGTCGTCGATCTTCCCGACGCCGAGCTGATGCGCGCGATCGGCGCGAGCCAGACACAGGCCGAGGGTTGGTTCTTCCCCGACACGTACTTCTTTGTCAACGGGGCGACCGACGCTTCGTTGCTCAAGCGCGCCTATCGCACCATGCAGCAGCGTCTGGACGCGGCCTGGCAGGCGCGCGCTCCGGGCCTCCCGCTCGCCTCGCCCTACGAGGCGCTGGTGCTCGCCTCCATCGTCGAGAAGGAGACCGGGCGCGCGGCCGATCGGCCGCTCATCGCCTCGGTGCTCGTCAACCGCCTGCATCGCGGCATGCGGCTGCAGGCGGACCCGACCGTGATCTACGGCATCGGCGAGCGCTTCGACGGTAATCTCACCCAGCGCGATCTCGACAGCGATACGGTCTACAACACGTATATGCGCAACGGCTTGCCGCCCACGCCGATCGCGCTGCCGAGCCAAGCCTCGCTCGACGCGGTCCTGCATCCGCCGGCCACACCGTACCTGTACTTCGTCTCGCGCGGCGACGGATCGAGCGAATTTTCGACCAACCTCGCCGATCACAATCGCGCGGTGGCAAGATATCAGAAGAGCGTCCGTTAGCGGCCGCCGCATTCCCATGCCGGAACCTCTGCAGCGCGGCCGCTTCATCACCCTCGAAGGCATCGACGGTGCGGGCAAGAGCACGCATCTGCCCTGGCTCAAGGAGCGGCTCGAGCGAGACGGCCGGCGGGTCTGGGCGACCCGCGAGCCCGGCGGAACGCCGCTCGGCGAGCGGCTGCGAGGGTTGCTGCTGCACGAGCCGATGACGCACGTCACGGAGACGCTCCTCATGTTCGCCGCCAGGCGCGAGCACTGCGAGCGCGAGATCTGGCCGCGGTTGGCCGAGGGCACCTGGGTCGTGTGCGATCGCTTCACCGACGCGACCTATGCGTACCAGGGCGGCGGTCATGGCGTCGCCCGCGAGACCATCGCGGCGCTGGAGCGCACCGTGCTGGACGATTTTCGGCCCGACTTGACGCTCGTCCTCGACGTGCCGGTCGCGGTCAGTCGCGAACGGCTGACCGCTCAGGTCAACAAGGGGCACGCGCTCGACAAGTTCGAGCACCAGCAGGGCGAATTCTTCGCGCGGGTACGCAACGCCTACCTCGAGCGGGCGCGCGCCGAGCCGCGCCGCATGCGGGTGATCGACACCACCCGTCCGCGGACCGAGGTTCGTGCCGAGCTCGAGACCATCGTCGCGGAAGTGTGCCGAGGATGAGCGACACGGCCGAGCCCAGGCCTGTCGCCTGGCAGGGGTTGTTGCCGTGGCAGCATGATGCCGCCGCAGCGGCCCTCGCCGCGCGCTCGCGCTGGCCGCATGCGCTGCTCATCACGGGTCGCCTTGGCATCGGCAAGCGCAGCCTCGCGCTGTACTTCGCGCAGGCGTTGCTGTGCGAAGCCCCGCGCGCCGACGGCAGCCCATGCGGGCGCTGCGCGAGCTGCGGCTACCTCGTCTCCGGTGCGCATCCCGACTCGAGACTGATCGAGCCGGTCGAATACGACGAGGCAGGCGACCCGAAGCCGGTCGACGCGATCGTCGTCGAGCGCATTCGCGAGCTGATCGAGTTCACGCAACTGACGGCGCACCGGCAGCGCGCCAAGGTCGCGCTCATCGCGCCCGCCGACGCGCTGAATGCGGCGGCCGGCAACGCGCTGCTGAAGACGCTCGAGGAGCCGCCGGCGGGGACCTATCTGCTCCTCGTCAGCGACCGATTCGGACGGCTCCCGGCCACGATCGTGAGCCGCTGCCGACGGCTGCCCGCGCCGGAGCCCGATGCCCGGAGCGCGATCGCCTGGCTTGCCGCGCAGCGCGTCGAGCGGCCGGAGCTGTTGCTGGCGCAAGCCGGGGGCGCGCCGCTCCTTGCGCTCACGCTGGCCGACGCGGTGACGCAGCGCGAGCGCGAGGCGCTGCTCGACGCACTGGCACGGCCGGACCGCTTGTCGCCGGTCGCTTTCGGCGCGCGTCTGGACGCCTATCCCCGGGACGAGCGCAAGGCGCGGCTCGCCGACGCGGTGTATTGGCTGCTCGCGTGGACCGCCGATCTCGCCGCGGTCGCGAGCGGCGGGGCGCCGCGCTTCAGCCTTGACCGGGGCGAGGCGCTCGCGAACCTCGGGCCGCGAGTGGCGCGGGTGGCGCTCTTCCGCTATTATCGAGCGCTGCTGCGGCAGCGTGCGCTTCTCGGCCATCCGCTCGCCCCGCGACCGGTGGCCGAGGCGCTGCTGTTCGAGTACCGCGGGTTGTTTGCGGGAGAAGGCAGGCGAGCAACGACATGAGCGACCGCTTCAACGGCAACTCCACTCCACCCACGATAGCGCGGCCGGGGGTCTTGTCGCTCAACATCCGCGAGAAGGCGGCGCTCTACGCCGCGTACATGCCCTATCTCAAGGGCGGCGGCATTTTCATTCCGACCAACCGGCAATATCAGTTGGGCGAGGAAGTGTTCATGCTGTTGTCGTTGATGGACGATCCGCAGCGCATCGCCGTGCAGGGCAAGGTGGTCTGGATCACCCCCGAAGGCGTGCAGGGCAACCGGACCCAGGGCATCGGCGTGCAGTTCACCAACGACGAGACCGGCGCATCGGCGCGCGCACAGATCGAGAAAGTGCTGGGGGAGATGCTGGCGTCGAATCGCCCCACTCACACGATGTAGGTTATTGCGTCGCGGCAAGCGTTTTGCACCGGCAGCATGGTCGGCGCGACGCAATAACTCGCCGCGATGAACCCGGCGCTGCCGCACCGGTTATCGCGGCGAGCACAAGTAAGTTGCTGCGCTGTGCCCGGTGCTGACGTGCCGGCTGACGCAGCGCAAATCCTGAAACCCAATCGCTGGTGCCGTGTTCGTCGATTCCCATTGTCATCTAAATTTCCCCGAGCTGGCCGGGAATCTGCCCGCGGTGCTCGAAGCGATGGCGGCCAACCGCGTCACGCACGCGCTATGCATCAGCGTCAATCTTCCCGAGTTCCCAGAGGTCCTGGGCCTTGCCGCGGACCACGCCCATCTCTACGCCACCGTCGGTGTGCACCCGGACGCCGAGGGGATTCGTGAACCGTCGGTTGCCGAGCTCGTGTCGCTGGCAGCGCGGCCGAAAGTCGTGGCGATCGGCGAGACGGGGCTCGACTACTATCGGCGCACCGGCGATCTCGAGTGGCAGCGCCAGCGCTTCCGCGCGCATATCCGCGCCGCGCGCGAGGCGGGCAAGCCGCTGGTGATCCATACCCGCGCGGCGGCGGACGATACGCTCGCCATCATGCGCGAGGAACGGGCAGGGGACGCGGGTGGCGTTATGCACTGCTTCACCGAGCGCTGGGAAGTTGCCGCGGCGGCGATCGATCTCGGCTTTCACATTTCGCTCTCGGGCATCGTCACCTTCAAGAATGCACCGGTCGTCAAGGACGTGGCGCGGCGCGTGCCGCTCGAGCGCCTGCTCGTCGAGACCGATGCGCCGTATCTCGCGCCGGTGCCGTTTCGCGGTAGGACCAATCAGCCGGCGTACGTGCGCTATGTGGGCGAGGAGATCGGGCGCCTGCGCGGCGTGGGCGTCGATGAAGTCGCGGCGGCGACGTCGGCCAATTTCTTCCGCCTGTTCGGGGTGGGTCCGCGTGGGCATTGACGCTCGAAAGCGCACTCGGCGAGCGGCGCTTCTCGCGCTGGCGTTCGCGCTCGCCCCCGCCGGCTTGCGCGCGCAGACGCTCTACGAGGCTTTCATCCGGGCGGTGACGACCGACGACGTGGGCCAGGTGCGGGCGATGCTCGCCCGCGGCGTCGATCCGAACACGGTCGACCCCAACGGCGACCCGGTGCTGGTGGTCGCCGCGCGCGCTGGATGGGAGCCGACGCTCGATGCGCTGCTCACGGCCGGGGCGAAGGTCGATGCCGCCAATCCCTTCGGCGATCGGCCGATCATGGTCGCCGCGCTCTCCGGGCATCTCGCGATCGTGAAGAAGCTCTTCACCCGCGGCGCCGCGCTCGATACCCCCGGCTGGACTCCGCTCATCTACGCGGCGACCAACGGGCACGCCGATGTCGTGCAATATCTTCTCGACGCTGGGGCGGCGATCGACGCGGCTTCACCCAACGGCACCACGGCGCTGATGATGGCGGTTCGCGGCGGCCACGGCGAGACGGTGGACCTGCTGCTCACCCGGGGCGCGGACGTCAACCACCGCAACGATAGCGGCGCGAGCGCCCTTGCCTGGGCGAGGCGCGGCGGCTTCGAGGCGATCGAGGCCACGCTCAGGCGTCGGGGAGCGCGTTAGCATCCGGATCTAGCCTAGAGCCTCCGCAGGAACGCGATCAGGTCGCTCTTCTCGGCGTCGGTGAGACCGATCCCGAAGCGTTGACTGTAGAAATCGAGCACGTCGGAAAGGCTCGCCGCCGACCCGTTGTGGAAATACGGCTCTCGCGCGGCCAGTGCGCGCAGAATCGGTCCCTCGAAGCGGCCGATATTCTTACATCTTCCGGTGATGAGCGCGCGGGCCGTCTGACTCACTCTCGCGCGAAGGCGTTGAAGCTCGAGCGGGAAGAGCGGGTCTTGGCGGGGAAATCGAATCCGAGGGAAAGTCGAGTCCGACCCTACCCTCCCATCAGCCGCCGGCGCAGCGAGCGGCTCCAGGTCCGGAGCCTGGTCGTCGGCGGAGGAGTCGCCGTCATTTCGTCGTGGTCCCGAAACGGCACGCTGAAGGGGCGCTTGATCGACGCCTTATCGTTGACCATATGCACGCGAACGAACGAGCTCAGCGCCCGCAGCGCGGCGCCGATTTCGGCCGAGCCGTCGCCCCTGGTCATCATCGATCTGCCGAAACGCCGAACCTGCGCTTGAGCGCGCGGCCGTACGACAATCCATAGCGTGAGCTCCGCCAGCTTGCTGCTTCGGGTCATGTAGCCGCCGGACACCGCGATCATGTCGATCGCGAAAGGATTCCATGTCCACTCGGCGTTGATCCGCGCGGCCAGCTTGCACGCGTGGTCCAGAAGCTGCTTGGCACGTGCGCGCTGCAACGGTGCAACCACGCGCGCCCGTGCGAACTCGTGGAAGCGTTCGGTTAGCCGGTAATCGCCTTCGCGCCCTCCGTCGGGGCGCAGCAAGGCACCCCTCAGGAGGGCGTGCAGCAACTCCTCGCCTGCGGCGGAGTCCAGCCGGAAGTCCTCGCGCAGGCTTTGCGCGCTCACCCGCGCGTGCTCGAGGGGCAGCCCCGCTACGCGCGCGAGCGTGCGGGTCGCGCCCTGGCGGAAGATCAGCGGCTCGAGACCGAAATAGCGCTGATTGGAGATCAGAGTCTGGATCTTCACGTCTCGTCGCCACTCCCCGAGATGGCGCCTCGCAGCGATCGTCGCGCCGCTTTAACGCGCGTTGTTGCTGTACCAGTAGATGCGCCGCCGGGTCGGGTCGACGTTGATCGGCACCTTGGCCACTTCGAGTCCCGACAGCTCGGGATTGAAGCCGCCGATGATGAATGGCACCTTCTTCGTCGTCGGCGTCTGGTCCGGGTTCGAAGCGAGCGGCGCCAGCGTGACTTCGACGACGCCGACCACCGGGCTGGGCGGCAGCCCGCCTCCGGCGAGCTGGATCGAGGTCGGTACACCGCAGAACAGCGGCAGCCGGTAGGTCTTGGCGATGCCCAGACCGGCGCTGCAACTGTTGGCGCTCAGGTCGGGCTGATTGGTGCTGAAGTAGGTGTTGCCGCCCGTGGACACCGCTGCGGTCACCGCCTTCTCGCCCGTGGCCGCGAGCGGGAAGTAGCAGCCCGCCTGCGAGCCGTTGAGCGCGAAGTCCTGATACGGCACCACGTTCGCGTCAGTGATCACCGCGGCGCTGGGCGCGCCTTTCTGCACGCTGTAGTCGAAGATCGTGTAGAAGCGATCGTCGGTTACGCTGAGCAGCGGCTTCTCGCGGTCGCCGCTGCCGACCAGGATCGCGGTGAACGTGTTGGTCTGGACGACGTCCGGCTCGTAGAAGAACTTGCGCGAATTGCTCGCGTCCTGCAGCGAAGCGAGCTTGGTGATCGTCCAGCCCGAACTCGCACCGTTGCCGCTCGCGGTCTCGAAATCGATCCGGTAGATGTTGGCGCCCAGGTCGACCGCATAGGCGCGGTCCACATAGCCGTCGAAATCGGAATCGACCAGGGCCACCGAAGCGGGCACGCCGCGGTCGGTCGCGAGCGCTTGTACGACCGAGCCGTCCAGCGCGTCGAGCACCAGCACCGCGTTGCCCATGGTCGTGCTGCCGGGCGGGGTTCGATCCTCGGCCGCAGCATCGTAACCCTCGCCCATGATCAGGACCGGATTCGACCAACCCTTGACCTTGCCCAGCCGCGGCTCGGACCAGGTCTGCCCGAGGCGCGTGACCTCCGCCGAGGACTTCTTCCACAGGTATTTGGGCGTGGTCGGGTTGCTCACGTCGAACGCATAAAGCACGCGCCCGCCGCGTCGCATGCCCACAAAGAGCAGGACCTGGGCGACGTTGCCGGAGCTGTCCAGCTTCTGATACACCGTGAGCGGGCCGTCGACGAAATAGTCCCGGGGCGTCGCGTTCGTGCCGGGTGGAGTGATCGGGTACAGGATCTCGGGCGTGTTGTCGCGCAAGCGCTTGAAGCGCGAGAACACCTCGCTGGGGATGAAGGCCCACAGCTCTTGACCTGCGGTCGCGCCCGTCTGGTTCCCGTCGAGGGCGTGCAGCATGCCGTCGTTGCCGCCGTAGAAGACGATCGTGCCGATGCTGCCGCCGTAGTCGACGACTGCGGGACGCGAATGCAGCACGTCGCCGTGAATGCTCGGGCGAACCGTCGTCGGCGCGCCCGGCCCAAGCTCGTCGTAGCGGTTGTCGGCGCCGCGCACCCAGTTGATGATGAGCGAACGCTCGGCCGCGCTCGTCGCGCCGAGCATGCTCTGCGTGATGGCGGCGTTCGCGTCCACGAATCGCTCGCCTGCCCCGGCCGAGAGCGTCGTGCCTGTCGCGCAACCGATGCAGGTGTAGACCTGGCGTCCTGACTGGTCGGTGGCGTACGTCGTGCGCAGGCCTTCTGCGGTGCCGCCCTTCTCGACCACCTCGCCGTCGGGCAGGTCCGAGGTGCTGGGCGGCGTGCCGCTCGCGTCGTTCACCCAGAACGAGCTGTCCGTGGTCCAGTAGCTCACCGCGCTGGGCAGGAAGAATCCGGTGGAGGAGCTGAGCGCGGGGTTGCCCAGCGTATCGCCCAGCGATAGCGAATCGGTGGTCCGGTCGTAGATGATCTGGTACTGCTTGAGGTTGCCGACCCAGCGCGGGCCCGCATTCGCGTCCGGGCGGAACATGCCGACGAACACCTGGTTCTTGTACGTGCCCTGGGCGTTGACGGCGATCGGCAGGCTCGCCGAGGCGAACACGCTGTTGGCCCCGTCGATACTGTTGAAGATGTTGAGCAGGTACTCGGTCAGATCGCCCAGGTTGCTGGTCGCAAAATATTCCCCGCCCCCCTGGGTGGCCATGGCACGGATAAAGTTCGGATAAAGACCATCGCTCGGAGCACCGGTGACGGCGATGGCGTGGGTGATGATGCTCTGGACGCCGTCCTTCGAGCTGACGTCGGCGTTGCGCAGGAAGCGCGTGAACTCGTCCGCCCAGTTTCCCTGATCGCTGTTGCTGATGAGCGACGTCGGATAGACGAGCTGCGTCGTGTCGCCGCCGGCCGCCGCTAGCAGGGCCTTGGCCTCGTTATCGGTCACCTCCCCGGAGCTGCCGTTCGCCAGGAAGATGATGTTGTTCTTGCCGCAGCCCAGCCCCGGCGCTCCGACGTAGCGGCCGCTCGCCACCGCGGCCGGATCCCATTTCGTGCCCGCCGTGCCCCGGTACGGCACGGCCTTCGCGTACATGAGGTAGGCTTCATACAGCGACTTGGCGAACGCCGCATTGTTGCCCTTGTCGTCGCCGATCGTGATGCCGGCGAGGGTGCTCTTGAGCAGCGCCTTGTTGCTCTCTGTCAGCGGCAGGAACTGCCGGCGCGGATAGCCGCCGCTGTTCTGCGCCGGCGATTCGTTGAAGAGCATCAGTGCGACGTTGAAGCGCGCGCTGCCGTCGCTGTTCGTCGGAAGCGCATCGACCACGTTGTAGAGGGCGCACTTCTCGATCGCCATCTTGGTGCCCTGCTCCTTGTTCGGGGCGTCGGCCTTCGGCCCGTATGCGGTTGGCACCTTGTTGTTGTTGTAGTAACAGTTCGCCACCGGGATGTTCGAGCTCCAGTTGGCGGAGTTGTCCCAGATGATGATGACGTTCGGCAGGTCGTTGTTTGTCGGCAGCCGGGAGAAGATGTCGATGTCCTCGGCGCGCGGCTCCAGCGACATGCCGGCCGACAGCGCTGCGCTGACCGCAACCGCGGCCAATCGGTTCAAGATCGTCTTCATAGGCGTCGTCCTGTCTCTGGGTTCACTTACAGAAGTTGTCGCCGTCGATCGCGGCCACGCGGATTGCCACGCCCTGGTTGACCGCGACCGACGAGCCCGACCGCGCGTCGGTCACCGCCGCCGCGACATTCCATTCGCTGTTCGAGCACATCGAGTCGCCCGAGGCGACCGGCGCCCCGCTGCGGTCGACGTAGTTCGAACCCGCGGTGCCGCTCGATTGCAGGCACACGCGATCCTTCGGATCGGCGATGTTGAGCTCGGAGGTCTTGATCGGCCGGATGCGGATGCATTTCGGTTGCGGCGTAAGCGTAGCGGTAAAGTCGGGGACCCCGTCGCCGTCGACATCGCTGGCGATCGGCGCGGCCGCCACCGCAGCGGGATCCTGGGTAAACAGGTTCGAGCTGATGGTCTGCTCGATCGCGCGCTGGGCCGCGGCCGCCGCCTGCGCCCTGACCTGGGTGTTGCCGACGATCTGCAAGTGCTGGCCGCTCACCAGGAACGCCGACACCGCAAACCACCCGACGAGCACCAGCATGACCAGCACGACCAGCAGCGCGGCGCCGCGCTGCACGGAGGGTCGCATGCCGCTCACGGCAGCTCCCTCCACCCCGATGGGTTGACGAGGCGCACCACGCCGACCAGGTTCACGCGCTTGTACGCCGTATCCGGGCCCGTCGGCACGACGTAGCCGGCGGGCGTGAGATAGCTCTTGCTGCTGTCGTCCTCGCCGGGCGGGGCGTCGGTGGTCCGCACCCGAACGTAAAGGCGCGCCGACATCACGTTCGACCAGTCGTTGTCGGCCGCGCCGGCAGTTCCGCTCAGGCCGACCCGATAGATGTCGGGGTCGCCGTCGTTATCGGTGTCGAATCCGTATTCGAGCTCCAGGTCCTCGACACCGTCGACCAGCGACGTGATCACGATCTCGTTGCCGACCAGCTCGGCCCGCTTGAGCGTCGGCACCGTCCCCGCGGCGCACGCGTTGTCGCAGCCGATGTAATAGGTGCGCACGACGAGCTCCCGGATGTCGGCCAGCGTCACGCAGTCGAGGTTGCGCAACGTAAAGTCCGCCTTGTTGTTGGAGAAGACCCAGGCCGCGGGATCCGTGTTGCACTTCGAGACCTGCAGGAACGGCGCACCCGATGCCTGCGCGACTGGCGTCGTTTCCGCGCTCACGCGGCGCAGCACCACCATGCCGGTTCCGGGCTTGCGGTCCGGAATGCAATTCGGGGTCGCGTCAGCGGGCTCGTAGCCGACGATCGCAGGCGGGGCAGTGAACGGCACGTGCGACCAGCCAAGGCCCCCGAGCGCGGTCGCGCACGGGTCGGGGACATTCCAGCTCACACCGGCCCAGGTCATCTCTGCGTAATAGCCGGCGAGGCGGACCTCCTCGCTCAGCAGCTCCGTCGCGTACGCCGCGTTCTCGCCCAGCCGACCCGAGCGCTCGACGTCGTTACGGGCGTTGCTCGAACCCGCAAAAAGCCAGGCGACCGCACTCAGGACCAGCAGCGCCAGCACCATCGCCACCATCAGCTCGATCAGCGACAGGCCCTTCTGGACGTGATCGTTCGCGGCCCCTTCGCTCCACCGACGCGCGAAAACCTGGGACGAGGACCGTGTGCGGCTCATGTCCCCAGCGTCGCGATCTGGATGACGGTCGAGAACACGCGCCGGTTGGCCTCCCGGTCGAACGCGTTCTGACCGCAACTGCTCGACGGCTGCTCGGTCGGCACCACGCCCTGCCAGGCCAGCGCGACCAGATACACGTTCGGATCGCCGGTCGCCGTGATGCACCCCCGCGGAGCGAGCGGCGCGCCGATGTTGCTCCGCCCGTCACGCGTGGAGACGCCGCGGAGCAGGTTGCGCCACTCGCAAGCGTCGCGGTCGACCTGCGTGGCCGCACCGGTGCAGTCCTCCACGGAGCCGGTCGCAATGTAGTCGCCGACATAGAGCGCGGCATTCTTGCGATTGAGGTTGATGCGATCGACCATGTCCTGCACGAGCGTCATCGCCTCGCTGCGCTGAAGGGCTTCCATGTCGCTCTGCGACGCGCGCGCCATGCCTCGTGCCAGCGACAACAATCCGAATGCGAGGACCACCAGGGCGATCAGGATTTCGATCAGCGTGAAACCGCGCGCCCTGCGCCCGCGCCGCGAAGCGACACTCATGAGCAGCTCCCGACCGAGAGCTTCGGCCGGCCACTGGAATCGATCACCAGGCACCGGGTCTTGGCGTAGGGCCGGCGATCGGGATCCTGGAACTGCACCTGGCTCGTGCCCGGCGTGGTCAACCTGCCCGTGTGCTCGTACACGATCGCATCCGGTGCGCCCACCACCAGGACCTGCGAGCCGATCTTGTTCTTCTTGTCGAGCTGCTCGCCGGTAGCGACGACCCGGACCCGCCAACCGGTCGTCCAGTCGCTTGCGCTCGCCGGCAGGATCTCGACCTGGCCGTTGCGCTTGATCGCCTCGCTGCGCGCCAGCAGCACCGAGGACATGAGGTCGGTCCCCGCCGCGCGCAGGCGGTTGTTCTGGAGCACCACGCTCATTTGCGGTAGCGCGAGCATGACAAGGAAGGTGACGACCGTGAGCACGGTCAGCAACTCCACCAGCGTGAACCCGCGGCTGCGTGATGCGGAAACGGGTGTGTGTGCAAGCGTCGCGGCGATCATGATTTCCTCCGCATCGCTGTCACCAGCAGGTGTCGGGCGACTTGCTGCCGCTGCTGTCGAGCATCAACGTCGGACAGGCGTCGTTCGCCTGGTCGCCAGTGGCGGTCGCAGTCAACGTGAATGTCGGTGGCGGCCCGTCGGCAGCCGCGACCGTGAAGGTGTACTTGCCGGTCAGGTCCGCCGGTGGCGTCGCATTGAGCGCCGCGAGGCTAGCCGCGTAACTTCGCCGATCGATCAGGAACTGCTGTTGACTGGAGGCGGCGCTGGTCAGGAAAGATTGCGCCTCGGCGCGTGCCGATCTGCGCAGTTGTTGCGTGTATAAAGGCAGGGCGATCGCCGCCAGGAGCGCTACGATAGCGACGACGATCATGACCTCGAGCAGCGTGAATCCGCGACGGCGCGACGGCTTGCTGTCCTCTGCAGCGACGACGCGCCATGCCCGCGAGCGAGTGGTTCCGAGCGGGAGCGCGTCGCCTGCACCAAGCCGGTGCCAAGCGGAGCAGTACGCCCAGTGGGAGAAGCTGTGCCAGTCCATGCCGCCTGCCCTCGCGCTACGTCGGGTGGCAATGACTGGCAGGGAAGCGGCTGCGCTGCTTCCGTTCGGCGGATGGCCCGCCGGCAACCCCGCTATCCGCTTGGCACGGACCGGAGGCTTTGCGTCACTGCCTTACGACAGTTTTGCCGATGACTTCTTTTCGTCGCGTTGTGCCGCGAGTCAGGATAGTTCTGCACAATCCTGTCCCGGTCAACCGCAACGCGACGAGTGGCGCGCTCCAACCGAAGTGCGGTTCGGATTGCTCAGAACAGGTTGTAAGCCATAAGTAGGGTCAGACTCGACTTTTCGTCCGCCTCCAAAACCAGGGCCGGACTCGATCGTCACGACGCGCATTCGCGGTCGAAAAAACCCGGCCGAGGCCGGGCTCTTGTGTCGCGGACGAACTCGACTCAATAAGTCGAGTCTGACCCTACTTGCTTCGCTATGTTTCCGCCACGCGCAGAAGCACCTGCCGGCGACGCGGGCCGTCGAACTCGCAGAAGGAGATCGCGCACCGCACCCGCCATCACCTACGGCTTCTTCAAGGGGATCACCGGCCGGATCTCAAGCAACTGCTCTTCACCCTCACGGTGGCCGCCGATGGTGGGGTGCCGGTGCAGTTTCGGTGGCCGACGGCAACTCGAACGACTCGACCACTCACTACGGCGACGCTTCAGCAACTTGTTTGATGTGTTCTGGCCGGCTCTCCAACCCAACATCCTCGCAACGCTCGCTCATTGACGGCATATAGATCTCCATGGTGAAACGGACAGGTGCAGTCTCGTCCCGATGCTAGAGCGGTCGACCACGTCGAGCGCCTGCGCCTTCAGGCAGCGCAAGTACGACTCGTGGACGAGCGACGTCGTATCGAGCAGCGGAGAGCGGCGATCGCGGGGCAGGCGGGCGTGGGCGAGCTGGTGCAGCTCGCGATATAGCAGGGAGAAGAGCTTGTCGAGCGCGCTCCGGTCGCCGCGTCGCGCTGCGCCGAGGAGCGCCTTGAGTTCGGTGATCTCGCCGTCGAGAAGGCGTGACCGACGTACTTTGACGCGAATCACGCCGTGGGTCACCCCACCTGTCGCCAAGTCTACGCCGCTCGCCACGCGTTTCAAGCGGGAGTATCGGCGGTCCGGTCGGTCAGCGATGCCCCGGTCGCTGGGCTCGATGCCGGCGAGTGTCCTTCGGGTCCGCGCGGAGCGGCCGGTAGATCTCGACGCGGTCGCCCGCGGCGAGCAGCGCGTCGCGGCGCACCCGCCTGCCGAAGATCCCGACCGCCGCGCGCGAGGCTTCGGGGACCCGGGCCGCGATCCCCGAGCGCTCGATCGCGTCGGCGACGGTCGCGCCTTCGTTCAGACGAACCTCGATCTCGATCGCCCGGTCGGGCAGGGCATAGACGACCGTCACTGCGATCTCCTTCATCGTGCCCCCGTCGAGCCATCGGCCGGGGCGGCGCTTCCATACACGTCCTCTGCCCGCCGCACGAAGGCGTCCATGAGGGTGTGCGCGATGTGACCGAACACCGGACCGATCAGCCGCTCCAGCACCGCGGTGGCGAACTCGTAGTGCAGCTCCACCTCGACCTTGCTCCCGTTGGCACCGAGCGGGCGAAACCGCCAGGTCCCGTTGAGATGGCGAAACGGCCCCGCGTGCAGCTCGATCACGATCCGTTCCGGGCGCTCGTTGCGGTTGGCGGTGGTGAAATGCGCCCGCACGCCGTGGTAGTTGATGTCGAGGCGTACCAGCGTTTCGACCGAGCCCTGCTCCACGACCGCCGCGCCGGCGCACCAGGGCAGGAACTTCGGATAGTCCTCGACGCCCGCGACCACCTCGAACATCTGCTCCGCGCTGTAGGGCACGAGCACCGACTTCAGCACGCTCGCCATTGCTACAATACGCTCTCGCGGGTTAGCACGTTCATGGAGCTCTGAGTCAAGCGGCACGGGAGCGGCGTTTCTGGCGCCGGCTCGAAGGTCCCTTCGCAGCGATGAGCATCGTCGAAAACA
Source organism: Casimicrobiaceae bacterium (assembly GCA_036382945.1). Taxonomy (GTDB): domain Bacteria; phylum Pseudomonadota; class Gammaproteobacteria; order Burkholderiales; family Casimicrobiaceae; genus PALSA-1003. Next base: position 20,882 of record DASVPH010000050.1, read on the forward strand.
AAAAAGCCTATCACGACTATTTCGTCGAGGAGAAATTCGAAGCCGGGCTCGCGCTCGAGGGCTGGGAAGTAAAAGCGATCCGCGCCGGGCGCGCACAGCTCAAGGAGGCGTACGTCGTGGTCAAGGACGGCGAGATCGTGTTGCTCGGCGCGCACGTGACGCCGTTGCCGACCGCCTCGACGCACATCCGACCTGACCCGACGCGCACCCGCAAGCTGCTGCTGCATCGCCCCGAGATCAACCGGCTGATCGGCAAGGTGGAGCGCGCGGGCTACACGCTCACGCCGCTCGACCTGCACTTCAGCAAGGGGCGCATCAAGCTCGAGATCGGACTGGCACGCGGCAAGAAGCAGTACGACAAGCGCGCGACGATCAAGGAACGCGAATGGAAGCGCGAGCAGCAGCGGCTGCTGCGCAACCGTCCGGGCAGCGCCCGGACCTCGCGCGGGCGCCGATGAGCGTGGCGCTGCGCGCAGCGAACGCGGACGACGTGCCCGCGATCGCGGCAATCTACGCGCATCATGTGCGCACCGGCACCGCGACCTTCGAGATCGAGGCGCCGGGCGCGGTCGAGATGGAGCGGCGCCGGCGCGACATCACCCGGCAGGGTTTGCCGTATCTCGTCGCCGTGGCCGACGGGGAAGTGCTGGGTTACGCCTACGCGGGCCCGTACCGGCCGCGCCCGGCGTATCGGTTCACGCTCGAGGACTCGATCTACGTGCACGCCGAGGCGCGCGGGCGAGGGATCGGGCGCGCGTTGCTCGCGCGGTTGATCGACGAGGCGGAGCGCGCCGGCGCGCGCCAGATGGTGGCGGTCATCGGCGATGGGAGCAACGACGCGTCGATCCGCCTGCATGCGGCGCTTGGCTTCGACCGTGTGGGGGTCCTGAGCAGCGTCGGGTACAAGTTCGGCCGCTGGCTCGACGTCGTATTGATGCAGCGCGGGCTCGGGCTTGGCGCCAGCGCTCTGAGCGCATGAGGATCGCGACATGAGCGGCGGGCGAAGCGCGCGAGGCGATCTGCCGAAGAACGCGGCGAACTACGTCCCGCTGTCCCCGGTCCAGTTCCTCGAGCGCAGCGCGCTCATCTGGCCGGAGAAGATCGCGGTCCGCCACGGGAGGCTCGCCTACACGTATCGCGAGCTCGAGGCGCGCTGCCGTCGGCTGGCCTCGGCGCTCTCTTCGCGCGGGATCGGCCGGGGCGACACCGTCGCGCTGATGGCACCCAACGTCCCGGCGCTGCTCGAAGCGCACTATGCCGTGCCGGCGCTGGGGGCGGTGCTCAACGCGCTCAACTATCGGCTCGATGCGAGGACGATCGCGTTCTGCCTCGCGCACGGCGAAGCGAAGGCGCTCATCACCGACGCGGAGTTCGCGCCGACCATCAAGGCCGCGCTGGGAGAGCTCCGGCGCGAGCTTCTCGTCGTCGACATCGACGATCCCGAGGGCCCGCGCGGGGAGGCCCTCGGCACGTTACGCTACGAAGCGCTGCTCGCCGAAGGCGATCCCGCATTCGCCTGGCCCGGTCCCGAGGACGAATGGGATTCGCTCTCGTTGCTCTACACTTCGGGAACAACCGGCAATCCGAAGGGCGTGCTCTATCATCATCGTGGCGCGTATCTCAACGCGCTCGCCAACGCGCTCGCCTTCGGCCTCACGCCTGAGAGCGTCTACCTGTGGACGCTGCCGATGTTTCATTGCAACGGCTGGACCTACACCTGGGCGGTGACCGCCGCGGGCGGCACGCACGTGTGCCTGCGCCGCGTCGAGCCGGCCGCCGTCTTCGCCGCGATTCGCGAGCATCGCGTGACGCACATGTGCGGCGCGCCGATCGTGCTGAACGTGCTCGTGCATGCCCCGGCCGAAGCGAGGTCGCGCTTCGAGCACACCGTCGAGGTCGCGACCGGCGGCGCCGCGCCGCCCTCCGCGGTGATCGAGGCGATGGAGAAGATGGGCTTTCGCGTCACGCACCTCTACGGGCTCACCGAGTCGTACGGCCCGGCGACGCTGTGCGCGGCGCAGGAGCGCTGGCGCGAGCTCCCGCTCTCCGATCGCGCGCGGCAGATGGCGCGCCAGGGCGTGCCGATGCCCGCGCTCGCGCAGCTCATCGTCGCCGATCCGCAGACGCATACCCCCGTGCCGCGCGACGGGACGACGCTGGGCGAGGTGCTGCTTCGCGGCAACACCGTCATGAAGGGCTACCTTCGCAACGAAGAGGCGACCGCCGCGGCGTTGCGCGACGGCTGGTTCCACACCGGGGATCTCGCGGTGTGGCATCCGGACAACTACATCGAGATCAAGGACCGCGCCAAGGACATCATCATCTCCGGCGGCGAGAACATCAGCTCGCTCGAGGTCGAGGAATGCCTGTACCGGCATCCGCAGGTGATGGAGGCGGCGGTGGTCGCGCGGCCCGATGCGAAGTGGGGCGAGTCGCCGTGCGCATTCGTGACGCTGAAACCCGACGCGGCGAACGTCACGGCTGAGGCCATCATCGCCTGGTGCCGCGAGCACCTCGCCCGTTTCAAGGTGCCGCACACCGTGGTCTTCGGGCCGCTGCCCAAGACCTCGACCGGCAAGATCCAGAAGTTCGTGCTGCGCGAGCGGGCCAAGAAGATCGGCGATTGACGCTTCGCCGGCTAGGGGCAATCGGCTAGGAGCTGCCGCGCCGCCGCCACGCCGCTGCGGGTGGCCGCCTCGAGAGTGGGGGGAAGCTCGCCGTCGGTGTAGTCGCCGGCGAGATACAGGCGCGGGAGGAGCGCGCCCGCCGCGGGCCGCGCGAGCCCGGCGACGCACGCGTACGTGGCGCGGCGCTCGGCGATCGTCTGCGTCCACGCGGGCGGCGGCAGCCCCGGGATCAGCGCCTGCAACTGCGTGTGCGCCGCCTGCGCGACGGCGTCGTGCTCGACGCGGCCGCCGGCGAGTGCCGTGCTGATCACGACCGCCGCGAGCCCCGGCGCGCCGCCGAGCTGGCCGCGGTCGAAGAGCCACTGGCCCGGATTGCCGTCGAGCTTCACCATCGGCAGCGACAGGCCGAGCGGCCGCGGGTAGTGCAGATAGATCGTGTGGATCGGCTGGTAGGAGAAAGCGCCGACCCGGGCGAGCGCGAGCGATGCCGCGTCACCCGGCTGCGAGCCGAGCACCTCGGCGAGCTGGTGCGGGCCGACCGCGACGATCGCAGCGGCGAAGCGCTCGTCGCGCGCTTGCGTCGCGACGCGCACGCCGTCGGCGCACGCGGCCACGCGACCCACTGCCTCCCCGAGCCGAATCTCGCCGCCGCGCGCTTCGACGTACGCGGCAGCCGGCGCCGGGAACAGCGCGGTGAGGTCGAGGCGCGGGAGCAACAGGTCGGAGTCGCGGGCGCGCGCCGCGAAGGCGAGGCGCAGAACATTGAGGAACACCTGCGCCGATGCCGTTTCGATCGGCGTGTTGAGCGCCGCCACGCAAAGCGGCGCCCAAAGCCGATGCACCGCGGCGGCCGGCTGACCGGCGAGGAGTGTGGCGACCGTGAGCTCTCCCGGGCAGCGATAGCGGCTGCGCCGCAACCGGCCCACGAACGCCACGGTGGACAGCCGCTCGCGCTGCGAGAGCCCGCGCGCGGTGAGCAGCGCGGTGACAAGATGCCACGGTACCGGCAGCGGCGCCGTCTTGAGACGGAAGACACCGGGCTGCTCCAGGTGCAGCCGCCGCCGGTCGAAAAGCCCGCGCTGCGGACCGCCGTGGACGGTGCGCACGAGCGCGAGCGTCTGCGCGGAGGCGCCGAGCAGGATGTGCTGGCCGTTGTCGACGCTGCGCCCGCCGAGGTCGACGCGGCGGGCGCGGCCGCCGAGCACGCGTGCAGCCTCGAAGACGCACACCGCGCGCCCTGCGGCGGCAAGCGTCACCGCGGCCGCCATCCCAGCCCAGCCGCCGCCGATGATGGCGATACGCCCGGTCACCGCCGACGTGCGCCGGGGATCAATACGCCCACGAGGTCTTCCAGGCGATCCACGCCTTGAACAGCGGCGTGAGCGCGATCCTCCGGTCGAGCACGCGAAAGCGGTCGCGCTCGATCTCGGTGAGCAGGGCCTGGTAGATCGCGGCCATGATGAGCCCCGGTCGCTGCGCGCGGCGGTCTGCGGCGGGCAGCGCCGCCAGCGCGCGGGCGTAGAAGCCGCGGGCGCGCTCGACCTGACGCGCCATCAACCCGGCGAAGCCCGCGGTGAGGCGGCGCTGCAACACATCCTCCACCACGACGCCGAAGCGCGCGAGCTCGTCCTGCGGCAGGTAGACGCGGCCGCGGCGCGCGTCCTCGCCGACGTCGCGGATGATGTTGGTGAGCTGGAAGGCGATGCCGAGATCGCGGGCGTAGTCTCGCGTGCCGGGATCGCTGTAGCCGAAGATCTCGGCCGACAGGAGGCCGACCACCCCGGCCACGCAGTGGCAGTAGCGTTCGAGCGTGGCGAAGTCGGGATAGCGGGACCGGTCCAGGTCCATCGCCATGCCTTCGATCACCGTCTGGAAATGCGCTTGCGGCAGCCTGAACGCCGCGACCGCCGGCGCGAGCGCGAGCGAAACCGGATGGTGCGCCTGCCCGTCGAACGCGGCGGCGATCTCGGTGCGCCACCAGCCGAGCTTGAGCCGCGCCACGCCCGGATCGCTCACTTCGTCGACCACGTCGTCGACCTCGCGGCAGAACGCATACAGCGCGGTGATCGCCCGCCGGCGCTCCGGCGGCAGGAAGCGGAAGCTGTAGTAGAAGCTCGAGCCGCTCTGCGCGGCCCTGTGCTCGCAGTATTCGTCCGGGCTCATCGCGCGATCGTCACCGTCGCCATCGCCAGCCAGTCGCGGCCGGTGAGCAGCGGCCGCTGGCGGAACACGTCGCCGCGAGCCAGGTCGATCGCGCGCAGGATGCGAGAGGCCCCGGCGAGCACGAGCTTGAGCTCGAGCGCGAGTCGCAGCGGCAGCGCGCGCGTGAGCGCACGGCCAGATTCGAGCAGCGCCCGGGCGCGGGCGACCTCGAAGGCAAGAAGCCGCTCCCAGCGCTCGTCGCAGCGGCCGGCGGCGATCTGCGCTTCGCCTACGCCGAAGCGCGCCAGGTCCTCGGCCGGGAGGTAGACGCGTCCTTTTGCCCAATCGAGCGCGATGTCCTGCCAGAAGTTGGTCAGTTGCAAGCCGGTGCAGATCGCGTCGGCATGGCGAAAGGCCTCGGCACCGGTCACGCCGTACAGCTCGAGCAGCAAGCGGCCGATCGGATTCGCCGAGCGCGAGCAATAGTCGCCGAGCTCGCCGTAGCTCGCGTAGCGCGTCTTGGTCACGTCCTGCCGGAACGCCGACAGCAGGTCGCGAAAGGGATCCAGCGGAAGCGCATGGCGGCGAACCGCCTGGGCGAGCGCTGCGAACGGCGCAAGCGGCGGCGTTTCACCGCCGTCGATCCGATCGAGCAGCGCGCCAAAGGCGTCGAGCCCGGCGAGGCGCACGTCCGGCGCAGCGTCGCCTTCGTCGGCGATATCGTCGGCGCTGCGCGCGAAGGCGTAGATCGCCACGACCGCCGGACGCAGCGCCCGCGGGACGAGCAATGATGCGACCGGAAAATTCTCGTAATGGGCGACGGACACGGATCGCGCCGATTCTCGCGCAAAAGGCAACCGTACCGCCGCGTGGCGTGGCTCCGGTGCTTCGGCTATACTTCGCTGCTTCTCAAAACCGGCTGCGAAAGTGGCGGAATTGGTAGACGCACCGGCCTTAGGAGCCGGAGCCGAAAGGCGTGAGAGTTCGAGTCTCTCCTTTCGCACCAATGCAGCTAAAGCTTACATCTTTGCAAGGCAGCGACGGAACATAGCAAGGAATCCGAAGGTATGCAAACGACCCTGGAGACACTGGGCCAGCTCGAGCGGCGGCTGCACGTCGCCGTCCCGAGAGCGCAGATCGAACAAGAGATCCAGAAACGCCTCGCGCAGATTGCCAGGACCGCCAAGATACCCGGCTTCCGGCCCGGCAAGGTGCCGCTCAAGATGGTCGCGCAGCAGTACGGGCCGCAGGTGCGCTCGGACGTGATATCGGATACCGTCCAGTCGAGTCTGAACGACGCGCTGCGCACCCAGAACCTGCGGGTCGCGGGCTATCCGCGCATCGAGGCGAAGCAGGACGTCGCGGAGGACGAATTCGGCTTCTCGGCCGTGTTCGAGGTCTATCCCGAGATCAAGCTCGGCGATCTGTCGGCGGTGACGATCACCCGGCCGGTGGTCGAGGTCGAAGCCGCCGACGTGGACCGCACGATCGAGGTCCTGCGCAAGCAGCGCGCCCATTACCACCCGGTCACGCGTCCTGCGCAAACGGGCGATCGGGCGCTGGTCGACTTCACCGGCACGATCGACGGCGTCGAGTTTGCGGGCGGTCAGGCGAGCGACTTGGCGATCACGCTGGGCGAAGGAAAGATGCTGCCGGCGTTCGAGACCGCGCTCGCCGGCATGAGCCCGGGCGAAGTGAAGAACTTCGCGCTCACCTTCCCGCACGACTACCACGGCAGGGAAGTCGCCGGCAAGCAGGCCGAGTTCGTCCTGACCTTGAAGTCGCTCGCCGAGCCGCATCTGCCGCCCTTCGATGCGGAATTCGCGAAGAACCTCGGCATCCCCAGCGGCAGCCTCGACGAGCTGCGCGCGGAGATCAAGTCCAATCTGTCGGTCGAGCTCAAGCGCAAGGTCGAGGCCGTGCTCAAGGAACAGGTGATGAAGGCGCTGCTCACGACCGCCGAGCTGGTGGTGCCGAAGTCGCTGGTCGAGCTCGAGGTGCAAGCCTTACGCGAGCGCGCGACCAGGGAGCTCAAGGGCCGCGGCGTCAAGACCGAGGAGCTGGATTTGGGCGCGGAGGTATTTCGTCCGCAGGCCGAGGAGCGCGTCGCGTTCAGCCTGATCCTGAACGAGGTCGTCCGGCAGCACCAGCTCCAGGCGCGTCCGGAACAGATCCGCGCCCTGGTCGAGGAGGCCGCCCAGAGCTTCGAGCAGCCCGAAGCGGTGATACGCTGGCACTACGAGGAGCCCTCGCGTCTGAACGAATACGAGGTGCGGGCGGTCGAACGCAACGTCATCGACTGGGCGCTGCAGCGCGCCCGGGTGAACGATCAGCCGACGCCGTTTTCGGCGCTGATGGAGCGGGCAGCGACGTGATCGACGCTGCGCGGCCCCAAGGGCAAATGGCAGCAACCCACACTGGTGAGCGAGCGATGAGCAAGGACAAGGTCGAGGAACCGAGGGGGCTGGGCTTGATCCCGATGGTGATCGAGCAGAGCGGTCGTGGCGAGCGTGCGTACGACATCTATTCGCGGCTGCTCAAGGAACGGGTGATCTTCCTGGTCGGCCCGGTGGACGAGGCGACCGCGAACCTCGTCGTCGCGCAGATGCTGTTCCTGGAATCGGAGAACCCCGACAAGGACATCAACTTCTACATCAATTCTCCCGGCGGCTCGATCGCTGCGGGCTTCGCGATCTACGACACCATGCAGTTCATCAAGCCCGACGTGTCCACGCTGTGCGTCGGGATGGCCGCGAGCATGGGCGCGTTTCTGCTCGCCGCGGGCGCGAAGGGCAAGCGCTTCGCGCTGCCGAACTCCACGGTGCTCATTCACCAGCCGCTGGGCGGGTTCCAGGGCCAGGCCTCGGATATCGCCATCCATGCCAAATACATCTTGAGCTTGCGCGAGCGGCTGAATCGTCTGTTCGCGCAGCATACGGGCAAGCCGATTGCACAGATCGAGCGCGACACCGATCGGGACAATTTCCTGACCTCCGACGAGGCCCTGGAGTACGGTTTGATCGATAAAGTCTTGCGGAACAGGGCTTAAGCCCTGTAAAGTGTGCTTTAGGTCCCGGCGGCTCCGGGACGCGCGAGACAGGTGAATGGCCGACAAGGCGTCCGGCGACAAGCTTTTGTACTGCTCCTTCTGCGGCAAGAGCCAGCATGAGGTGCGGAAGCTCATCGCCGGGCCGTCGGTATTCATCTGCGACGAATGCATCGAGCTTTGCAACGACATCATCCGCGAGGAGGGCGCCACCTCCGACACGGCGCGGGCCGACAAGAACAAGCTCCCGACGCCGCATGAGATCCGCAAGATCCTCGACCAGTACGTGATCGGGCAGGATCTGGCCAAGAAGATCCTGGCGGTTGCCGTCTACAACCACTACAAGCGGCTCGACACGACGCTCAAGGAAGACGACGTCGAACTCGCCAAGAGCAACATCCTGCTGATCGGGCCGACCGGCTCCGGCAAGACGCTGCTGGCGCAGACGCTGGCGCGGCTTTTGGACGTGCCCTTCGTGATCGCCGACGCCACCACCCTGACCGAGGCCGGATACGTCGGCGAGGATGTAGAGAACATCATCCAGAAGCTGTTGCAGAAGTGCGACTACGACATCGAGAAGGCGCAGCGCGGGATCGTCTACATCGACGAGATCGACAAGATCTCGCGCAAGAGCGACAACCCCTCGATCACCCGCGACGTCTCCGGCGAGGGCGTGCAGCAGGCGCTGCTGAAGTTGATCGAGGGCACGATCGCCTCGGTGCCGCCGCAAGGCGGGCGCAAGCACCCGAATCAGGAGTTCGTGCAGGTCGACACGACCAACATCCTGTTCGTCTGCGGCGGGGCGTTCGACGGGCTGGAGAAGATCATCCGCCAGCGCACCGCGAAGACGGGAATCGGCTTCGGGGCGGAGGTCGCGAGCCCCGACGATCGCAAGGACATCAGCATTCTGCTGCGCGAAACCGAGCCTGAGGATCTGATCAAGTTCGGATTGATCCCGGAGTTCGTCGGGCGGCTGCCGGTCGTAGCCACCCTCGAGGAGCTCGACGAGGCGGCGCTGATCCAGATCCTGGTCGAGCCCAAGAACGCGCTCATCAAGCAGTATCAGAAGATGTTCCGCATGGAAGGGGTCGAGCTCGAGATTCGCGAGCCGGGGCTGCAGGCGATCGCCAGCCGGGCCCTCGCGCGCAAGACCGGTGCCCGGGGCTTACGGTCGATACTCGAGCAGGTGCTGCTCGACGTGATGTACGACCTGCCTTCGCACGTGAACCTGTCGCGCGTCATCGTCGACGAATCGACCATCGCCAACGACGGCAAGCCGCTCCTGATGTTCGCTGAGCAGCCGAAGATGGCTGCGGCACATTCCTGAGCCGGCGGGAGGGGATAAGCAGCGGGGAGTGCCGGGCTTGAACCACCGGCCTCCGCCCCCATGTCTGAGGCGAGAAGGGCCTTTTTCCCTATTTTGAACTTTTGAGCACGAGCCGCCATGGCGACAGACCTGCAGAAGAGTTCCACCCCGACGACGTTCCCGTTGCTGCCGTTGCGCGACGTGGTCGTCTTCCCGCATATGGTGATCCCGCTGTTCGTCGGGCGTCCGAAGTCGATCAAAGCGCTCGATGTGGCGATGGAGCACTCCAAGTACATCCTGCTCGTGGCGCAGAAGTCGGCCGCCAAGGACGAGCCGGCGGCCGCGGATCTGTACGCGGTCGGCAGCGTGGCGACCGTGCTGCAGATGCTGAAGCTGCCCGACGGCACCGTGAAGGTGCTGGTGGAAGGCACTCAGCGCGCCGGCATCGAGCGCGTCGATGAGTCGGGCGACTACCTCAAGGCCGAGGCTGCGTTGTTGCCCGGTGTCGAAGGCGCGACCCACGAGATCGAGGCAATGCGCCGCGCGCTGCTCGGTCAGTTCGACCAGTACGTCAAGCTCAACAAGAAGATCCCGCCGGAGATCCTGACCTCGATGTCGGGCATCGACGATGGCGGTCGCCTGGCCGACGCCATCGCCGCGCATCTGCCGCTCAAGCTCGAGCAGAAGCAGGAAATCCTCGAGATGCAGGACGTCGGCAAGCGACTCGAGCACCTGCTGGGCTTGCTCGAGGGCGAGGTCGACATCCTCCAGGTCGAGAAGCGCATTCGCGGCCGTGTGAAGCGGCAGATGGAAAAGAGCCAGCGCGAGTACTACCTGAACGAGCAGGTCAAGGCGATCCAGAAAGAGCTGGGCGAAGGCGACGAGGCCGCCGACCTGGACGAGACCGAGAAGAAGATCAAGGCTGCCAAGATGTCGAAGGAGGCGCAAACCAAGGCGCTCGCCGAGCTCAAGAAGCTGCGCATGATGTCGCCGATGTCCGCGGAAGCCACCGTCGTGCGCAACTACATCGATACGCTGCTCGGGCTGCCGTGGCGCAAGAAGAGCAAGATCAACAAGGACCTAGGCAACGCGGTCAAGGTGCTCGACGCGGACCACTACGGGCTGGAGAAGGTCAAGGAGCGCATCGTCGAGTACCTCGCGGTACAGCAGCGGGTCGATCGGCTCAAGGCGCCGATCCTGTGCCTCGTCGGAGCGCCCGGCGTGGGCAAGACCTCGCTGGGACAATCGATCGCGCGCGCGACCAATCGCAAGTTCGTGCGCATGTCGGTCGGGGGCGTGCGCGACGAAGCGGAGATCCGCGGCCACCGGCGTACCTACATCGGCTCGATGCCGGGCAAGATCCTCCAGAACATGACCAAGGTCGGCGTGCGCAACCCCTTGTTCCTGCTTGACGAAGTCGACAAGATGGGCATGGACTTCCGCGGCGATCCGTCCTCGGCGTTACTGGAGGTCCTCGACCCCGAGCAGAACCATACGTTCATGGACCACTACGTCGAGGTCGAGTACGACCTGTCGGACGTGATGTTCGTCGCGACCGCCAACACGCTCAACATACCGCCGCCGCTCCTGGACCGGATGGAGGTGATCCGGCTGTCGGGTTACACCGAGGACGAGAAGATCGAGATCGCCAAGCACTACCTGGTGCCGAAGCAGATGAAGAACAATGGCATCAAGGACAACGAGCTGCACATCGCCGAGTCGGCGATCCGCGATATCACGCGCTACTACACGCGCGAGGCGGGGGTGCGCGGCCTCGAGCGCGAGATCTCGAAGACCTGCCGCAAGGTCGTGAAGGGCCTGCTGCTAAAGGCGAGCGAAGGCAAGCCGCGCGCGGCCAAGGGGCCGGTCGAGGTCAATGCCAAGAACCTCGACAAATACCTGGGCGTGCGCAAGTTCACTTACGGCATCGCCGAGAAGAAGAACCAGGTCGGTCAAGTGACCGGGCTCGCATGGACCGAGGTCGGCGGCGATCTGCTCACCATCGAGGCGGTCTCGCTTCCCGGCAAGGGCAAGACGACGACCACGGGCAAGCTCGGCGACGTGATGCAGGAGTCGATCCAGGCCGCGCTGTCGGTCGTGCGTCACCGCAGCAAGGAGCTCGGGATCCCGGCGGACTTCTATCAGAAGACCGACCTGCACGTGCACATGCCCGAAGGCGCGACGCCGAAGGACGGTCCGAGCGCAGGCATCGCGATCTGCACGGCGATGGTGTCGGTGCTGACCGCCATTCCGGTGCGCGCCGACGTGGCGATGACCGGCGAGATCACGCTGCGCGGCGAAGTGTTGCCGATCGGCGGCTTGAAGGAGAAGCTGCTCGCGGCAGGACGCGGCGGCATCAAGCGGGTATTGATCCCGGAGGAGAACGTCAAGGATTTGGCGGAGATTCCCGACGAGATCAAGAACCGGCTCGATATCCACCCGGTGCGCTGGATCGAGCAGGTGCTCGCCGAAACGTTGGAGCGGCAGCCCACGCCACTGGTCGAAGCGCCGAGCGCGCAACCCGCGCCGGTTCCCGCCGCACCGGTCGAAGAGCCTGCTGTGGTGATGAAGCATTAGCGAGCCGTCGCGACGCGCGTCGGCAGAAAAATCGCCGCGGCGTGCTGCGGCGATTTTTTTTGGCAGCCGCTCATCTACTCGGCTTGACACGACGTTTTCGCGATTGCTATAAAGCACGTTCGCAGATTGCGCAGGCCTGCTGGTTCATCCCGCTGCTGTCATCCGTTCGAATACCGCGCATCCAAAAGGGGGGCTTTCGTGAACAAGTCAGAGCTGATCGACGCCATTGCCAAGCACGCCGACATTTCGAAGGCAGCAGCGGGACGAGCGTTGGATGCGACGGTCAATTCGATCAGAGGCTCGCTCAAGAAAGGCGACATCGTGACGCTGGTCGGATTCGGCTCGTTCTATGTCGGCAAGCGAACGGCCCGGCAGGGCCGCAATCCGCGCACCGGTGCGGCCATCAAGATCAAAGCGGCACGGGTGCCCAAGTTCCGGGCTGGCAAAGCATTCAAGGAATCTGTAAACTAAAGCGTTTTCGCAGTTCGCCGGCCGGCCGGCACGATTGCAAGCGGTAGCGAGGCTCGAAGCGAACCCGGCGCCCGGCGGGCGAGCGGGTGCTTAGCTCAGCGGGTAGAGCGTCGCCTTTACACGGCGAATGTCGGGAGTTCGAGCCTCTCAGCACCCACCAATTGCAGCGATGCAGCTCCGGGAGTGGTAGTTCAGTTGGTTAGAATACCGGCCTGTCACGCCGGGGGTCGCGGGTTCGAGTCCCGTCCACTCCGCCAACGACCAGCAAAGGGCGAACGCGAGTTCGCCCTTTTTTGATCATTTATGTACGATTTCCTCCACAAGCGCAAACGCCTCGTCCAGTTGATCCTGGCGCTGATCTCACTTCCGTTCGCGTTCTTCGGCGTGGACTACTACTTCCGCAGCGCGAGCGGCCCCGCCGGCGAAGTTGCGAGTGTGGGCGGCGACAAGATCACGCAGGCCGAGTTCGCCGATAGCCTGCGCAGCCAGAAGCAGCGGCTGCGCCAGGCGCTGAGCGGCAATTTCGATCCGGCCGCTTTCGACACGCCGGAAGTACGCTACTCGGTGCTGGAGGGCCTCATCGGTGAAGTGTTGCTGCAGAAACAGGCGCAGCGCGACCGGCTCACGGTCTCCGACGACCAGGTGCGCCAGTTCATCCTGGAGATTCCGGCGTTCCAGGAGAACGGCAAGTTTTCGCAAGCCCGCTACGAACAGCTGCTCGACATCCAGAACCCGCGCAGGACGCCGGCCCAGTTCGCCGAGGATGTTCGCCGCGAGCTGATGCTCGCGCCGCTGCAGGAACCGATTGCCGCCGGGAGCATCATCGCCAGGAGCAGCGTCGAGCGCTACCTCGGGCTCCTCGAGCAGCAGCGCGAGGTGGCGGTCGCGTCTGTCGACGCCGACGCCTTTCTCAAGGATGTCAAGATCGACGACGCGGCGGTGAAGGCGTACTACGACGCCAACCAGGCCGCGTTCCAGGTGCCGGAGCAGGTAAAGCTCGAATACGTGCTGCTCACGCCCGAGACGCTGGCGGCGCAGACCACCGTTGAGCCGGAAGAGCTGCGCAAGCAATACGAGAGCAACCTGAAGGCGTACAGCAAGCCGGAGGAGCGGGACGCCGCGCACATCTTGATCGCGGTTAAGCCCGATGCGAGCGAGGAGGAAAAGGCGGCGGCGCAGAAAAAAGCGGAGGACATCCTCGCCCAGGTGAAGAAGAACCCGGCGCAGTTTGCCGAGCTGGCAAAGAAATTTTCGCAGGACCCCGGCTCCGCGGAGCAGGGCGGCGACCTCGGCTTCTTCGCGCGCGACGGATCGATGGTCAAGCCCTTCGAAGACGCCGTGTTCTCGATGAAGCCCGGCGACATCGTCGGACCGGTGCGGACCGATTTCGGCTGGCACGTCATCAAGCTCCTCGAGGTCCGTCCAGGGAAGCAGCAGAGCTTCGACGAGGTGAAGGCGCAGATCGAGCAGGACTTGAAGCGGCAGAAGTCGCAGAGCAAGTTCGCCGAAGCCGCCGATCAGATGCAGAACTTGGTCTACGAGCAGGCCGATTCGCTCGAGCCGGTGGCCAAGGCGCTCAATATCAAGGTGCAGTCCACGCCGCTGCTCTCCCGCGCGCAGGTGCAGGCCCTGGCGCAAAACAACCAGAAGTTCGTGGAGGCCGTGTTCAGCCCCGAGTCGCTGCAAGCGAAGCGCAACACCGAGGCGATCGAGATTGCGCCGAGCCAATTGATGGCGGCGCGCGTCGTCGAATACAAGCCCGCCAGTCCACGGCCATTCGACGAGGTCAAGGCGGAGATCCGCCGCCAGCTCGAGCGCAAAGCCGCAGGCGAGCTCGCACAAGCCGCAGGCAAGGCCAAGCTTGCGTTGCTGCAACAGGGCAAGGACGCCGGGCTCGCCTTCGACAAGGCGGTGACGCTCACCCGGAGTCAGGCGCAGCCGGGCATTCCGCCGGCCGCCCTGACGGGGATCTTTCGGGCCGATGCGTCCAAGCTGCCGGTGTATACAGGGAGCGTGAACGAGCGCGGTGGTTACTCGCTGTATAGAGTGCAGCGCGTGATCGCACCGCCGCCCGCAGACGCGGCCAAGGTGGCCGCGTCGGCGAGCCGCATCGGCGATCAGGTCGGACGGGAACTCACCAGCGCGTACGTGGCGAGCCTTCGAGCCAACGCCGAGGTCAAGATCAACGAGGCGGCGCTGGAGGCGGATCAATCGACCGAGCGCGCACCGGCGCCGTCGTCGCCATTCCCGCCCCGGGGCGGCAGGACGCGCTGAGGGCGGTCAAAATCGAGCGTTCTTCGCCCTGGATGCCGTTAGGGAACCTCTGAAATACCCCCACGTGGATTGCGCTGCGAGCAAAATGCGGCGCCTGCTTCGCCGCCCTCCTCGGTAATAGGATGAACTATTACCTTCGTCGGTCGTCTCGCATTCATCCGCATTTTGCCGCAGCCCGGAGGGAGGGCCGCGTTTCGGGCGGTCTACTTTGTAGCTCCGGCCGCTGCTTCGCAGCTTAACGTTCGCAATGCTCACGTTAGCCTACGCTGAAACTTCGTTTTCGCAGCTTCGCTCGTGTACGCTGTCGTACACGTCGCTCGCTGCCTCATTGGCCAATGAGGTATCCCATCCCGAAACACGGC
>DASVPH010000051.1:0-2769 GCA_036382945.1 Casimicrobiaceae bacterium
CGGGAGAACCGCCTCCCAAGCGACACCTCGCCCACCGCACAGGCGATCGACGACGAGATCCGCAAGCTCCTGGCCGAGGCGCACGAGCGCGTGCGCCAGACGCTCACCGCCAAACGCAGCCAGTTGGACGTGCTGGCCAAGCTGTTGCAGGAGAAGGAGGTCGTCGACCGGGCCATGCTGGACACGTTGCTGTCCGCGCCCGCACCCGGCGAAGCGCCGATGCGCAAAGCGGCGTTCGTCGCCGTAGCGGCCAGTGACGAGTCGGCGCCGCTCGGCGCCACGAGGTCCTGATCGCGATGAACGATGCCACGGCCGGGTCGTTCACCCGCGCGCGCTACCAGCGTCTTTCGCCGGCGGACTATCCGCGGGCGGCGCGCATCGTCGGAGCCTTGGCCAAGGCCGGCTGGGCGCACTACGCCGCGCGTATCAGGCTCCCCGGCGGGGAGGCGCCCGCCGCGACCGACGGCGCCGAGGCATCGATGGACGCCGTGCGGCTGCGCGAAGCGATCGAGCAGCTCGGCCCCACCTTCGTCAAGTTCGGCCAGCTCCTGAGCCTGCGGCGCGACATCTTTCCCGACGCCTACATCGACGAGTTCAGCAAGCTGCAGGATCAGGTTCCCGCCGACGCGGCGACCGACGCGAGCGCGATCATCGAGCGCGAGCTCGGCCGCCCGGTCGATGTCTTGTTCGGTGCGCTCGACCGGGTCCCGTTTGCCGCCGCGTCGATCGCACAGGTCCACCACGCGAGCCTCCCGGACGGCGTGCCGGTCGTGGTGAAAGTGCAGCGCGAGGGGATCGAAGAGACGATCCACAGCGATCTCGGCATCCTGTATTTCCTCGCCCGCGAGATCGAGCGCCATTTCCCCGAGAGCCGCAAATTCTCGCCGACCGAGCTGGTCGACGAATTCGCCGCGAACATCATTGCGGAGCTCGACTTCCGCCGCGAGGGTCACCATGCCGATCGGTTCCGCGAGAACTTCAGCAACGATCCCTCGGTGGTCGTACCGCGCGTCTTCTGGGACCTCACCACGCCGCGGGTCCTCACCATGGAGGAGAGCGCGGGGCAGCGCGCGCCGGAATACAGTTCCGATCAGGCTCAGGCCGAGAGGGGACGCGCTCTGGCCGCGAATCTCGCCCAGGTTTTCTTCACCCAGGTCTTCGAGCACGGCTTCTTCCACGGCGATCCGCATCCGGGCAACGTGTTCGTGCTCGCCGACGGGCGGCTGTGCTTTCACGACTTCGGCATCGTCGGCGCGCTCGGCGAAGAGGACAAGGAGCACCTTGCCCAGCTCCTGATGGGTGTGGCGGTTCGCGATCCGGAATGGGTGGCGGACGCCTATGTCGCCATCGGCGTGGCCAAGCCCAGCGTCGACCGGCGCGCCTTCGTCCGCGACCTGGACGACGCGCTGGCCGCCTTCTACGACGCCGCCGGCCACCGCGCGGCGTTCAGCGAGATCCTGCGCCAGTTCATCCGCATCGGACAGCATCATCGCATCCGCCTGCCGCGCGTGTTGCTGGCGGTTTCCAAGGCGGCGATGCAGGTCGAAGCGCACGCGTTGCTGTTCGATCCCGCCTTCAACATCGCCACTGCGCTGCAACGCTACTCGCCGCACCTGGTCAAACGGCTGTTGCTCCCGGATTTCGAGCAGGCGGCCGGGTTGCGGGTCACCTACCGGCGCCTGCGCGCCGTGCGCGGCGCGCTCGATGCGCTTCCCGAGATCGCCGATCGCCTGGTCGAGGGCTTGCGGGAGGGGAGGTTGCGGGTCGAGTTGCGCGGCGAGCAGTTGCAGGGCCTCGAAGAGCGCATCGCGCGCGCCGGCAACCGGTTGAGCTTCAGCCTGATCATCGCGAGCATCATCATCGCCTCCGCGCTCGTCATGTCGTTTCATGCCGGCCCGCACTACGAGGGTGTGGCGCTCTTGGGCGTGGCCGGGTTCGTCATCGGCGGCGTGCTCGGCTTGTGGTGGGCCGTCGCCGTGCTTCGTTCCGGCAGGCTGTAGCGGGTCGTCGGAATGTTCCTGACTGGAAAGGATTGAAGATGGAAGCGAAACACAATGTGGTGCTGTGCCATCCGTGCCGGACGGCGATCGGGACGTACGGCGGGAGCTTGAAGTCGATCGCCGCGACCGAGCTGGGCGCGACCGCCATCCGCGAGACGCTCAAGCGCGCGCGGCTCGATCCGGCCGCCGTCGGCAGCGTGGTGCTCGGCCAGGTGATCCAGGCCGGGGCGCGCATGAATCCCGCTCGGCAAGCGGCGCGGGCGGCGGGACTTCCGGTCGAGGTTCCGGCGATGACGATCAATCGCGTCTGCGGCTCCGGCGCGCAGGCGGTCATCACCGCCGCGCTCGAAGTGCAGAGCGGCGCGATCGACTGCGCGATCGCCGGCGGCATGGAGAACATGGACCGCGCGCCGTACCTGCTGCCCGAGGGCCGCTGGGGCTATCGCATGGGCCCGGCCACGCTCTACGACAGCATGCTGCACGACGGATTGAATGACGCGTTCTCCGGCGAGCACTCGGGTTGGCACACCGAAGACCTGGTCGCGAAGTTCAAGGTGAGCCGCGAGGATCAGGACCGCTGGGCGCTGCGCACGCAGCAGCGCTTCGGCGAAGCACAGAAGGCGGGGCACTTCAAGGCGGAGATCGCCCCGGTCGAGATCCAGAGCAAGGCCGGAGCGCGCCTGTTCGAGGTCGACGAGCACAACCGGCCCGACACCACCCTCGAATCGCTCGCCAAGCTCCGCCCCGCGTTCCGCAAGGACGGCACGAT
>DASVPH010000052.1:0-3406 GCA_036382945.1 Casimicrobiaceae bacterium
TACACCTCTTCAAAACGCATGGTCCTGATCTCCTGTAACACGCTCGCCCGGCCCAAGGTCCACCTCCTTTCCAGAGGTCAAACCTTAAACCGGACATTTCATGTGTTACCTGGACCGGACATTCCTCATGTTACTAACACCGCACCCGCACGCCGCTTGCGAGCCCGAGACAAAGGTGGGTAGGATGGACCCTTGGTAGGCGGGCCGCGCCCGCGACCTCGCAGAAGCCGTCGCCCCGCCCTGACCGAACTCTCGCCTGACATGCTCCAGCTCGACAACCACCCGTCCGGCCGCCATTTCTTGCAGATCCCGGGGCCGACCAACGTTCCGGATCGTGTGCTGCGCGCGATCGATTCGCCGACGATCGATCACCGCGGCCCGGAGTTCGCCGCCCTGACCAAGGCGGTACTCGCCGGCATGAAGCGGATCTTCAAGACCGGGGCCGATGTCGTCATCTATCCGGCTTCCGGCACCGGCGCGTGGGAAGCCGCGCTCGCCAACACGCTCTCGCCGGGAGACCGGGTGCTCATGGCCGAGACGGGGCACTTCGCCGCATTGTGGAAACGGCTGGCGGATCGCCTCGGCCTGGCGGTGACGATGCTGCCGGGCGACTGGCGGCACGGCGTTCCCGCGGGAGAGATCGAAGCGGCGCTCCGCGCCGATGCAGCGCACTCGGTCAAGGCGGTGTGCGTGGTCCATAACGAGACCTCGACCGGCGTGACCAGCCGTATTCCGGAGGTGCGGGCAGCAATCGATCGCGCCGGGCATCCCGCGTTGCTCATGGTCGATACGATCTCCTCGCTCGCGTCGATCGACTACCGCCACGACGAGTGGCGCGTCGACGTCACCGTCGGCGGCTCGCAGAAGGGATTGATGCTGCCGCCGGGGCTGTCGTTCAACGCGATCAGCGCCAAGGCGCTCGCCGCGTCGAAAAAGGCGAAGCTGCCGCGCTCCTACTGGGACTGGAGCGAGATGCTGTCGATCAACGCTTCGGGCTACTTCCCGTACACGCCGTCCACGAACCTTCTGTACGGTTTGCACGAAGCGCTCGACATGCTGGAAAGCGAGGGGCTGGAGCGCGTATTCGCCCGCCACGACCGGCTGGCGGAAGCCACGCGGCGTGCCGTTCGCGCGTGGGGTCTCGAGATTCTCTGCTCCGACCCTGCCGAGTACAGCTCGACGCTCACGGCGGTCGTGATGCCGTCCGGACACAACGCGGACGCCTTCCGCAAGATCGTGCTCGACCGTTTCGACATGTCTTTGGGCCAGGGATTGGGCAAGCTCGCCGGCAAGGTCTTCCGTATCGGCCATCTCGGCTACTTCAACGACCTCATGCTCTGCGGCACGCTCGCGGGCGTGGAGATGGGGCTCGGGCTCGCGGCGGTTCCGCACCGCAAGGGCGGCGCCCAGGCGGCAATAGACTACCTCGCCGAGACCGCGGCGGCGGAGCTTGCGCGGGCAGCCTAGCGGCGTTGCGAAGCAACGCTACAAGACCACAACCACCGGAGGAGAATATCGATGAATAGCAGCCGCTCTGTGGGCCGGCGTTGCGCGATGGTTCGTCTTTCGCTTGGCATTGCTGCGCTCGGGCTGTCGACCCTCGCCGCGCCGGCATCGGCGCAGCTCGAGATCAAGCTCGGCCACGTCGGCGAGCCGGGATCGCTGTTCCAGAAGAGCGCCGATGAATTTGCCAAGCGCGCGAACGCGAAGCTCGCGGGCAAGGCCAAAGTCCTCACCTACGGCTCGAGCCAGCTCGGCAGCGACGAGGAGATGATCCAGAAGCTCAAGCTGGGCACCGTGGACATGGCCTTGCCCTCCACGGTGATGAGCTCGCAAGTGGATCTGTTCGGGGTCTTCGAGATGCCGTATCTGGTGAAGGATCGCGCGCACATGCAGCGCATCGAGAAGGAGCTCTTCTGGTCCAAGCTCGAGCCCGAGGTCGAAAAAAAGGGCCTCAAGGTGATCGCGGTGTGGGAGAACGGGTTTCGCCAGATCACCAACAACAAGCGTCCGATCCGGGTTCCCGCCGATCTCGCCGGCATCAAGCTGCGCGTGCCCGGGGGCAAGTGGCGGGTGAAGATGTTCCAGGCCTACGGCGCCAATCCGAGCCCGATGAAGTTCTCCGAGCTCTTCACTGCGCTGCAAACCGGCGTCATGGACGGCGAGGAAAACCCGTTCACGCAGATCTATTCCGCCAAGCTGCAGGAAGTTCAGAAGTACCTGTCGCTCTCCGGGCATGTGTACACGCCCGCTTACCTCACGGTCGGGACGGCGCGCTGGAACAGGTTGCCCGAGGATGTGCGCAAGATTCTCGAGGACACTGCGAAGGAGACTCAGGCCTTCGTCTACCAGGTCGCCGCCAAGGACGACGAAGAGCTGCTGGGCAAGCTCAAAGCTGCGGGCATGCAGGTCAACGAGGTCGACAAGAATGCCTTCATCGCCGCGAGCAAGCCGATCTACGAGGAGTTCGGCAAGGAGGTGCCGGGGGCGAAGGAATTGATCGACCGCGCGGTGGCGCTTGGAAAGTAAGCGCTTCAGCGCCCGGCCATGACGCGCTTTCGCGCCGCGTACGGGCGGCTGCTCGAATGGGTGGTCGTCGCGCTGATGGTGATTCTCGCCGTCGAAGTGACCCTGGGGGTGGTCTTCCGGTTCAGCGGTCGATCGCTCGCGTGGTACGACGAGGTCGCCTCGCACCTCCTCGCCTGGGTCACCTTCTACGGCGCCGCGCTCGCATCGGTCAAGCGCGCGCACATCGGCTGCCCGGAGCTGATCGCGCAAATGCCCTGGCGCACGCGGCGGCTGGTGAGCATCGCCGGGCAGGTGCTGGTGATCGCCTTCTTTGCGCTTCTCGGCTGGGTGGGCGCCTCGATCATGCCGGTGCTCGCCACCGACACGCTCATCAGCCTGCCGTGGGTGCCGATGAGCGTCGTGCAGTCGGCGATCCCGGTCAGCGCAGCGCTGATCATCGTCGCCGAGATGACGCATCTTGCCGATCTCGTCGCGGCAAGGCGGCCCCCGGAGAGCGGCGGCACGCCGCTCGCCGAGAGCACGCAGTGAACGCGAAGCTCTAGGAGCCTGTCGGGCTTGCTCTCACGTATGCGTTGCTGGCCAAACGGCGCCGAAGAGGAGCAGCATCAGGCCCATAGGTCCTGGGAGCCTGTCGGGCTTACTGTCGCGTATGCGACGGGGGCGCTTTGGGATGCAGTCCTAGGCGCCGGCCGCGCCACAGTGCCACTCCACTGCCAGCGGCCGGCAACAACGGAATGCGCCCAAAGCGCCCCCGTCCCTTCGGGTTGCGGCCAAACGGCGCGCCTGCGGCGTTGCTCGGCTTGCGAATAGGCCGAGCTATTCGCTGCGCCGAGCGCCTTGCATTCATCGCCGTTTGGCCAGCAACGCATACGTGAGA
>DASVPH010000053.1:0-6974 GCA_036382945.1 Casimicrobiaceae bacterium
GCGTTCGTGCTGCTGCTGCTGGTGCAGAGCTTCTTTTCGTCGCAGCACGCCGAGACGCTGCAGTACAGCGAGTTCAAGACGCTGCTCAAGGCCGGAAAGATCGAAAGCGTGAGCATCACCGACCAGGCGATCGCCGGCAAGGTCAAGAATGAAAGTCTCCAGGGACTGCTGCCGGCGGCGAAGCTCGAGGCGCTCCAGCGTACCGCTTCCGGCAAGGGCGACCACAGCTTCGTCACGGTCCGGGTCCCCGATCCCAACCTGGTGCCCGACCTCGAAGCCGCAAAAATCCCGTTCGCGGGCCAGGTGGAAGACAAGTGGCTCTCGACGCTGCTCACCTGGGTCGCGCCGGCGCTCATCTTCGTTCTGATCTGGAGCTACGCGGCGAAGCGCATGGGCGCGGGCCAAGGAATGCTGGAGATCGGCAAGAGCAAGGCCAAGGTGTACATGGAGAAGCAGACGGGAGTCACCTTCGCCGATGTGGCCGGCATCGACGAGGCGCGCGAGGAGCTCACGCAAGTGGTCGATTTTCTCAAGAACCCGGATCGCTACCGGCGGCTGGGCGGCAGCATCCCGAAAGGGGTTCTCATCGTCGGGGCGCCGGGCACCGGCAAGACGCTCCTCGCCAAAGCGGTGGCGGGCGAAGCAGGCGTGCCGTTCTTTTCGTTGAGCGGCTCCGACTTCGTCGAGATGTTCGTCGGCGTCGGAGCGGCGCGGGTGCGCGACCTCTTCAACCAGGCGCAGAAGAGCGCGCCGTGCATCGTCTTCATCGACGAGCTTGACGCGCTGGGCAAGGCGCGCGGGGTCGGCATCATCGGCGGCGGCAACGACGAGCGCGAGCAGACGCTCAACCAGCTCTTAGTCGAGATGGACGGCTTCGACACCAACAAGGGCGTCATCATCCTGGCGGCGACCAACCGGCCGGAGATTCTTGATCCCGCGCTGCTGCGGCCGGGGCGGTTCGACCGGCATGTGGCCATCGACCGGCCGGATCTCAAGGGCCGCGAGCAGATCCTGCGCGTGCACAGCAAACACGTCACGCTGGCGCCGGCTGCCGATCTCGCCAAGATCGCGGCGCGCACGCCCGGGTTCGTCGGCGCGGATCTCGCCAACATCGTCAACGAGGCCGCGTTGCACGCGGCGAAGCAAGGCAAGGACGCGGTGGACATGGCCGACTTCGAGGAGGCGATCGACCGCATCGTCGGCGGGCTCGAGAAGAAGAACCGTGTCATGAATCCGAAGGAGAAGGAGACGGTCGCCTATCACGAGGCGGGGCACGCCATCGTCGCGGAATCGCGTCCCGCCGCCGACCGGGTGTCCAAGGTGTCGATCATTCCGCGCGGCGTGGCCGCGCTCGGGTACACGCAGCAGCTTCCCACCGAAGATCGGTATCTGCTCAAGAAGAGCGAGCTCCTCGACCGGATCGATGTGCTGCTGGGAGGACGCGTGGCCGAAGAGCTGGTCTTCTCCGACATATCGACCGGCGCGCAGAACGACTTGCAGCGCGCCACCGATATCGCCCGGCAGATGGTCACCCATTACGGCATGAGCGAGGCGTTGGGCCTCGCGACCTTCGAGCAACCGCGTGCCGCGATGTTCCTGGACGTTCCGATCCAGCAACAGAAGACCGAGTACAGCGAGCGCACCGCACAGGCGATCGACGACGAGATCCGCAAGCTGCTGGCCGAGGCGCACGAGCGCGTGCGCCAGACGCTGACCGCCAAGCGAAGCCCATTGGACGTGCTGGCCAAGCTGTTGCAGGAGAAGGAGGTCGTCGACCGGGCCATGCTGGACACGTTGCTGTCCGCGCCCGCACCGGGCGAAGCGCCGATGCGCAAAGCGGCGTTCGTCGCCGTAGCGGCCAGTGACGAATCGGCGCCGCTCGGCGCCACGAGGTCCTGAGCGCAACACGGAGAGAGGTTCCAATGAGCAAAGCCAAGACCGCGGCTCTTCGCCGCACATCCAGCGTAAGACTCGTCCCGACAAGCCACCGGCCGCGGGCACAAGGGGCTGCAGCCGCAGCGCCGGCGCCGCAAGCCGAGGCAACCGCGCCTGCGACACAACGCACGGCTGCGGCGGACGCCTACGCTTATCAAACCGAGCTCTGGCGCCGCTCGGTGCTGTTCCTGGATACGCTGCGCGAGCGCGCCAACAACATGCTGGCGCACGAGCAGGCGGGGCTGCCGCCGCTCCTGAACTTCGAATACGAGACGATCATGGATGCGCGCCGGTTCGAGCATCCCGCCAACTACGCGCTGCTGCGCATCACCGGCTCGGGCGCGGACCGGATCGAGCAGTGCGTCGACGAGAGCAAGCGCCCGGTGATCATCATCGATCCACGCGCCGGACACGGGCCGGGGATCGGCGGCTTCAAGCGCGACTCCGAGGTGGGCATGGCGCTGCACGAGGGCCATCCGACCTATTTCGTCGTGTTCTATCCGGAGCCGTGCCCGGGCCAGACGCTCGCCGACGTTCTGCACGCGCTGCGGCGTTTCGTGCAGGAAGTCACCCGGCGCCACGGCGGGCACGCCCCGACGCTGTACGGCAACTGCCAGGCGGGTTGGGCCATCGCGCTCTTGGCCGCGACGCACGAGGGCTTGCTCGGGCCGGCGGTGCTCAACGGCTCGCCGCTGTCGTATTGGGCGGGAGCCTCGGACGTGAACCCGATGCGCCTCGCCGGGGGCTTCACCGGCGGCACGTGGCTCGCGCACTTCGTCGGCGATCTCGGCGACGGGCGCTTCGACGGGGCGTGGCTCGCGCAGAACTTCGAGAACCTGAATCCCGCGAACACGCTCTGGGAGAAGAACTACAAGCTCTTCGCCGACATCGACGGCGAGCGCGAGCGCTTCCTCGAGTTCGAGCGCTGGTGGACCGGGTTCTACTTCCTGAGCCGCGAGGAGATGGTGGCGATCGTCGAGAACCTGTTCATCGGCGATCGGCTCGAGCAGGGGAAGCTTCGCATCTGCGAGGGTTGCGTCGCGGACCTCAAGGCGATCCACAATCCGCTGGTCATCTTCGCCTCCAGCGGCGACAACATCACCCCGCCCCACCAGGCGCTCAACTGGATTCCGGCGGTGTACCCGACGACCGCGGCGCTCAAGGCAGCGGGGCAGCGCATCGTGTACCTGCTCAACACCCACGTCGGGCATCTGGGCATTTTCGTCTCCGCCGCGGTCGCGAAGCTCGAGCATCGCGCGATGCTCGAGAGCCTGGAGGAGATCGAGCAGCTCGAGCCGGGCTTGTACGAAATGAAGATCGACAACCCGACCGGCGATCCGGACTGCCGCAAGCCGCAATACTCGGTGCATTTCGAGCCACGCAAGGTCGAGGACATCCGCTTCGACTACCCGCGCGAGGAATTCGTGCGCGTGCGCGAGCTCTCGGAGGCGAATGAAGCGGCGTACAAAGCGCTGGTGAGCCCGTGGGTGCGCGCCACCGCGAGCCCGCTCACCGCGCTCGCGCAGAAGTGGCTGCATCCGATGCGGGTGAGCCGGTACCTGTTCTCGGATCGGCTCAACCCGTGGATGGTGCCCATCGCGCTGCTGGCGCCGCACTTGCAGGCGGAGCCGCGCGGAAGCGCGCCGGACAATCCGTGGATGCAGCTAGAGCAGCTGGTGAGCCAGAGCATCGTCATGGCGCTCGATCAGTACCGCAAGGCGCGCGATCAAGCGTCCGAGCGGGCCTTTGCCGCGCTCTTTGGCGGATAGGTCGCCGCAACGACAAGCGGGCGCGATAACAATTGTCAGTATCGGAACGAAAGGAGAACACAGCATGGACACAGCGACCGCCGCCGCGAGCGTTGCCCCGGCGGCCCCCGCCGCTGCAGCGGCGCACGGCGGGCTGGATCGTATCGATCTCCCGGTGTCGGGGTTGACCTGCGCGCATTGCGTGCAGACGCTTGAGAAGGCGCTTCGCGCGGTGCCTGGCGTCAAGCGCGCCACGGTGAACCTCGCCACGAGCCGCGCCTTCGTCGAGTACGATCCGGCGGCGACCGGGCTTCTCCGGCTGCACGAAGCGATCAAGGCGGCAGGCTATCGCTCGGACACGGCGAAGACGCGGCTCAAGATCGAAGGCATGAGCTGCGCCTCCTGCGTGACCAGGATCGAGAAGGCGTTGCGCGCGACACCGGGGGTCGTCGCGGCGAGTGTCTCGATCGCCAGCGAGGAGGCGCTGGTCGAATATCACCCCGCACTTGCGGACCACGCCGCCATCGAGGCCGCCGCGGCGTCGGCGGGCTACGCGGCGCACGAAGCGCCGGAGCCTGCCGGTCCGGAGGCGCTCGACCGCGAGCAGCAGGCGCGCGAGCACGAATACCGCGGCCTCATGCGCAAGTGGTGGGTCGGCGCGCCGGTCGCGGTCTTCACGATGATCATGAGCTATCCCTGGCTCATTCCGGTGCTGCGCGACTATTTCCCGCGCGGCAGCGCCCAGCTCTGGTACACCTGGGCGTTCATGGGCGTGGCCTCGGGCGTGGTGCTCGCCTACAGCGGCAACCAGTTCTTTACCGGCGCCTGGCAGGCGCTCACGCACCGCTCGGCCAACATGCACACGCTGATCGCGATGGGCACCGGCGTGGCGTGGATCTACTCGACGATCGTCCTGCTCTTCCCGCAGCTCCTGCCGGCCTCCGAAGAGCTCGAGGTGTACTACGACGTGACGGTGGTGGTCACCGCGCTCGTCGTGCTCGGCCTCGCCATGGAGCTGAAGGCGAAGGGCCGGACCTCGGATGCGATCAAGAAGCTGATCGGCCTGCAGGCGAAGACCGCGCGCGTGGTGCGCGACGGCAGGGAGGCGGACATTCCGGTCGAGGAAGTGGTGGTCGGGGACCTCGTCGTCGTGCGCCCGGGCGAAAAGATCCCGGTGGACGGTGAGATCGCCGAGGGTTCCTCCGCGGTCGACGAGTCGATGGTCACCGGCGAGTCGCTGCCGGTGGAGAAGAAGGCCGGCGACGAGGTGATCGGCGCCACGATCAATAAGACCGGCGCGTTCAAGTTCCGGGCCACCCGCGTCGGCAAGGACACGGCGCTCGCCAGCATCATCCGCATGGTGCAGGACGCGCAGGGCTCGAAAGTCCCGATCCAGAGGATCGTCGACGTGGTGTCGGGGTATTTCACGCCCGCGGTCGCGATCCTCGCCATTCTCGGCTTCATGGCCTGGTACTCCTTCGGGCCCGAGCCGCGTATCGTGTTCGCGTTGATCGTCGCGGTGACCACGCTCATCATCGCCTGCCCCTGCGCGCTCGGGATGGCCACCCCGATGTCGCTCACCACGGGCGTGGGCCTCGGCGCGCTCAACGGCATCCTGATCCGCGACGGCACGGCGCTGCAGACCGCGCAGACGCTGCAGACGGTGGTGCTCGACAAGACCGGAACGATCACGCACGGCAAGCCCGTGCTGACCGACGTGGTCATAGCCCACGGGACGGACGAGAACGAGATGCTGCGGCTCGCGGGCGGCGTCGAGAAGTCCTCCGAGCACCCGCTCGCCGCGGCGATCGTCGAAGGGGCGGCCGGACGCGGTCTTGTGCTGCCCGATGCCGAGAGCTTCAACGCGATTCCCGGCCACGGCATCGAAGCGCGCATCGGCGGCCGGGCGCTCCTGCTTGGCAACGTGAAGCTCATGCGCGAGCGCCAGGTCGCGCTGGGCGACCTGGAAGCGCGTGCAGCGCAGCTCGCCGACGACGGCAAGACGCCGATGTACGTCGCGCTCGACGGCAAAGCCGCGGGCATCGTCGCCGTGGCCGACACGGTGAAGGACGATTCCCGCGAGGCGATCCGTGCACTCAGGGCAATGGGGCTCGAAGTGGTGATGATCACCGGCGACAACGAGCGCACCGCCAAGGCGATCGCCCGCCAGGTGGGCGTCGAGCGGGTGCTCGCCGAAGTGCTGCCGCAAGACAAGGCGTTCAACGTGCAGAAGCTCCAGCTCGAGGGCAAGAAGGTCGGCATGGTGGGCGACGGCATCAACGACGCGCCCGCGCTCGCCCAGGCCGACATCGGCTTCGCCATCGGCACCGGCACCGATGTGGCCATCGCGGCCTCCGATATCACGCTGATCAAGGGCAGCCTGCACGGCGTGGTGCTCGCCATGCAGATCAGCCGCGCGACGATGCGCAACGTGTACCAGAACCTCACCGGCGCATTCGTCTACAACACGCTCGGGTTGCCGATCGCTTTGGGGGTGCTCTATCCCTTCGTCGGCATCCTGCTCTCGCCGTTGCTCGCCTCCATCGCCATGGCGTTCAGCTCGGTGACCGTCATTTCCAACGCCAACCGGCTCAAGCGGTGGAAGCCGCACGCCGCCTGAAGGAGAAACGCATATGACCTGGGACAGAATCATCGTCGATCTTGTCGGCCTCGGGCTGATCGGCGGCATCGTCTGGTTCTTCTGGCTGGTGAAGGCGAAGGGCGTCAAGGCGGCGCTCACCAGCGGCGGATACCAGGAGCAGATGGTGCTCGTGAAAGGCGGCTATACGCCGGACGTGATCGTGCTCGAGCGGGGCAAGCCCGCGCGGCTCAATTTCGTGCGCCAGGAATCCGCCTCGTGCAGCGAGATGGTGCTGCTCCCGGCGTTCAACAAGAGCGCGCAACTGCCCGAGGGCGAGACCGTCGCCGTCGAGTTCATGCCGGCCGAAGCCGGGGAATACGAGTTCGCCTGCCAGATGGGGATGCTGCGCGGCAAGCTGATCGTGGAGTAGCGTTTCCGCGCAACGATTCGTTAAGCATCGCGTCCGTGGAAGAAATGGAGGAAGCCATGCTGAAAGACGTTTTGTTGCTGATACACCCGACGCTGGGGGTGCTCGGCGCCCTGGTCGCCCTTTTTTGAAAGGTGGGACCCATGAGAGAAGCGTTGCTTTTTGTGCATCCTACCTTCGGCGTTCTCGGCGCCTTGTCGGCGGTGTGGGTCTTCGTCGAGGCGTACCGGCTGGACGAGCGCCGGCTTTCGCGCATGAGGGTGGCGAGCGTGCTGGTTGCGGC
>DASVPH010000054.1:0-16998 GCA_036382945.1 Casimicrobiaceae bacterium
CGCCTCGAGCGCGCGCCGGGCGGCGCCTAGAAGGGATCGCGCACTATGAGCAAATTCTTCGACGTTCCAACCCGCCGCGTGGTCATGGCGACCATGACGCTCGGGACCGACCTGCCGGCGAACGCCACCAAGCGCGTCGACATGAGCAACTTCGACGCGTGGCGCTCGCCGGTGCTCGGGATGAAGCCGATGCTCCTGGCCATCGAGGCGCGCATCACCGGCGTGTTCACGACGGCCGCCGCGTCGGCGGGGCTCCGCGACATGTTCTTGCAGTACCTCCACGATTTCGTGTCCCTCAAGGGGCCGGGCGGGATCGAGCTCATCCGCGACGGGGCGGGCTGGCACCGCTACTTGTTCAACTACCTGCAAAAGGGCGAGCTCCGCGGCATCCGCGCGCGCGCGCTGGCGGCGAACGCCGGCCCGGGCACCGCGAGCTACACCCGCACGATCGAGCAGTTCGTCGATTTCGTCGAGCACAAGGCGCCGGATCCGTACTTCCGTTGCTGGCCGTTCGAATGCTTCGCCAACAAGGCCAGCGGCGCCGAGCTCACGGTGCGCCTGCGCGACTCGGCCACGCTGTTTCTGTCGGCGGCCGCCGTGGTGCTCGGCCTGTCGTCGGCCACCATCGAGTACGCCGTCCACCTTTCGGACGTTCCGGCCGCGAACCTCCAGATCCCGGCGATCGTGCTCGAGTCCAACATCGGACACGAGAATCGCGTTCGCGCGACGCCGGGCAACGGCGCCTATCTGCGGTGCGTCGTCGCCAATTCGCCGGCGCCGGCCGACAACGTCGGTGGCGAGGACGACGATCTGTCGGGCTACGACACGATCGATTCGTTCGGCCACGAGGGGCGCTACCTCCTCAAGGACGAAAGCGTGGACACGTTCGTGCAGCGTGTCACCGACGAGGTTTCGGACGAGCCCGCGTCCAACTTCGACGACCCGAGCAACTATCGCGCGGCGTATCGGATGACTTCGCCGTTCGAGAATTTCGACGGCCACTTGCGCATGCTGCCGCTGATCTACCTGCGCAACGGCCAGGGGCTCGGCGACGTGCCGGTCTTTCAGGACGAGCCCAAGCTCCGCGTCAACGGCGACGTGCGGACGGCGCTCCCCGAGGAGATCAGCTGGCTGACCCAGCAGGTCATTCCGCGGACCAAGGAGCAGGAAAAAGCGATCCTGCGCTCGATCCGCATCAACGGGACCGACACGCCGATCTCTAAGGCTGGCGTCACGCCGAAGCGCTACGCCGGGCACGACCCGTCGCGCGTGCCGCTCATCGTCGACGCTCGTTCGTAAACGCATCGCACCCGAGCCCGCCGCGCCCTCGAGCGCGGCGGGTTCTGAAAGGCTGTGAGCTATGCCGAAATGGGTTTGGTATGCGGCCGCGGCGATCGCGGCGTGGTTTCTCTTCCTGCGCGATTTGCTGCATACGACGGGCGGCGCGAACCTCTCCGTCACGGCGGGCAACAACACGCCGACGGCCGGTTACTCGGGCTATCCGGCGGGCTATCAACCGCCGGGTGCGCCCGCCGTGACCTACTCGTCGCCGGCGCCGATCACGATCGGCAACCCGTCGGGTGGAACGAGCGTCGCGCAAGATATCGGCTCGGTGCTCGGTGGGCTCGGTCAGCTCGCCGGCGGGATCCTCGGCTCGGGCGGGATCGGCGGCGCCCTCGGAAGGGATACCAGCGGCGGCGTGCCCACGGGTTGGTCGACGCCGGATTGGTAGGCGGCGCCCAATGTCCAAATGGTTTCAGCTCGCGTTGTTGATCGCCGGCGGCGTGCTCCTCGCGATGTATGTGCGCCGGCGTCAGCTCGCGAATCAACCCGTGCGGCTCGGTGAGCCCGGCAAGGGCGGCACGACTCCCACCGTCGCACCGAAGGCGCCGCCGATCCAGGTCACGATCCCGGGGTCCGACGTGCCGATCGTGTACACGCCGGCGCCGTCGACGCGCCAGGGAAAGGACGTTGCACCGTCTGATCTCGACGAGAACGAGCGCGACGTTTTCTTGGACAACCGGGTTCCCTTCGACACGCGCAACGGCAATTACCCGGCGAGCGTCGACGATTGGATGGCGCGCTTTTGGCGTCAGGTTTACCACCCGGCGTCGCGGCTCTCGTGCGGCGACCTGACGGAGCTCGACATGAAACGCGCGGTTGCCCTGATCTCTGGGCAGCTCACGCGGCCGCTGGCGGCCAACCGGCGCGATCTCATGTCGGACGCCGAGCTCGCGCAAGCCTCGCAAAACGATCTCGACGCGACCTTCCGACCGCTCTACGACGCGATCCGCGGCATCATGTATGCGTTCAGCGCGATCACGTTCGGGATCACCGGGATCATCGCTGGCGTTGCCGACCTGGCCGGCGCCGGAAACGCGATCGACGCCATGATCACGTGGGATAAGCTGCGCGCCGGACTGCCGCCCGAGAACCTCGCCGCGGCTCGCAAATGGCTCGGCTCGCCGCTGCTCCTCGGCTCGGCGCCGGTCGGTGAGCCGCTGCGCTTTCCCGCGATGGGTCGGCGTGCACCCGACGGCACCGGGTATTACGAGCGCTACCAGCTTTTCACGCAAATGCGCGGCGCTGGCTGGAACCTCGCGTGGAACGCGGTAGAGCTCACCTCGACGACGAGCAACACGCTCGCGTCGCTGCGCGAACGGATCAACATCCGCGCGCGCGTCTACAAGGCGATCGATCTGATTTGCTGCGAGCTCTTCCCCTATACGCTCGAATTCGGCGAGGGAAAGACGGAGGGCGATCACGAGCCCGACGGGCTTTACATCTACTACACGCAAGGCGCCGGCAAGATCTGCGGCTCGATCTTCCCTCATCACCTCGAGGCGGGCGAGATGCCGCCCGACGGCTTGAAAGCGATTCAGGCGGCCGCGTCAAGCGAGTTCACCCCCTACAATCCGGCCGCCGTTCAGTCCGGCGTCTTCACGCCGCCGGCGCCGCCGGTTGTGCAGCTCACGACGGCCGGCGGTGGAACCATCGGCAGCTTTTCCGGCGTGCTCGGCAGCACGACTACGACGACAACGCCGCCGCTCACCATCGGCGACGGTGGCCGCGGCGTGAACACCGGCGGGGCGGGTATGTGATGCGGTGCTCTGAATGTGACGACGACAACGGCTCGAGCGAGGGCGCGCCGAGCTCGAGCTCGAGCTCGAGCTCGAGCTCGAGCAGCTCGAGCACCTCGAGCGAGGCGCCGAGCTCGAGCTCGAGCAGCTCGCCGGCGCCGCCGGATGAGCTCGCGCCGCGGCGTTGGATGAAACGCAAGCAGCTCGAGCGCGCCGATCGCATCCGGCGTTGGACGTTCTGGCTCCTCATTGCCGCGGTGGGGCTGTGGGCGCTCACTTGGAAGGAAGCGTAAACCGATGGCCACTCCGCGCGAGCTCGGCGTTTCATACGAAATCGAGGCGCTACGCCTCTCGACGCAAGTCCCCTCGTTCGCATCGCGGATGAGCGTCGATCTGCGCCAGCGGATCGGCACGCTCGCCGATGATCTTGTCGCCGCGACCATGACGCCGCTCGGCGCCTGGAAGCTTCCATTCCTCGGGACGAGGGCCGAGGAGCTCGGCGACGAGGTGAAAGCGGCCGCCGGCGTCAACCCGTTGGATGTGGACGACGGCCAGGCGGGCGGCCCCGGGATCCCGGCCGATCTCTATGGCCAGGCGCTCACCATCGGCGGCCAGGTCGCGAGCTCGGCCACGCTGAGCGGTCAGAGTCAGACCGGCGCCGAAGTAGTGCAGTCGGCCGCCGGCGCGATCGGCGACGGGTTGCTATCGACGGTGCGCAGCGTGCGCAACATCATCTATTTTGCGCTCGCCGTCGTCGCGTTGGTCGCAATCGCCTACGCCTACGGCCAGGGGCGCCGCGCGTAGTGGGCGCCTGGCCGAAAGAGGAGCTCCTCGACGCAAACGGCGAGCTCACCGATCTACCGCTGCGGCCCGGCCAGGATGATCGCGGTTGCGCGGCGGCGATCGCGCTGAGCTCGTTGAAAGAGTGTCCCGACGTTCCGGCACAATTCTTTGTCGCGGTCGGGCTTCACGAGACGCACTACAAGCTCAACGAGCGTGACACCGAGCAGTCCGGCAAGCAGACCGGCGGGATCTTCCAACTGACGTTGGGCGGCACCGTGATCGACAAGGTCGGCGACGCGTGGTCGGCCGGCCTGCCCGATGAAGATCCCTTCACGCTCGAGGGCGCCGTGCGGATCCTGTCGGTGCTCGCCACGCGCTGGAAGCGCAAGCTGCTCGCCGCGTCCGGCCTGGCCGAGCGCGTTGCGTGGTCGCGTGGCCTGGCGGGCTATCTCACCGTCGCGCACAATCAAGGGATCGGAAACGCGGTGCTCACCGTCGAGAAATACGGACTCGATTGGAGCGCCTACGTCGAGCGCAACAAGGATCTGATCCTCTATCGCGACGACGGTTCGATCAAATTCAACGGGCCCGGCGCCTGCGCGTACGGCAGTGATGCGATCACCGGCGGCCCGGACTGGGAAGAGGCGTTCGCTTCGCTCGAGGCAATGAAAGATGCCGGCGTGATCGACGAGGCGACGGCCGCCGATGTGCCGACGTTCGACGCGTCGACGCGTTCGAAACTGCGGATCGGGCTGCTCG
The DNA here is from genome assembly GCA_036382945.1 of Casimicrobiaceae bacterium. GTDB lineage: Bacteria > Pseudomonadota > Gammaproteobacteria > Burkholderiales > Casimicrobiaceae > PALSA-1003. The sequence goes on from DASVPH010000054.1 coordinate 4,623, forward strand.
TGATGCTGCTCGCGCTGCTCGTCGCGCTTCAATGGCCCAAGCTGCTCGCCGTCGGAAAGGTCGCGTGACATGCGTTTGAAGCTCGAGCTCGGATCGAAAGTGCAACGGTTGGTCAACCTCGACGCGCCGGCGGTGAGCTGGCCCGATCGCGACATTCGCTTTGAGGCGGCCGGCGGGCCGCGCATCGAGGACGGCGGGCATTACGTGCAAGTCGTGGATCAGCGGATCCGCAACCTGGGCGAGCTCCGCGCGATCGCGCTCAACTACGAAACCGATTGGGACTTCGTCACGGTCAACGACGGAAAATCGACGCGGCTGCTCGGGCCCGGCGAGCTCATGCGGTTTGCCGACGACGTTCGATCGCTCATCCTGCGGCCGCACGTCGTGGCGCCGTCGACGCGCATGTATGACGCGTCCGAGCTCGAGCGGCACCGCTTGCAGGCGCCGACCGCGCCGGCGGGTTGGACGGCCGACCTGACGAACCATACGTTCATCAACAACACCGGCGGCCCGGTTACGCTCCTCAAGTGGATCGAGACGTATTGGGAGGCGGATGAAACCGTCGCCGACGGTGCGACCGCGACGCATCCGCGGCCCGATGGCGACACGCACAACAACCGCGCGTCGGACTATTCGTTCGACGGCGGCGCCTTCAACTTCGCCGACTACATGGAAGCGGGGTTGCTGCTCGAGCTCGACGGCTCGACGCTCGAGGGTGTTGCGCGGCAATCGAATAGCGTGTTCGATTCTCGCGGCCGCGAAGGCTACAGCGGCGAGGATCCCGGCGCCTATGCGACGGCCGACGATCCGGCGGTGTTCGCCGATCTGTCGCCGGGCTTCTACGGTCGGCTCATCGTCGATCTCTGGACTGGCGAGGATTGCCCGAGCTCGAGCTACCGGCCGCGCCTGGCGCCGGTGCGTTACCTGCGGCTCGGCGAGTTCGGACTCACCGGTGTTGCCGATCATCCCGAGACGCCGATCGTCACGTTGCCCTGTATGAACGTGGAGCGCGTGGGCTGCCGCTTCAAGAACGCGGCCGGAAGCGCGGGCGTGGTCTACGCGCAGCTCGTGCAGCCGCGCGGCGAGGACTGGATCGATCAGGTCGCCGGCGTCGCCGATCCGGACCCCTCGAGCGGCGATCTCTTCTACACCGTCGCGGCCGGCGACACTCATGAGCTTCTGCTCGAGGAGCCCACCGGGCCGTTCGTCAAGCTCAACATGGGAACCGCCGGCGCGACGGCGACAATCGTTCGCGGCGCCGTGATCGCGTTGGTGCGTCGTGTGGCGTGAGCGAATGCTCGAGCTCCAGCCCTGGATCGCGCGATCGTGGTGTCGCTGCTCACCTTGATTGTGCTCGTCCAGCAAATGCAGTTGAACCGCAAGCAGCTCGGAGGGATGACGCGATGAGAAAATATCTGACCATGCGCAACCTGATCATCGCGGCGATCGTGGCCGTCGTCGGGATGCTGCTCTATTCGTGGTGGCGCGCGCGCGCCGCTCGAGCTCGGATCTCGGGCGCCGACGCCACGCGCATCGGCGACGCGGCAGCGGCCGCCGGCGCCGCGGCCGCGGCCGCGATCACCGGGAACACGGGCTTCATCCCCCCCGGCGCGATGCCGCTCACGACGAGCGGGCCCACCATCGGCGCGCCGATCGATCCGACGAGCAACCCGATCCTCATTTGGTCGCCGCGGCCGCAAAACGTGCTGATGTGATGGCGGCGCGGTTGACGCTCGTTGTCGCGGCGGCCATGTTCGCGGCGGTGCTGCTCGGCAGCGGATGCGCGGGTTGGTCGCAGGCGGGAAAGAATCACGCGTATGCGACGGTGAGCGCCGACGTCCTCGAGTGCGGCGTCGACAACTACGCGACGGCCAAGAACGCGATCACGCTCGGCGGCGCCGCCGGCGTCGGTGACTGGCTCTCCGCGATCATCGGGGTGTTCCAGTGCATTCCGCAAGTCGTGAGGGATATCGAAGCGTCCCAAGCAATGGCGCTGCTCGAGCTCGAGCTCGAGGATCCGAGCTCCGTCATGATGGCAACGGCCGAGGACGATACTCCCGGCGTCGCGCCGCTGCCGCCCCGCGTAATGTCCAAGAACGCGCGCCGGCGCCTGGCGGCCGCAAAGGTGCTCGGGCAGGTCCTCAATCAAAGCGTGGTGCGGAAATGAAAGAGCTTGCGCGTTGGTTCCTGTGCGCCCTCGGGGTGATCGGGTTGTGCGCGGTCGGCCAGGCAACATCGACGCGCACGCCGGTTTCGCATGGGCGTAGCGGCCCCGTGCGCGCCCTCGTCGGTGCGCCCGACGTTCGATTCAGCACCAAGCAGCCACTCCCCGTCGTCGGTGCAACGTCGCCGACCACGAGCAATTCGCTCGTCGAGGGCGAAAACAAGGGCGTGATCTGGGGCCAATGGTGGGCCACCTCGTCGAACGGCAACGGCACCGAATACGACGCGCACAACCCAGTGAGCGGCGCGGTGCAGGGCGGGATCTATTTCGATGCTGGCGACACTTCGATTTGGTCGCCGGGGCCGACCTTCGCTGAGATCGATCTCACGAACAATGGCGGGGTGGGTTTCTTCACCGGCGCAGGCTATTCGTTGCAGCTCGATTCGACGAATCTCTACGCGACGGTCCCAGTTCAATCGACGGTGGGGTTCAGGTTTCCCGACGGCGTGTTGCAGACGGCAGCGGTCACGACGGCGGCCACTTGGACCACGCCCACGATGCTCAATAGCTGGGTCAATTACGACGGTACGAATTACGAAACGACTCAGTTCTACAAAGACGCAACCGGCGAAGTGCACCTCAAAGGGATGATGAAAGACGGCACCTCCGCCGGCGCCGACATGTTCGTGCTTCCAGTGGGCGATCGGCCGAGCAAGATCAAAATCATCGCGACGATCGCGGCGGGGCCGATCTTGACCGGGCTTTACATTTTCCCGGATGGTCGCGTCGCCGCTGGCGTCGGCGGTTCTACGACGTGGACGAGCATTTCCGGCGTTTCCTTCCACGCGGAGCAATAGACGTTGGACGAGCGGTCAAAATGGCTGATGCGGCAGCCGACGTTTTGGCTCGGGATCGCGGTCACGATCGCCGCGGTCGGGATCGCCGGCGGCCTGTTTTCGGCGCTCGTCGCGCGCTACGCCGCGGCATTTATCGCGGTGTGCGGGACCTACGGCGTCACGTCGGGCCACCTCAAGAGCCCGCCGCGGATTGACTTGATCGATATGTCGCGCGCTGAGCGCGAAAAGATTTTCGCCGCGCACCCCAACGTGCGTGAGCGTTTCTACCTCGAGCACCCCGAGCTTCTCCTCACCGCGGCCGACGCCGCGCACAAGCTCCCAGGGGACGAGCGCATGCCACCTCCGCTGCCGCCGGCCGAGGATCCCCCAAAGAAGTGAAGTTTTCGCACTGCGCGGAGCTCGCGCGAGCTCTCGACGGTGCATGCTTTCCGAAGGGAGGTGATCACACATGGCCGAATCGAAGATCCAGCGCATCCGCAACGAGCACTTGCGCGACGACGTGGGCGGAGAAGCGCCGCCGGCGGCGCCGGCGAGCGCATCGCAGCCCAAGCGTCCGGCGAAAGCCGATAAACCCGCCATCGGCGGAGCGGGTAACGGCGACACGCACTAGCCCGAGCAGCCCTGGGGGCGGTGAGGAGCTCGCGCGCCGGGAACCGTTGATCGGACGCGGCCGCCAACCGTCAAGATCGTAGCGGGCCTCTCCTCCCGGCCGCGCGCGCTCCTCACCGCTCCCGATTTCTTTCCAACGGAGGCGCGCGCCGTGACTTTCATTCAAGCGATCGAACCTGTTTTCGCCGGCGTCGGTGCGCTGGCGCTTGTCGTCGGCGCCTGGCGCGTCGCGACGGCTCGAGCTCGAGCTCGAGCTCGGCGGCGCGGCGATCCATCAAAGCGGCCGACCGACGGGCCGCAGTGTCCGGCCGAGGACGCCGGCGGCCGCCATTGTCCCTTTACGAAGGGGCACGCCTGGCCGTGTTGGTTCGGCGATCCCGATCCGGCGAGGCTCGATCGGCTGTGAGGTTCAAGACGCTGACCGAGCGGCTCGAGGCGGACGCGCGCGAGCTCGGCGCCGATGACGCGGAACGGTGCGTGTTGGTCTACGTGTCAGAGCGAAATGGGATCATCCTGTTTCGGCCGGGCCATGGGATCGCGGTGCTCGGCGGCGACGACGATCCCGACGCAAACCCGGTGCATGATCTCGAGCTCGCCGTCGAGCAGCTCTGGCCGACCGCGCCGACGAGCGCGAAACAGGCGCTCACGATCGCGAGCCACGCGGCCGGCAAGCGGTTGCTAGGTGGGCTATTCAAAGGGCGCGGCGACGACGACGAGTGATCGGTCACTGCGACGTTGAAACCTCGCCGGGGCTGCACTTCAAGATCGGGTCGCACTGACCGCACGTCGCAACGCAATAGATCGGGATCGGCGCCATGTAGTTCCCGGGGTCGCTGGTGAGGCACCCTTCTTTGGCCGTTCCGCCCGAGCAGATCGCGCAATCGAAGTGACGCGGCGAGCTCTCGCCGCACCGCACGCCGGCGAGCTCGCAGAATTGCACCGTGGTCGCGTGGCACGCCGGCGGCGCCATGTCCGGCGACTCTGGCGCGAGCTCCGAAGTGCAACCTGACAGGAAAGTCAAGAGCCCGGCGACTGTCACAACAAGCGCGGCCCTGAAAAAAGTACAGTTTCGATATCGCATGGTTACGCCCCCTCGTTGAATGGTTTGTTGATCCGGCGCACGTTGCGCCCTTACAGTTTTCGTCCGATGGTTGGGGACCGTAGGGTAGAGCAGCTCCGCGCGCCTGGCGACACCGGCGCGCGCTCCCCTGCCAAGTGTTCAGCGCGCAACGTTTTTTCGCGGCCCCCACTCGGCATATTATGTCAACCGACCCGTAACGCATGTTCAGCGTTTCCCGTCGGTAATCCGCCGCACGCCGCTAACGCGCTCGAGCTCCTCGCGCTCGAGCTGCTCGAGCTTGCGCCGGTTCTCACGCTCCCAGTTTTCGGCGTTGCGCTCCTGCTCGAGCTCGGCCAGGCGCTCGTCCACTCGGCGGCGCTCCTCGTCGCGCGCCTCGTTCGCCGCGGCGCGGAGCTCGGCGGCGCGCGCCGTCGCGTTCAAGCGCCGCTCTCGTTCTTGGTGCTCGCGCCAAGCCTCCTCGTTGATCCCGGCCTGATACAGGGTCACGGCGCCGGCGGCGATCAATTTGGCGGTGAGCTCGAGCGCCGCGCCCTCGAGCTGCTCGGGCTGGCGGAGCTCCCACCGGCGCTGCTCGAGGTACTCGCGAATCATCGCGACGATCACGACGAAGCCGCGGCGTTGGTGCTCGAGCGCCTTGTAATACCGATAGCCCCGAGCGAGCTGCTCGGGATCGTACCTGCCATCACTGCTCATTTGGTCCCCTCCCGTCGGGCGTGTGCCCTAACGGCGTCGACGGGTATCTCGGGATTTTGTTCAAGCCTTCAAGGTTGCAGGTTGTGCGCGCGCGGCGTCGGTGTCGGTGAATTGGTCCCCAACCGTCCACCGGCCCGACGTTCGCGCGCGCGCCTTTTCTCTCACCCCTTGGCGGAGGTGCGTGACCCATGGCGACGACGGAGCAGGAACGCGAGCAACGGCTACAGGCAATCGAACGAGAGAACGGCCCGATCGGGCGGCGCATCGACGAGGCGCGTTGGATGTTGCGCGTAGCCCTCGAGAACGAGGCGGCCGGCCACATGGTGGACGGCGCCATGGTGCACGCGATGATCTCGATCGCGGCGAGCTTGAGCGCGCTCACCGGCCAACTGGCCGAGCTGCTCGAGCTCGAGCACAAGCGGCGCGCCGCCGGCGGTGCAACGTGAACGGCGAACAGGTGTTGGCCATGGCGCTGGCGCGTGAGCTGCTCGGCATCGAAGATGATCGGGTCGTGGCGATGATCGCGCGCGGTTTCGCGCGCTCGATCGTGGCCTATGTCGAAGCGCGAATCGAGCGTTCGCATGCAGCCGACGCGGAGGAGCTCGAGCGGTTGCGCGGCGACAACTATCGCCTGGACGCCGAGCTCGAGCAGCTCAAGCAGTCGCGCGCCGGCGGTGCAACGTGAGGGTGATCCTGGCGATGCTGGCGCGCGAGCTGCTCGACAGCGGCCGCGGCGACGTTCTGATGCGCGGCATGGCGCGCGCGGTGCTCGAGGCGCGCGCGGCCGAGCAAACCGAATCGATGCAAGCGCTCCGCCTCGAGTTCGCGCGCCTGCGCGGCGGTGTCTCGTGAAAGAGCGGCGACGCGATATGGCGCGGCAGCTTCGCATGTTCGCCGATATGCTCGAGGCGCACGCCGACGAGGCGGGGCCGCTCGGGTTCGAGCTCGTGATCGACGATGTGGCCGGCGTCGGCTATTCCGAGATCGGCGGCGCTCACCCCGAGCTGCTCGAGGTGTTGTGCTCGGGCAAGCTGCCGATGCGCGCCACAGTGGCGGAACGCCCTGTTCCTTTCAGGCTGTCACCGATGGCCATGGCGGCCTTGCGTTGGGGGCGCTCGTGATCGTCGCGCTGCTCGTCCTCCTGTTGATCTCCGTCGCCGTCAACATCTGGCTTGCGGTCCTGCTCCATGAGCTCACTGAGCGATCGCAAAAGCATGTTCGGCTGGTCAAGACGATCGATGCGCTCGAGCGCCGCCGCGGTGGATCGTGAAGCTCTGGAGTCGGCGCCAGGTCGAGCGCTACGCCGATGGCGTGATCGATTCGTTCTTGGCCGAATGCGAAAAGGGCGTTGGCCAGGGGCGCGCAAAGCTCCTCGCGCTTCACGAGCTCGCCGGCGCGCTCGATTTCGACGAGTCGCACATGAACGAGCTCGACGAGGAGGACGCGGCCATCGAGGAGCTCGAGCCACTCGAGCCCTGCGACTGTTCCGTGCGGACCACGTACGTGATGAAGCCATGAACCCGACGCGCAAACCGACGTGCCGGCACTGCCGCAAGCCCGGGCACTACAAACCGCGTTGCCCCGAGCTCGGCCGCGCGCAGTGCCGCGCGCCGGCGTGCGGCCGCCCCGTTGCCGGCGACACCGGCCAGGGGCGCTGTAAGAAGCACTATCGGCGTTTGCGGCAGCGCGCGCAGCTCGGCGCGGCCGCGGCGGCGGTGCTCTCGTGAAACGGATCTACGCGACCGAGCGCGAGCGGCTCGACGCCAAGCGCCAGCGCAACGTCAGTCGCTATCACCGCGACAACCCCGGCGCCGGGCGGGAAAAGCACGCGTGTTCCGTCTGCGGCGTCGCCGGGCACAACAAACTGACGTGCCCCGATCCGCGGGCCCGACGGCAGCCGATCGCCGATCAACTGACGTGCGCCGATCCGGGAGTTCGCGAGCGCATGAAATGCTGGTTCGTACGCGTCCGCATCGAGCTCCGCGGCGGCCGCTGGCGTTGGGTGAGCTCACTCATGATGAGCTACAGCGACGCGGGAAAGCTGCTCGAGCTCCACACGCGGTCGGGCCGGGCCGCGGAGCTCGTTTGCGACGAGGAGCACCGAGCGAAGCTGACGCGAGCTCGCGAGCTGCTCGAGGCTCGCGAGCGGCGCGTCGAGCGCTCACGGCAAGACGCGCGGCAGCTCGCGTTGTGGGAGATCGGCTAGCGTCATGCTCGCCGGCGAAAACAACCGCCAAATCTCCCAACGAATCCAGCAAGTTAAATTCCACTTCAATTCGAATCCAAAAAAGGCCGTGAAATCAAGCGATTACGGCTGAGTCGTGCGCGAACGTGCGCGCCATGGGCGCCGGGCGTCAGCCCGGCGTTTGAGGTGGGACGAGTAATACCACCCTCGGCAGACCACGTTTCCCCCAAATTGCGGGTATAGGAAACGTCTTTCTGCGGGGTTACAAAGCGCCGATTGCCTCACCTACGTAGGTGGGTGACTGACGCGGGGAGTCACAGCGATGGGCGAAAGGGCCGTACCCTTTGAACCTCGCAGGGAAATTCTTTGCGTGGCACGTGGTTTCGATTGGATCGAGTACACGGCGCCGGTAGAAATCCGCGACGACGTAGCGGCTCGGCTACAGGAGCTCGTCCAGGGTGCCAAGGACGGCCAGGCCCAACCGGTCTACTTGGGAGCCAAACGCGGCCCTGACGCCGGCTGGGAGCGCCAGAGACCCCTTTTTGCGCTCCCCTTCACCCCCCTTCCCAAGTCCGCCAGGTTCTACAAGTGGGGGTTGAGCAACGAGGAGCTCGGGATCACGCTCTGGTTCACCGACTCCCCCCACCGGCCCGGGGTCAAGGTCGAGATCCGGTCACACGCTCTTTGGCACTTTGGCCAGCGTGAAGCCTACGACTTGACGCGGCGCGCGGTGGGCGAGCTCTGCAAGGTCGGCGACGGTTGGCCGGCGCGGCCGGCGCGCCTTGACCTGGCGGCCGACTTTCAGGGGCTCGGGTTGTCGGTTGAGAACGCCGCGGAGGTGGTGAGCCGCGCCGCCAAGCGCGAAACGAACGCCGATGTAGAGCAGCTCTGCCCTCGTTGCCCGACTGTGCTCTCGCGCGATGACAAGCGATGCAGTCAGTGCGGCTGGCCGCGCTGGCGACTCTTTGAAGGCCGACACGTCGTCGGCGGCATCCCGACGGCGGGCTGCAAGCCCGTCGACGAGGAGACGGAGGCGTTGCTCGAGCCACGTTGGAAGTTTCAGCGCGACGCGGCCGCGCCGCTGAAACGCGAGAAGGTTTGGACCGTCGCCAGCGCCGAGCGCTCCCCGATACGGCCGGTGTATGTGCCGCTCGAGCCGCTGCACCGGCGCCAACATGGCGGGTTCGCCGGCCGAAAATTTACCGGGTGGGAGTACGGCTCGGGCGCCGCCAACAAAGTGAACGTGTACCTCAAGACGGAAGAGATCGACTCCGCGTCGCCGGACAAAGTCTGGTTTTATCGAACGTGGGGCCGCACGCCGGGCTACGTGTTCAGTCGGTGCCCGAGCTGCGGGCGCTCGACGCCGCAAGCGGAGATCGTCGCCGCGGCCGCGCCCTCACAGCCGACCGAGGCGCCGCGCGGAAAAAAAAGCGGGCATGCGCGCGTGGTCTTGCCCCTCTGTCCGAAGTGCTACCGCGTGCACGAAATCGAGGCGGTCTGGCGCATTGAGGCGCGCGTGCGCGGCGACGTCCTCACCCGGTTTGCACCCCGCGGCCGACAGACGATCACGACGGTTGAGGAATGCTTCCAGTTCGCGGATGAGCTCTGGCACTACGTCGTGGGGGCGCCCGAGCGGCGCTGTATCAAGTGCGGCGACATACCCAAGGGGAAAGAGCAGCGGCACCGCTACTGCCGCGCCTGCGAGCTCTTTATGAAACTCGAGCTGAAGCGCGAGCTCGGGGAAGCGGAGAAGCGAACGATCCGACTCATCCGCCGGCGCGGTTGGTTCGAAGCGCGCGACAGCTCGGGCAACCCGAGCGGCCGGCCGACGCGTTGGCCGATCGCGAATTGGTGGCAGCATGTGCAGTCAGTCCACTTCGACGGCTCGGCCCCGCCGACCGAAGAGAGCCGCAAGCTCAAGGCGCTCGCGTCGGCCGATATCAACCGCGCGATGGCGCGCGGCTGCGCGCTCTCGACGCTCGACGCGGACAATTCCTTCGACCGTTGGGCGCGCGCCAACGGCGGCGCCGCGGCGATGCCGCTCGAGGACTTCAAGAGCATGGTCCGCAACGCGGTGCTAGGTGACGATCTCGAGTGGGAAGTCCTCTTTCAGCGCTTCGTTGAGAAGCGAGGAAAGCGCGGGCTGGCGGCGCCCGAGCTCGCCGCGCCGGGCCGCTCGAGCTCGAGCTCGAGCTCGGGGCCGCCCCGCCAACAAGGGCGCCGGCCAGGTCGCCCCGCGGCGCCGGCACCGGTGGGGGGTGCCCCGATCCCCGATCGCGTGTATCGTGAAGTGGAGTTCAATCTAGATGCGCCTGGCGGGGCGCTGGAAAGGTCCCCGCATGGCCAGAAAACCGGGCGCTAAGTATCCATCCGACGACAAGCGTAACGAGCGCCGCCGGCGCGAGAAGGAACGCAAGCGCCTGGCGGCCGCCGCGGCCGCGGCCGAGCTCGAGCAGCCGCGCCGCGGCCCCGGCCGGCCGCGCAAGAACACCTCGAGCCCGAGCTCGAGCTCGAGCTCGAGCAGCTCGAGCGCCCCGCCGAGCTCGCCGCGCCGCGGCCCTGGCCGGCCGCCCAAGCCGCGCGCTGGCCGGCCGATGCCAGCGCTCGCCGCGATCGCGGATGCGATTGTCCCCGAGCTCTCGGGCGAGCAGCTCGGCGGCGTCTGCCCCTCGTGCGGCGCTGCGCACGCCGATATCGATCGCAACTGTCGCAAGTGCGGCGAGCTCGTGCGGCACGCGTGTCCGAAGTGCGATCGAAGCGTCGACGATGACGCGACTCGCTTTTGCACCGGGTGCGGCGCCTCGTTGCCGGAGTTCAAGCGGCGCGCACCGCTGCAACGGCTCGGCGCCGCCGCTGAGGAGGATCCGCCGGAGAGTGAGATCGGGCCGCGGCCGCGGCTCGAGGCGCTCGAGGCGCCGCCGAGCTCGAGCTCGAGCTCGAGCAGCTCGGCGCTTGCGCCGCCGGCGCCCGATGACCCCGCGCCGTGGGATGAGTCGGACGTTGGGTTCTTTGCATCGGGCATCAACTTGATCCTCACCAAGATGGGGTCGCCGATGCTCTCGGCCGCGGAGGTGGCCAAGATCGACAAGCGGACCGCGGTCATGGCCAACAAGTGGCTTCGCCCCCAAGGCAAGTGGAAAGAGGAAATCCTCTGGGCGGCGTCGTGGGCCCCGCCACTCGTGTTCGCGGTTTACATCCGCTACGTGGTCGCGCCGGATCGAGCTCGAGCCGCGGCCGCGGAAGCGGCGGCGCTCACCTCCAAGCCAAACGGAGACGGCGGGCGCACCGTCGACGGCGGCGGCGCGCCGGGGGAACACGCCGCGCCGCGCCCCGTCGCGCGCCAACCAACCAACCTCGAGGCTGTCTAATGAAAGAGCACATCCTTCAGTTTTTCGATTGCGATCATCTTCCCGAGGATCTGCAAGTCGTGTCACGTCCGTTTGGCGAGCTCGCGCAAACGATCATGCTGCTCCCCCGCAACCCGGAACGCACCGTCGCGTTGCGCAAGCTGCTCGAGGCGAAAGACGCCGCGGTGCGCGCCGCCGTGGCCAGGGACGGGGGCTGATCATGAAGAAACGAAAGAGTCCCGATTTCGAGTCCATTTTCGGGTTCATCGTCGGTGCGATGGCGGCGCGCGGCTACTCCGAAGCGGACTTCGATCGCATGACGTCCGACGCGCTGCGGATCGCCGGCGGTGATCTCACCGACGAGGAGCGGCGTCGGTTCGCGGCTGTCATGAAGCGCGCCGCGCGGAGGGCCGGACTGTGATCGTCTACGCCGGACCGTCCAACATCGGAAAGACCTACTCGATCCGCGAGTACCTCTTGCCGGCGCTGCTCACCATGCCGTCAGTCGTAACGGACATGGCCCCGCCGGAAGGCTACTCGGCCGCGTTGGTGCACGACCCACGCACCGCCAAGCACCCAAACGGCCAGTATCCCGGCGGGCGCTTCGACGACGTAGCCGATTGGTCGCGCGCGCTCGAGCGGCCGAAGCTGTCTTGCCTCGAGCGGCCGACCTTTGAAGCGATGTGCGAAATGGGAAAGACCGTCGGCGGCCTGGTGCTCGTGATCGACGAGCTCGAGCGCGCGCTCGAGGGCCGCGGCGGCGCCGGCGACGTGATCGAGATGTTGATCGCGTCGCGACAGCACAACTGCATCGTGGTCGGCGGCTGCAAGCGGCTCGGCAACCTGCCGACCAAAGCGCGGAGCAACGTCGAGGTCGTTTTCTTTGGGAACCTCTCGGACATCGGCGACCGTCGCGACTGCGCGGAGGTGACGCGAGTGTCACGCGAGGTGCTCGACGAGCTCTGTAAGCCAGCGACGGGAAACGCGCCGGGCGGGCCGCTCACCGAGCAAGGGACCTTCCTGGAATGGCACCGTGCGTCCGGCTGGCGGGGATTGACTCGCGTACATAACCGAGCGAGAATCTTACTGAGACAACTGTAGAGCGCCTGGCGGGGTGCTCTCCTCAAACCTGGGAGAAACCCGCTATGAAGCTCTGGCAAATCGTCTTGATCTCCGTCGGTGCGGCGCTCGTTGTGTCGTATTTCGCGCTGCGCGGCAAGATTCCCGTCGTCAACGCGCGACTCCCCAAGACCGGAACGTAGTTCAACCGTCCACCTCACAACCGGGGTCGACGGGCCGCGCCTCGAGCGCGCGCCGGGCGGCGCCTAGAAGGGATCGCGCACTATGAGCAAATTCTTCGACGTTCCAACCCGCCGCGTGGTCATGGCGACCATGACGCTCGGGACCGACCTGCCGGCGAACGCCACCAAGCGCGTCGAC
>DASVPH010000055.1:0-1976 GCA_036382945.1 Casimicrobiaceae bacterium
GGACTCGGTACCTGTGATCTTCTCTTTCATGGGTGGCGTCTCCTTTCATCCCGGCTGCTAACCGGGTGTTGGTTGAAGTGAAGCTTCCAACCGAAAGGCTACGCCGCCTTTCTCATTTACACACTTCTTGATCGTACCTCCTACTAAACTTGATGCACGACTCGCAGAACTTCACCGGTCCCAGATGCGGGCACTCGGCAACCGGTCTCGCGCCTTGAACGTCGAGGGAATCCTCATGAAGGACCCGCTACCCGGACACAGTTGCTCCGCGTGCAGTAGCGAGGGCATCGTGGGCATCCTGCTGAAGGCAAAGCTGGGCGAGCGCATTCCCGCGATCAGCGCGATGGTATTGGCCCTCCTCGCCAGCCAGCATCACAACTTCATGATGCTTCTGTTGGCGTTCGGCCTCAGCGATGCGGCGATGAGCTTCATGGCAGCCGCCCCGACGGTTCGCGACGTGATGCTGGGCTTATCGCTCGCGATGATTGCCGTGATCGCCTGGCAGATCCGCGATGCGGAACGGCCCCGATCGATGCGCATCATGGGGGCGATGTCGATCGTAGCGACGATCGGCCTCTCGACGTGGTCGATCATCCGCTTTGGCTGGTAACGGAGGTCAATCGTGGATCAGGCCTTCCGAAAGGACTTGAGCTATATCACCTGGGACGAGGTCTATGCGCGGCAGGTGCAGCGCGCCAGCTTAGTGCCTGAGTGGATGGACGCTCTTGGCCTCGGGCCGGGCAGCCGCGTGATCGAGGTCGGTGCCGGGCCCGGCTATGTGAGCCTCGTCCTCGCCGATCGGGTGGGAGCGCAAGGCATCGTCTACGCGATCGATCGCTCGGCCGAGGCGCTTGCGCATCTCGAGCGCCGGCAGAAAGAGCGCGGCCTCTCGCAGATCCGACCTCTGATTGCGGACGCGGCCACGCTGACTTGCGACAGTCTTCGCGCGGATTCGGCGCTGGTCACAATGGTCCTGCACCATGCCGACGATCCCGCCGGCATTCTGCGCAACCTTTATCGGCTGCTGCCGCTGGGTGCCGTTATCGTCGTGGCCGAATTCCACCCCGAGGGTCCGTGCGAGCATGGCGCCCCGCGAGCGGTCCGGCTGGCGCCAGCGCAAGTTCAGGCGTGGTGCGAAGCAGCCGGCTTTCATGTGCTCGATTACGGGCGCCAAAGCCCCGAGCACTACATGCTTGTCGCGGAACGCGCCACCTGAAAGCGCGACGAGCACGACGGTCGTGACTGGGGCCACCATTCCGCCCTCGCCGGTGTCGGCCGAGCGCTCAGGGCGACAGTTCCTCGACGACCCTGTTGTCCCTCCCGATAACTCGTCGCGCGCCAAGTTACAGAGCAGCTGTGGATCCGATTACGCGGCCAACCGTTCATAGTGGTGATGCAATCCGCCAATATCAGGAAACTGGACCACGACCCTACCCCGGTCTGGCGGACGCACGATCCGCGGATTCGGTGGTCCATCGATAGGGAAAAGAGTGTTCGCCAGTCGTGATAGTAGTCGAGATATCGGGCGGAGATACGCCTGAGATGGGGTTCGTTCAGAACGATGAGAATGTCGAGGCACTCGCGGTGAGGGTTCCGATCAGTCGCTCCACGAACGGGGTCTACCACGGACTTCGCGCTGCGCTGAGGACCTGTTCGATCCCCATGCACCGCCACGGTCGCGCTCAGGCTAGCTGGATGCGAGCGCAAGGACGACCAGCAGCACGATAGGTCGCGCCCTGGAGAGGCTGCGCTTTCGATGAAAATGTGGGCGCTCGAACGACGCTGATGGTGGAGCCGGCGCGCCTGCTCGAAGTCGATGCCGAGCACCTCCTCTACGCGAGCACCAAGCCCGGCCCGGGCGGGTCCGGCCCGCTGCGCCTGACGCCGCTGGAACTCATCGACCGCCTCGCCGCTCTGGTGCCGCCACCGCGCGTCCACCGCCACCGCGACTTCGGCGTGCTGGCGCCCAAGGCGCC
>DASVPH010000056.1:0-13929 GCA_036382945.1 Casimicrobiaceae bacterium
ATACACCTCTTCAAAACGCATGGTCCTGATCTCCTGTAACACGCTCGCCCGGCCCAAGGTCCACCTCCTTTCCAGAGGTCAAACCTTAAACCGGACATTTCATGTGTTACCTGGACCGGACATTCCTCATGTTACTAACAGCGCTCGCTCGGCCTATTGACTTCTGCCCGATGTACATATAATGTACATGTACATCTCGTTGGAGGTCGGCGATGGCAGGGGCAGTCGAGAGAATCGTGGTCCAGGCGACGGCGGAGGAGAAAAAGGCGATCGCGGCCAAGGCGAAGAAGCTCGGCCTGCCGATCGCGGAGCTGATGCGGCGCGGCGCGACCGCCTACCGCTCGTCGGAGGCTGACGAGGAGCTTGCCGCCCTGGCCGACGCCGCCAAGGCTGCGGCCGAGCGCGCCGGCGCGCGCATCGACAGCGCGCTGAAGTTCATCGAAGCCAGCAACAAGCGCATTGCGGCGATGGAGGCCAAGGCTAAGCGCGGCACGCAGAAGGCGGCCTGAGATGGGCGTCGCCGAGCGCGTCTGGAGTGCGCTCACCTCGATGATCAAACTCGAGGACAAGGTGACTCGCCAGGCGGATGCGCTGAAGTCGCAGCAGGCGAAGATCGAGGAGCTGACGGCGCGGGTGATCCGGCTCGAGACGCAGCTCGAGCTCCTCACCGGTGCCGCCATCATCAAGAGGCTGAAGGCCAACTGATCATTCGGGCCTCATTCCCGCGAAAACGAGCCCGGAGGGCGAAGTTTGGTTTGACCTATTCCAGGCCTGTGCGCCTTTAAGACCGTTCGCGGTGGCCGCGTCTAGGAAAGTCTGCTTTTCAGACGTTGTCCTACAGACGGCGAGAAAGCCTCTGACAGCGCATGGACGCCACGTCCGCTACGATTCCAGCGTTTCCAGGGCGCAGCGCAAGGGAGGGCTTCCTGGCTGTGCTTACCGCATCGGGTTCAAGCAATGCGCAGTCGCCGCGCCCGCGCAAGCGGGTGAGGGCGCGCCAACAACCAGGATCAGCCTCGACTCGTCCAACAAAGGAAATCATGCCAGGGCCACGCTCCCTCACGGCCACAAACATCGCGCTCCTCGCGTTCGCGCTGCCGGTGCTGTGGGCCTCGATGCCCGCCACCGCCGCCGATACGCTGGTGTCCATCGGCAGCCCGATGACCCCGTTCGCTCGAAGCAAGCAGAACGAGCCTGCGCTCGCGGTCGACCCGAACAACCCCTTCGTTCTCGCTGCCGGAGCGAACGAAGAGATCGACGTCGAAGCGTGCGCCGCGGGTGACCCGACGAGCTGTCCGTTCACGACCGGCGTAGGAACGTCCGGCATCTACTTCTCCTTCGACGGCGGCAAGACCTGGATCCAGCCCACCTACACCGGTTGGAGCGCACGCGCGTGCCTCGGACCGGCAGCGTGCGTTCCCGCGCTCGGCCCGATCGGGACCTTGCCGTGGTATTACGAGGACGGGCTCGTCGCCGACGGCGATGCCTCGCTCGCCTTCGGTCCGCGCCCTGGGGCCGACGGCACGTTCTCGTGGGCGAACGGCTCGCGGCTCTACTACGCCAACCTCACATCGAACTTCAGCGCGCAGCGGAGCGAGTCGGCCTTCAAGGGCTCGGAAGCGATCGCGGTGTCGCGAACCGACGACCCGCTCGCCGCTTCGCAAGGCGACAAAAACGCCTGGCTGCATCCGGTGATCGTCTCCAAGCAGAACGCCGCGCTCTTCTCCGACAAGGAGACGATCTGGGCGGATAACGCGCAGACGAGCCCGTACTTCGGTAACGTCTACGTCTGCAACGTGGCCTTCCGCGGGCTGGGGCTCGGAGGCGCGCCCGAGCCGGTCATCCTCGCACGCTCGACCGACGGCGGCGATACCTGGACGACGCGGCAGATCAGCCAGGCCGCCAATACGTTCGTCGCTCAGGGTCGAGCCGGAGGGCGACAAGGCTGCACGATCCGCACCGACAGCCACGGCGTGGTGTACGTCTTCTGGAGCGGCAGCCTCAAGAATCAGGGCGTGCAGTTGCTCTCGCGCTCGTTCGACGGTGGCAAGACCTTCGAGGTCGCGCGAGCGGTGGCCGATGTCGCGGAGGTGGGCGTGTTCGACGCGGGGCAGGGCGACGTCGTCTTCGACGGTGTGGCCGGGGCGCGCACCAACAGCTTCCCGAGCGTAGACATCGCCAACGGCGCGCCGTCGGGCACCGATGCCACCGATCGCATCGTCATGGCCTGGTCGGATGCAAGCCTTGGACTCAATCAGGAGCAGGCGCTGGTGCAGTATTCGGATAACCAGGGGCTGACGTGGTCCACGCCCATCAATGGAGCCGAAAGTGCGGATCGTCCCGATTTTCCTGCGGTCGCGATCTCACCCGACGGCACCGATGTGTACTTCACGTACATGGCGTTCACCACGCCTTTCCGGACGACGACCGCGGACCCGCGACCGATGCAGGGCGTGGTGCGCCATGCAAGCGCAGCGCTCACGGATTGGGCGACGTTGAATCGCGGCCTGGCCGGCGATGCGCGCGCCTCGAGCGCGAACAATCTCGGCACCGAGTTCCTCGGGGACTACACGTCGGCGATCGCGACGCGTAGCTATGGCGCAGCGGTGTGGACCGACGTTCGCGACGCGGCCGATTGTCCGGCCGTCGATGCCTACCGCCAGTCGCTCGTCTCCGGAGCGCCGATCGCGAAGCCCGCTCCCGGAACGGACTGCCCTGACCTGTTCGGCAATTCGGATATTTTTGGAGGGTCCTACCCATGATCGCCATAAGCAGGGTCAGAGTCGACTTCCAGCTTTCACGATCGATCGAGCCGCGCGGCGACCTGCCTCCGTCCGCGGGCCGCACCGAGCGGGCGTCGCGTGTCGGTGAAGCCTCACGGCCCGATCGCGCGCTCGACAGGCGCGCGCAACACGCCGTCACGGGCGAGCCGAAGGTGCTGCCACCAGACGGCGGGCCCGCTCCCTAATAATAAGCGCTGCGGTTGCCCATCCGCGCCATGGGGCCAGGCTCGATTTTTCGCCGCGCTTGCTCAGTCGAGCCGCACCACGATCTTCCCGCGCCCGTGACCGGTCTGCATCGCGCGCTGGGCTTGCGCGACGTCCTCCATGCCGATCGTATGCTCGACGTGCGCGAGCAGCGCGCCCTGCTGGACGAGTCGAACAATGCGCCGCCAGAGCCGGGGGTCGTCCCTCACCGAGAACGCGATCGCGCGCTGGCTTGAGCTCAGCCGGGCCAGCATAGCGCCCAGCACGGTCGTCGCCACCGCTTTGGCATCGCCGCCGGTACTGATGTAGCAGCCGCGCTCGCCGATGACGCGCCGGGCGGACCAGAACGTGGCGGCGCCGGCCACGTCGAACACCACGTCGAAGCGATCGTCGCGCCGCGTGAAGTCCTCGCGCGCGTAGTCGATGACCTCGTCGGCGCCCAGGCCGCGAACGAAGTCCGCATTGCCGGCGCTGCACGCCCCGACAACATACGCGCCCAGGTGCTTGGCGATCTGAACGGCGAAGTGACCGACGCCGCCGGCGGCGCCGAGAATGAGCACGCGCTGACCGGCGACGAGATGCGCGTGATCGCTGAGCGCCTGGAGCGCGGCGCCGGCCGCGACCGGAAGCGCGGCCGCGTGCTCCTCGTCGAGCCCGGATGGAATCGGCAGAAGGCGATCGAACTTGACGACGATGTATTGCGCGAGCGCGCCCTCGCGCCCGAAGGGCAACAGCGACCCGAACACGCGCTCGCCCATGTAGCGCTCGGTCGCGCCGCCGCCGACGCCGACGATCTCGCCGGCGAAGTCGCAGCCGAGCCCGCGCGGCGGCGCACGGAAGAGCGGAATGAAACGCAGGTGGCCGGCGCGCAGCTTCCAGTCGAGCGGATTGAGGCTGACCGCCCGCACGCGCACCTTCGCCTGCCCGGCGGAGGGAACGGGCTCCGGCAGCTCCTCGATGCGCAGGACCTCCGGCGGCCCGTAGCGGGCGAAGCGAAGCGCGCGCATCGCGTCTGGGGTCAGTGCATGTCGAGCGCGTGCTGCTTCAACGCGTCGAGCGCAATCACGGCGAGCGTTTCCTCGTGGGTCGCCGCCAGCACGACGGGCGAGGCGACGCCCGCCTCGAACGCCTGGCGCCAGGTGGCCGCGCACACGCACCAGCGATCGCCCGGCTTGAGACCGGGGAAATCGAACTGCGGTGCGGGCGTGATCAGGTCGTTGCCCTGGTCGCGCGCAAACTCGAGGAATTCCCGTGTGACCTGAGTGCACACGACGTGCAGTCCGAGATCCTCCGGCCCGGTATTGCAACAGCCGTCGCGATAGAAGCCGGTTCGAGGTGCGGTGGAGCAGGGCGCCAACACGCCGCCTAGCACGTTTCGTTCGTCGCGGGGCATAGTCAACTCCGTCGCTTGCAACTCGAGCCAATCAGCATCCAAGGTCCAAGCCATAGGCAGCGACCGGTCTGCTCTCGACTCGTAGAACGAGCCTCGAGCCTTTCATAATAGCGCGGGAGGCGCCCGCAGTACGGGGATCATGGTGTCGATCGTCATCGACGCGCTGCTGCAGGCGCTCGAGACGCGCATTCATCGCCGCCGAGCAATGACGGCGCGAATGCGACCGTCCTCCCGCGTTATTGCACCGTTTCGAGCAATGCGAGCAGCCCCTTGAGCAACGCGATCGGCGAGGGCGGGCAGCCGCGGATGTGCAAATCGACGGGGAGAACGGCGGAAACGCCTCCGACGCAGGCGTAGCTTCCCGCGAAGACGCCGCCGTCGCGCGCGCAATCGCCGATGGCGACCACCCACTTGGGCGCCGGTGTGGCCTGATAGGTGCGCTCGAGCGCCTCGCGCATGTTGGTCGTGACCGGCCCCGTCACGAGCAGCACATCGGCGTGTCGAGGCGAGGCGACGAAGCGCAGGCCGAAGCGTTCCAGATCGTAGACGATGTTGTTGAGCGCGTGGATCTCCAGCTCGCAACCGTTGCACGAGCCCGCGTCCACTTCGCGGATGAAAAGCGTTCGGCCCAGGCGCAGGCGGGCGGCCCGATCGACCTCTCCCGCCAGCTCGGCGAGCGCGGCGGCGTCGGCCTCCGGCGCCGCTTCGGTCAGCGGTCCGTGCACGAGGCTCTTGAAGAGCATCCTACGCATGCTTGTTCTCGCTACAGATCATGTCCCGAATACGAGCAGTTGAACGACTTGTTGCACAGGGGGAAGTCGGCGACGATGTTGCCTTCGATCGCGGCCTCGAGCAGCGGCCACTGGAACCACGACGGGTCGCGCAGGTGGCAGCGTTCGACGGCGCCGTCGGCAGAGATCCGCACCCACACCAGCACGTCGCCGCGAAAGCCTTCGACCAGCGCCATTCCCTCCGCGGGCTGTCCTGTCGACGGGCGGCGAACCGGATGCGCGATCGGGCCGGCGAAAAGC
Source organism: Casimicrobiaceae bacterium (assembly GCA_036382945.1). Classification (GTDB taxonomy): domain Bacteria; phylum Pseudomonadota; class Gammaproteobacteria; order Burkholderiales; family Casimicrobiaceae; genus PALSA-1003. The sequence continues at coordinate 5,412 of DASVPH010000056.1, forward strand.
TGCTCGAGGATCTGCTCGAGCAACGCCACGCTTTGCTGCACCTCGCGGATGCGGACCCAGACCCGGGCGTCCACGTCGCCCTCCTCGAGCACCGGCACCTCGAAGCGCAGCATATCGTAGGGCGGATAGCCCGGTGCGCGCCGCGCGTCGAAGCTTCGTCCCGAGGCGCGGCCCACATAGCCGCCGCATCCGTACTGCCGCACCAGCACCGGCGACAGCGTTCCGGTGCCGACGGTGCGATCCTGCAGCGAGGCCGTGTTGTCGTAGAGCTCGATGAGCTCGGGGAATCGACGCCGGATCTGCGTCAGCAGAGCATGGACCTGTTTCTCGCCGTCGCTTTGCAGATCGCGTTCCACGCCGCCGGGCACGATCCGATCCATCATCAGGCGGTGCCCGAAGCAGCGCTCGGCCACGCGCAGCACTTGCTCGCGTAACTGCCCGCACTGCGCGTGCATCATGGCGAAGGCCGCGTCATTGCAGATCGCACCGATGTCGCCGAAGTGATTGGCGAGCCGTTCGAGCTCCGCCATGAGCGCGCGCAGCCACAACGCGCGCCGCGGGACTTCGACCAGGCACGCCGCCTCGACCGCCTGCGCGAAGGCGAGCGCATAGGCCACGGTGCTGTCGCCCGACACGCGCCCGGCGAGCAGCGCGGCGCGCTCGAGCGGCGCGCCTTGCATCAGCCGCTCGATGCCCTTGTGCACGTAGCCCAGGCGCGCTTCGAGTCGCACCACCGCCTCGCCGTTCGCGGTGAACCGGAAGTGCCCCGGCTCGATGATGCCCGCGTGCACGGGACCGACCGGAACCTGGTGCAGGCTCTCGCCCTCGGCGGGCAGGAAGGCGTAAGCGCCGGCGGCGCGATCGGCCTCGGGCACGCCGCCGTCAGCGAGTCGCGGCCATCGTCCGTGGTCGAGCCACGGTCGCGGGTCGGCGAGCCCTTCCGGCTCGAGCCCCCAGAGGTCGCGAATGGCGCGCTCGAGGCGAATCGCCGGCGGGTGGGACCGTCCCACCGACGGAAAACGCCGCTGCTCGCAGTCGAGGCTGAGCACGCCAACGTCGGCGTCGGCGGTGAGCGCCATGTGGACCTGTTCGCGGCCGGCCCACAGACCGAGCAGGGTCCACTGCCCGTTCGACACCAGAGCGATCGCCCGTTGCCAGCCTTGGTGGTTGACCACCGCACGCGGCCACGGCGCGTGGCTCGCGACGAGCCGGCCCGCGCGAATGACCTCGCGCAGGCTTGTGGTCGTGGGCGCGGTTTCGACCATTTATCCGAGCAGGTCCGCGATGTGCTGGAACCACGACACCAGCGGCGGCGGCAGAAAGATCCCCGCCGCCAGTGCCAACGCGAGATGGGTGAACATGGGCAGGTACGAGGCGTGGCCCGGCGCGTTGCTCCCTGCGGGCTCGCCGAAGGCCAGGCCGTTCAGTCGATACAAGAGCGCGCCCAGCGCGACCAACAGCCCCAGCGCCAACACCACCGCGAGCGCCGGGGCGCGGGCGAAGGTCGAGGCCAGGATCAGGAACTCGCTCATGAAGATGCCGGTCGGCGGCATGCCCACGATGGTGATCACGCCGAGAGTGAGGCCCCAGCCCAGCACCGGATGCGAGACGGTGAGCCCGCGGATCTCGGCCATCTTCTGCGTGCCCTTGACCTGCGCGATATGGCCGACCGAAAAGAAGATCGCGGACTTGGTCAGGCTGTGCATGATCATGTGCAGCAATCCCGCGAAGTTGGCGAGCGGCCCGCCCATGCCGAAGGCGAAGCTGATGACGCCCATGTGCTCGATCGACGAGTAGGCGAACATCCGCTTGATGTCGTCGCGGCGATAGAGCATGAAGGCGGCGAACACCACCGACACCAGGCCCAGGGTCACCATCAGCGGTCCGGGCGCCAGCGCTCCCGAATTGGCCGACATCACCATCTTGAAGCGCAGCACCGCGAACAGCGCCACGTTGAGCAGCAGCCCCGAGAGCACCGCCGAGATGGGCGTCGGGCCCTCGGCGTGGGCGTCGGGAAGCCAGGCGTGCAAGGGGGCGAGGCCCACTTTCGTGCCGTAGCCCAGCAGCAGGAACACGAACGCGAGGTTGAGCAGCGCCGGATCGAAGGCGGACGCCCGCTGCACGAGCACGCTCCAGGCCATCGCCTCCAGACCTTCGCCCAAGACCGAGCTCGCGGCGAGATAGACGAGGATCGTCCCGAAGAGCGCCAGCGCGATCCCCACGCTGCCCAGGAGGAAATACTTCCACGCCGCTTCGAGCGCCTCGTGCGTGCGGTAGATCCCGACCATCAGCACGGTGGTGAGGGTGGCCAGCTCGATCGCGACCCACATCAGCCCCACGTTGTTCGCGAGCAAGGCCAGGTTCATCGCGAACATGAGCGTCTGGTACATCGCGTGGTAGAAGCGCAGGTACGCGTGCGTCAGGCGCCCCGTCTCGAGCTCGTGCGCGATGTAGCTGGCGCTGAATACGCTGGTGGTGAAGCCCACGAAGGTGTTGAGCACGATGAACACCACATTGACGTCGTCGACGATCAGGAACAGCCCGGTGGCCGGCCGCAGGACGAACAGCGCCAGCGCGGAGGCCAGCGTCAGGAACGTGCCCAGTACGTTGAGCCTTGCGGTCGTGCGATCGTCAGGCAGCAACGCGAGCAGCGCCGCGCTCACCGCCGGGATGATCAGGATCGCCTTGACGATCAGACTACCCGGATCGCTCACAGTGGCCCCCCCACGCTCGCGGCCTCATTGGCCAATTCGGCCGCTTCGCTGCCCCCGAAGGGGGAACAATTCGCGCCTCGGGACGGCCCGTCGGCGCTCATGGTGGGCCCCGCCCCGTCGGCGCTCATGGCCGTTCCCCGCGGAATCGGTCGAGCGCGTGCACGTCCACCGAGTCGAAGCGCTCGCGAATCCGGAACAGGAAGATGCCGATCACGATCAGCGCGATCAAGATCGAGAAGGCGACGCTGATCTCGACCACCAGCGGCATGCCCTTGGCACCGGTTGCCGCCAGGATCAGCCCGTTCTCGATCGACATGAAACCGATCACCTGGCCCACCGCGTTGCGCCGGGACACCATCATCAGCAAACCGAGCAGGATCACCGCCAGCGCAAAGGCGAGATCCTCGCGCACCAGCGTGCCTTCGCCGGCGGTGATCGGCAGCATCACCATGATCGACAGCGCCACCAGGCCGATCCCGCCCAGCATCGTCTGCCCGATGCCCACCACGGTCTCGATGTTGCGATGAATGCCGAGCCGCACGATGATCCGGTGCAGCACGACGGGGATCACGATCGCCTTCACCACCAGCGCGATCGCCGCAGTGATGTACAGATGCGGGGCGTTCTGGATGTGCGCCTGCCACGCCACCGACACCGAGACGATGAAGGCGTGAAGGGCGAAGATGTTGAGCAGGCTGAACATGCGGTCCTGGTAGAGCAGCATGAAGCTAACCAGCACCAGGCTGCCGGCGAACAGATGCGCGACGTCGAGCGCGAAACGATCCATCAGCCGCCCCGCGAGACGAACAGGAGCAGGGTGGCGAGCAGCCCCAGCATCAGCGCGGCGCCCAGGAATTCGGAGACGCGGAAGACGCGCATCTTGGCAATCACCATCTCGAACACCGCCAGCAGGAACCCGCCCACGGCGAGCTTCACCACGTAGATCGGCAGGCTCGCGGCGTAGGCCGCCAACCCCTGACCGGCGACCGCCACGCCCCACGGCGCGAACACGGAGCCGATGATCGACAGGTAGAGCAACAGCTTGAGCGAGGCGGCCGCCTCGATGACCGCGAGATGGCGCCCCGAGTATTCGAGGATCATCGCCTCGTGCACCATGGTGAGCTCCAAGTGCGTGGCGGGATTGTCGACCGGAATGCGCGCGTTTTCGGCGATGCCCACCATCACCAGGCCGACCAGCGCCAGGCCGAGCGACACGCGCAAGCCGACCTCGGGTCCCTCCATGAACGTCGCGACCGACGAAAGCTGGGTCGAGCCCGCCAGGAGCGAGAGCGTGAAGGCGATCATCAGCAGCGCCGGCTCGGCGAGCGAGGCGATCATCATCTCCCGGCTCGAGCCGATGCCGCCGAAGCTGGTACCGACGTCGAGGCCGGCCAGCGCGAGCATGAAGCGCGCGCTGCCCAAGAGCGCGACGATCGCGATCAGGTCCGCCGCCGGGCTGAAGACGAGGCCCGTGGCGAAGGTCGGCACCAGCGCCGCGGCCACCCAGGTCGTGGCGAAGATGACGTACGGCGCGGTGCGAAACACCCACGACGCGTTGTCCGCCAGCACGACCTCCTTGCGCAGCAGCTTGTGCAGATCGCGATAGGGCTGGATGAGAGCGGGCCCACGGCGGCGCATGAGGTGCGCCTTGATCTTGCGCACGTATCCGGTGAGCAGCGGCGCGAGAAGCAGCACCAGCAGGAGCTGTCCGAGCTGCACCAGGATGTCGAGCGCTATTGCCATATCGCCAGGATCACCAGGAGCGCGACCAGCGCGCCGGACACCAGCGTGAGGTAGCCGCGAATGGTCAGGAATTGCACGCGGTTGAGCACGTCGGCCGTGACTCCGACAATCCGGGCCACCGGCGCGTACAGCGCGTCCCACACCCGGTCGTGGAGGTGCACGCGCAACCGCGCAGGTCGCGCCTCGCCGGGCCGCGGCATGTCGATCTCCTCGCGGGCGCGAAACACCACCGTACCGAAGACGCGACGAATCGGTTGCGCGAAGCTGCCGGCGGTGTATTGCGTCGCCGGTGCGGGGTCCGGGAATCCGCAATCCCACGGCGCCGAACGCCGCGTCGCGTGCGAAGCCCAGCGATGGATCACGTAGGCGGCGAGGCTCGCCGCGACGGCGATCAGAACCAACAGCAAGAAACCGTTGTAGGAGCTGCGGCTCTCGGCGATCGGCACGATGGTGAGCCACGCGAAGGCGGACTGGCGCGGCATCTCGGCATTCACGAGCTGCCGCGCCACCGGCGCGAGCGCGTCGATGAAGTAGGCGGGCAGCACACCGGCGACGAGGCACAGGGCGACCAGGACGAACATCGCCGCGAGCGACGAGCGATCGGTTTCCAGCGCGTCGCTCGCGGCGTTCGTGCGCGGGCGGCCGAGAAAGGTGATGCCGAACGCTTTGACGAAGCACGCGGCTGCCAGCGCCGCCGACAGCGCGAGCAGAGCGCCGACGGCCGGCACGAGAAACTTCAGCACCCACTGCGGCAGCTTGGGGCTCACCAGGATCGCCTGGAAGGTGAGCCACTCCGAGACGAAGCCGTTGAACGGCGGCAGCGCCGAGATCGCCGCCGATCCGATCAGGAAGGCGAAGGCGGTGTAGGGCATGCGCCGGATCAGCCCTCCGAGCCGCTCCATGTCGCGCTCGCCCGTGGCGGTCAAGACGGCGCCCGAGCCGAAAAAGAGCAGGCTCTTGAACACCGAGTGGTTGAAGACGTGGAACAGCGCCGCGGTGGTCGCCAGCGCGGCCGCCCCGCTCATGTCGTTGGCGGCGAAGGCCAGCCCGAGACCCAGCCCGATGAAAATGATGCCGATGTTCTCGACGGTGTGATACGCGAGCAGGCGCTTCAGATCGTGCTCCATCAGCGCATGCAAGACGCCGAGCACCGCGCTGGCCCCGCCGAAGAGCAGCACGACGCCGCCCCACCACCAGGTGGGCGGCCCCATCAGGTCGAAGACGATGCGCACGAACCCGTACACCGCGACCTTGGTCATGACGCCGCTCATGAGCGCGGAGACATGGCTGGGCGCGGCCGGATGCGCCAGCGGCAACCAGACGTGCAGCGGCACGAGCCCGGCTTTCGATCCGGCACCGAGCAAGGTCAGCGCGAGCACCGCCGCGGCAACGGTCGTGGAGAGCGGCGTCGTGCGGATCGCCTCGAACGTATAACCGCCCGCCGGGCCCGCCAGCAGACCGAAGGCGAGCAGCAACGATAGCGTGCCGAGGCTCGCCATCAACATGTAGATGTAACCGGCCCGCGCGTTGCCGGACTGTCGATGGCGGGCCATCACGAGCCCACAGGAGGTGAGCGACATGAACTCCCACGTCAGCAGGAAGGTGAATGCGTCGTCGGCGAGCACGACCAGATTCATGGCGCCGAGAAAGGCCGGGAAGAACGGCAGCACGCGAGCGGGCTCCGCTTCGTGCCGGCCGTAGCCGAGGCCGTACAGGCTGGCCGTCGCGCCGCCGAGATTGACCACCACGAGGAACGCCGCCGCGAGCGCATCGAGCCGGAAATGCGCGCCCAGCCAAGGCAAGCCGAGCGGCAGTTGCGCCCTCTGCTCCAGGCTCGTGTCGAAGAGAGACCAACCGGCTGCGCTCAGCGCGACGATCGACACGGCGAGCGAGATCGCGTAGATGAACGCGCTCGTCGCGGTCCGACGCGCGCCCGCGACCGCCGCGGGCGCGGTCGTCATGAGCGCGAGCACGCACCCGAGAAGGACCTTTATCGCCATCCCGTGCTTGGCTCGGGCTCGAACCGGAAACGGAAGCGGCAAATGCGCGGCATCGGATCAGCGCGTCCTCAACCGGATGCCGCGTCCGCCCTTTTCGCTGACGGCACCCTCGTTGATAAGCTCGACGCCGGCAGCTTCGAGCGCGGCGATGAGCTTCATCAGGGAATCGACGTTGCCGCGGATGACGCCCTCGCTCGCCTCCATGCGCTGAATCGTGGGCAGCGACAATCCGGAGGCCGCCGCGAGGTCGCGCTGGTCCATGCCCACGAGCGCGCGAGCGGCTCGAAGTTGTGCTGCAGTAAGCATTGATGATCCGTTGATATTAATGCTATAAGCATTATAAATTTATGTTAAGACATCTATCGCGGCAATGCAACCCCTCCTCGGCGAAGCGGGTCGATCGTGGCCCGCTGCGAGATGGTCATCTTGGTTTGCGCGATCGCGCGGCTTCCCGCCACGTCGATCGACGAGCCGCCGAGGAAGTGCAGGATGCTTACCCCCTTGTTCCAGCCTTCGCGGCTCACCTCGATGAAGCGCTCGGCCGGACCCTGGAACCAGATCGCCATCATCGTCGCGCCCGGGTGCCACACGGTACGGAAGCGCTGCCAATCGCCGGCATCGCGCCAGATCGCCCAGTTCTCGACGACCTCGCGGATGCGCAGGCGCTCGGTCATCGCATCGTTCATCTCAGGCTCGCCTCGGGCTAGGGCTGCTTCCCCGGATCCTTCACGTCGGGGAACTTGTCGAACTCGACGTTGTAGAGGATGCCACCGATCCGCTCGACGCGGCGGATGTACACCGTCTGCATGATGTCGCGCGTGTCCGGATCAATCATGATCGGGCCGCGCGGGCTCATAAGCTTCATCCCTTTGAGCGCGCCGACGAAACGGTCGGGGTCGGTCGACCCGTTGGTCTTCTTGAGCGCCTCGGCGATCGCCGCCATGCCGTCGTAGCCTGCGGCGGCCATGAAGTTCGGCCGCAGCCTGGTACCGTTGGTTTCGACGTACGCCTTGAGAAAGGCCTTGTTCTCCGGCGAATCGTGCGCGGCCGAATAGTGGAAGCTGGTGATGAGCCCGAGCGTGGGCTCGCCCATCGCCTGCAGCACGCCGTCGTCGGTCAGGTCCCCGGTGGCGATGATGCGGATGCCCGCCTGCTTGAGCCCGCGCTCCTCGTAACCCTTGATGAAGGCGATGGTCTGGCTGCCGGGTGGAAGGAACACGAACACCGCTTCCGGCCGCGTGTCCTTGATCCGCTGCAGGAACGGCGCGAAGTCGGGATTCTGCAGCGGCGTGCGCACGCTGTCGACGATCTCGCCGCCGGCGGCCTTGAACGCCTTGACGAAGGTCGTCTCGGCATCGACGCCGGGACCGAAATCGGACACCAGCGTGAACACGCGCTTGATGCCGTTCTTCGCCGCCCATTGCGCCATCGGCTGCGTGTCCTGGGGCAGGGTGTGCGACACGCGTACGATGTACGGCGAGCGGGTGGTGATCACGGAGGTCGCCGCGTTCATGATCACCATCGGCTTCTTCGCCTCGGCCGAGACCGGTGCCACCGCCAGCGCATTGGGCGTCAGCCCGAACCCGGCCAGGATATCGACCGCGTCGCGGGTGATCAGCTCCTGCGCCAGGCGCTTGGCGATGTCCGGCGCGGCGCCGGTGGTGTCCTTCACCACGATCTCGATCTTCTTGCCCCCGAATACGTCGCCGTTCTGCTTGAGGTAGGTCTTCATGCCGCCGAGGATCTGCGCGCCGTAGTCGGCGAACGGCCCCGAGAACTCCGCGATCACGCCGATCTTCACCGTCGCCTGCGCCGACGCAACGCCGGCGGCGGCGAGCAGCGTCGCCGCGGCCACCCACCGAGCCAAGCGATTCGTGCCCTTCATTGCGCTCCCCTCCTTGACGTTTCCGCTCGCCCTGGACTAGTACCGCGCCCCATAAGTTTCGCTATGTTCGAGCCGACCCGCATCGCCGACCGCTTTGTCGCTCATCCTCGCCATAGCCCAAGCTATGGCTGCGGTTCGCTTCGCGCGCTCGGCGCGCGGGATCGTCTCTCGGCATG
>DASVPH010000057.1:0-84034 GCA_036382945.1 Casimicrobiaceae bacterium
TGGCTAATGCGCCTCTGCCGCCCCGCAGGCAGGCAGATGGACCGCGTAGGCGTCGGGTCTGCATTGAACGGGTGATGACGAGAGCGTGAAAGCCTGGATCGGGCGCATCTGCGCCAACCTCCGGACCGCAATCCGGTTTCCTCTGGAGCACGCGCTCTCGCGCCAAAGACCGCTGCATTCTAGGGAAGCGCCCGCCCGGCCGCAAGTCTCTCCAGCGCGTGTCGATGCGCGCGCAGCCCCGCCTCGAGCGGGCGATGCGTTGCGCGCGTAGCGCACGGATTGCAGCGGCGCGGGCGGCCAGCCCCACGCCGGTGCAAAATGCATTAGACTTGGCGGGCTTCGGCGGTGGCGCGTACCGGCTGCACGTGCGTGTCCGGCGCGAAACGATCCGGCGAATTTGCGGAGCGGGACACTAGGATGACCTCGGGGATGCTGTTCGCGCTGGCGATCGGCACGCTCATCGTGGCCGTGCTGGTGGGGTTCATGCGCCGCAGCCGCAGCAGCAAGCCAAGCGACCAGCCCGCGGACACGCAAACCGCCCAATGGACCGAGGGCGAGACCACACGCCTGCTGTCGAGCGCAGAGGTCCCCGGGTTGTATCTGTTGCGTTCGCGCTTCCTGTCGAAAGCCGAGAACGTCGTCTACCTGCTGCTCAAGGCGGCGTTTCCGCGACACGAGATCTTTGCCCGGGTACGGCTCGCCGACGTGCTCCAGGTCAAGATCGGCCCGCAAGGCATGGAGCGGCTGCGCGCGTTTCGCAAGATTGCCAATCAGCACGTCGGCTTCGTCGTGTGCGACCGTGACATGACCATCGTCGCCATCGTGGACGCCAGGGAGCCGGAGCAGGTACAGAACCCGAGGGATCAGAAGCTCGAGATCATCAAACAGCGCTGCCTGCAGGCGGCACAGGTCAAGTACGTTTGCGTTTATCCGCCGACACTGCCGCGCTACCGCGAGCTGCGCACGCAGATTCTCGGCCCCGCAGCCGAGCTGGTCTGACGCGCCGCGATCCGGGTGTCACCGAGGATGAATGCGCGACCCGGTCGACGTCGCGCAGGTGCATCGGATCAGCTCGTTGGGGCGAGCGCGTTCTCGCTCGCTTGCGCTGCAACCGGAAGCGCGAGCTGTCCGGGACCGAGCGCGTGCGCGCGCTCGTGCTCGAGCAGCCAAGCTTTCCGCCACAGCCCGCCGCCGTAGCCGGTCAGCGTCCCGTCGCTGCCGATGACACGGTGGCAGGGCACGATGAGACAGAGGCGATTGTCGCCGTTGGCGCGGCCGACGGCGCGTACCGCCGCCGGCCGGCCGATCGCCTCGGCGATCTCACCGTACGAGCGCGTCGTGCCCGGCGGTATCGCCTGCAGCGCGTTCCATACGGCGCGCTGAAACGGCGAGCCGGCGAGCGCGAGCGGCGTATTGAAGACCAGACTCCGGCCCGCGAAGTACGCGGCAAGCTCCTTGCCGATCTGCTTAAGATAGCGATGCGCCCCCGGCAGGATGCGGCGCTTGAGGCGCCGCTGCAAGACTTCGAGCTCGCGCTCGAGCCCTCGGCGGTCGACGAACTCGAGGAGCGCGAGACCGCCATCGTCGGCGAGCGCGAGCATGGGTCCGAGTGGGGTCTCGAACCACTGCGCATAAAGGCAATCGACGCCGGATGCGCGGCTGGGCGGCGTACCGACGAGGCGATTGAAAGCAGTGCGAAAGCCGCTGCCGGATTCGAAGCCGTGATCGAGCTGCAGGTCGAGCATGGATTTTCCTTGGCGCACGCCGGCTAGTGCCAAGCCCATGCGACGCGCGCGGTGATAAGCGTGAAAGGTCATACCGCAGTAGCGCTTGAACGTGCGCCGCGCGGTCGACGGATCGATGCCGCGGCCGGCGAGATCCGCGTCGCGCCAGCGGCTGGTCGGTTCCGCCTCGACTGCGGCGAGAAGCTCCTCGACCAGCGGTGGGGCGCTGCGATCGCGGTCGAGTGGATGACAGCGGCGGCACGGTCGATACCCGGCGTGGAGTGCGGCGCTGGGCGAGGCGAAGAACTCCACGTTCTCGCGCTTTGGCGTGCGCACTCGGCAGGTCGGGCGACAGAAGACGGCGGTGGTCGCCACGCCCACATAGAAGATGCCTTCGAAGGCAGGGTCGTGCTCGACCAGCGCGCGATACATGACCTCAGGTGAAGGAAGGCTCAACATGCGAGGAAGTATAGGCGCCCGTGCGGCGGCGCGTCGCCGAAATTCGGGCGGGATAATCCGGCGCCGGTCGGCCGCCCGCCGCGGCCGCGCTGCTACTTGACGAAGTTGATGTAGGCCCAGAGGATGATCAGAGCGCCGAGGATCGACATGAACCAGCCCGCGGGATGGAACCTGCCGTCGGGAGTCTTCCAGATCAGGCTGCTGATCACGCCGCCGACGATCGACCCGCCGATACCGAGCGCGACCGTGAGCCAGAATCCCAGCGGCACGCCGCCCGGATAGAAGAACCGCGCCAGCAGACCGACGATGAAGCCGACGATGATCGTGCCGATGATGCCCAGGATGCCCATGTATCATCCTCCGATGCGGATGACGCTCGCCCGATGCCGGAGGTCGAGGTCAAAGACCGGCCGTTCGGGTCGACCATGCTAGCACAAGGCATCAGCCCGCAAGGCCCGCGACCGATCGAGCGACAACCGCTTTGCCGCCCCTCTCGCTGCCGCTGTGCGCGCCGTAGCCCGGCGTGCAACAGGGGCGCGATGGGCCGAAGCGTTCTCGCGATACCGACGCTCAGCCGAGCAAGCGGCGCAACCGGTCCGCCAGCAGGTCCGCCTCAATGTCTCCCGATACCCTGGAGATCGACTTCTCGTATTCGGGAAGCAACTGCACCAGTTCGGTCCGCGTCATGCAGCGCTCGACGCGGGCCGCGAGGATCGACGCCGCGGGTCCCAGGCCGGCCGCCAGCGTCTGTTTCATGAAATTTTTCGCACTGATGACACGGGCCGGCTCGTCTTTGGCGACCGGCACCCCATTTGCTCGCCGGGTGGCTGTAGTGGCCCCGGTCGCGACCGGCTCGACCGGCGCGATAAACCCCTCGCGGACCATCGCCTCCAGGCAATCCGCGGGGGCGCCGATGCGCTCGCCCTGCATCCGAAGCTGCTCGAGGGTCTTGGACGGGTCGACCAGGATGAGCATGATGCGCAGCTTCCCGGTCAGGTTGTTCTGACGCCGGCTGATCTCGTCGATCCCCTTGCTGGTTTTTGCGTAACGTACCGCGTCGTCCATTGAGCACCTCGTCGCGCTGGTTGCGCGTCGAACGACTGGACGCAAACTGCATGCCAGACTTCGACGCGGGCGCCCAAGGCGAGCGCCGGGCCGGGCAAGTGACGTGCAGCGGCAGTCGTGGGCGAACGGGGCCGGGCCGCGAGGTCCGACCGGCTGCTCGTCGCGCCACGCTTTGCGCAAGACAGGGGCCCATACATGCATCGCCGCCGCCCGATCGAGACTGGGGCGCCCCGCGTTTGTTAGACTCCACCATTGCGCAGGGTCTCACGCCGCCAGGAGGAGGGCGGATGCGAATTCTGATCGCGGAAGACGACCCGATCCTCGCCCAAGCGCTGAGCACCACGCTTCGCCGATCGGGCTACGCTGTCGATTGGGTCGAGAATGGCCGCGAAGCCGACGCGGCGCTCGGCGCCAACGAGTTTGATCTGCTGATTCTCGATATCAGCCTGCCCCTGCTCTGCGGGTTCGATGTCTTGAAGCGTCTGCGCGCGCGGGGCTCGCGGTTGCCGGTGCTGCTGCTCACCGCGCTTGACAGCGTCACCGACCGGGTGCGCGGGCTCGACGCCGGCGCCGACGACTATCTGCCGAAGCCGTTTCAGCTCGCCGAGCTGGAGGCCCGCGTGCGCGCGCTGACGCGTCGCGGCATGTCCGGAGCGCCCACGCTCATCAAGCACGGGCGGCTTGCCTTCGATCAAGTCGGTCGCGTGGCGGAAGTCAACGGCGAACGGCTCGATCTCTCCGCGCGGGAACTGTCGCTGCTCGAGTTGTTCCTGCAGCGTCCGGGGCGGTTGGTGCACAAGGACCAGCTCGTCAACCACCTGTGCGCGTGGGGCGAGGAGGTCAGCGCCAATGCGATCGAAGTCTACGTCCACCGGTTGCGCAAGAAGCTCGAGCCCGGCGGCGTCCGGATTTCGACCGTCCGCGGTTTGGGCTACCGCCTCGATGCTCCGGCGGCCGACTGAGTTGTCTCGCCGCGCTCGCGCACGACCCGCCGGTTAATCGGCGGGTACGCGCACGACGTGAACGCTGCAATGGGCATTGGCGGTCACGCCCGAGGCCACCGATCGCCACCAGGCGAGCCCGAGCTGGGCCGGGTGCGGCGCGCCGAGCACGATCAGGTCGACATGATTGGATCGGGCGAATTCGACCAGTGCATTCTCGGGGTTGGCGGCCTCGATCACGTGCAGCGAAAGGCGTCGCGCCGGCAGTTGCAGCGGCTCGACCCAGTGGCGCAGGCGCACGAGGTGCTCGAGATAGGTCCCCGAAGCGCTTTCGCCGCCGCTTGCGTGCTCGGCGACCAAAGCGCGGCCGATCACCGATACGCAGATCAGGCGGAAGTCGGCGGAGCGCGACAGCATTTGCGCGGTCGTTCGCTGCAGCGCGGGCTGGCGCTCATCGTCCGGATGCGTCGTGTCGACGGCGACCATGATGATCGGCGTCGAGCCGACCTGCGACTTGGGCAGGCGGGACGGCTGCGGACGCCGCCGAGTGCGTGCCCGCCACCAGCGGCGCGCTTGCTCGATGACTCCGGCTTGCTCGAGCTTTCCCGCGCGCGCCGTGAGCGGCACCTGATCCGGATTGCGCAGATCGAACGCGACATGGGCGGCCGATTGATAGCGATCCTCCGCGCGCGGTTCCAGGCAGCGCAGGATGATCTCCTGCAGCCACGGCGGCAGCTCCGGCGAGCGCGCGCGGGGCGGGACCACGTCGCGCCATAGCCGGTCGCGGAGTCCCGCGAGCGTGGCCGGACTTCCGAAGGGCAGTTCTGCCGTCGCGAGCTCGTAGAGCAGCACGCCGAGCGCGAAGATGTCGCTGCGTGGATCCGAACGCGTGCCGAGCACCTGCTCCGGAGAGATGTAGGGCGCGGAGCCCGCCAGGAAGCGCTGTTCCTCGGCGAGTAGATCCGGGAAGTGCGCGTGGTAGGCGAGCCCGAAATCGATGAGCACGACCTCGCCGTCGGCCTTGAGGATCACGTTCTCCGGTTTGAGGTCGAGATGGATCGCGTCCTGCAGGTGCAGGCTATGCAACGCATCGGCAAGCGCGGCACCCACCCTTGCAACCTCGCCAGGCGCTAGCGGACCACGCTTGAGCACGTGCTCCAGGCTCTCGCCGTCGACCCATTGCGTGACGAGGTAAGGCGTTTTGGCGAGGCTCCCCGCAGCCACGAAGCGCGGCACATGCGGCCCGGAGAGCGCGGGCAGCAGCATCGCTTCGGTCTCGAAGCTGATAAGCCCTTCGCTGTCCTCGCCCGGACCGATCCGCGGCACTTTCATGATCAAGCGCACGCTCGGGTCGGGCCCGCGGACGCGGAAGATGCGTCCCATCGCACCCGAGTGGATACACTCTTCGAGGCGAAAGCCGTCGAGCTCAGGGCCGGAATCGTATTCCTGCGGCGTCGGCGCAGGCAAGCTCATATCCCCTTCTCGACGCGATAGGCGATCGACGCGGGCAGTCCCGCCTCGCGGATCTTGCGTGCCGCTGCAAGGTGATCGTACGGGACGCGACGGAACACGATCGTCTCGCGCTCGGAGTCGAACTGGGCGTAAGCCGCGGCGGGGTTGTTGTCGCGCGGTTGCCCCACCGAGCCGACGAGCGCCAGCCAGCGCCGATGTCGGCCGACCGGCACCGGTGTGCCGCGCACCGGCCGGAACAACGACGCCTTGCCGTGGCCGCTCTGGAAATAAAGCTCCTGCTCGTGCACGTGTCCGGAGAAGGTATACGCCACCCGCGCCGCGTCGATGCTGCGCCGCGCCGCGCCGGGACTGTCGACGTACTCCCACTTTTGCGGGGCTGCGGCCGAGGCGTGCACGAAGCACATGTCCGGCTCTCGCACGCACAGCGGCAGCGAGGAGAGGAAAGCCTTGGCCTCGGCGCTGAGGGTCTCGCGCGTCCAGGCGATGACCGCGCGTACCGCCTCGTTCATGTACAGCGGCGTTTTTTCGATCGCTTCGTCGTGGTTGCCCTTGACGACGATCGCGCCGTCCGCCGCGTGGCGCGCGAGGATGTCGACCACCGTCTGCGGATCGGCGCCATAGCCGACGAAGTCGCCGAGGAACGCGTAGCGCACGGCGCCGGCCTCACTCGCATCCTTCAGACACGCATTGAGCGCCTCGAGATTGCCGTGAATGTCGGAGAGGAGCGCAATGATCAACGCGGGGTGGCGGGCTGCCGGACGAAGTCCGGGAACACTCTACCGCATCGGCAGCGAGGCTCCAAGCTGCCTTCCCGCAACGCCGTTGGGCTGCGCGCGTCGCGGATGATACATTGGTCCTCCGATGAAGCTGGCCCTGTTCGCCGACATCCACAGCAATCTGGAAGCGCTCAGCGCGTGCCTTGCGCACGCGCGGGGCCTCGGGGCCGACCGGTACGCCTTCTTGGGCGACCTGGTGGGCTACGGCGCGGACCCCGTCGCGGTGCTCGACCTGATCGAGCGGCATGCCCAGGAGGGCGCGGTGGTCGTGCTCGGCAACCACGACGCGGCGGTGCTCGGCCGCCGCGATGATACGCTGAGCGCCAGCGCCCGGGCCGCGATCGACTGGACCCGGGCACAGCTCGAGGCGCGCCAGCGGGCGTTTCTCGCCGGCCTGCCCCTTACGGTGAGGCAGGACCATATCCTGTTCGTGCACGCCAGTGCGGCCGCACCCGAGCAGTGGATCTACATCACCAGCCTGCGCGAGGCGGAAGAGAGCATGCGGGTCGGCGACGCCGAATACATCTTCTGCGGGCACGTGCACGAGCAGAAGCTCTACTACGTCGGCGCTGGCGGCGAGCCGATGCCCTTCCGACCCATGCCCGGCACGCCGATTCCCACCGGGACGCATCGCCGCTGGCTCGCGATCGTCGGCTCCGCCGGCCAGCCGCGCGACCACAACAACAAGGCGTGCTATGCGCTCGCCGACCTGGCGCGCGCGCGGCTCACCTTCTACCGCGTTGGCTACGATTACGCTCTGGCGGCGCAAAAGATCCGCGCCGCAGGACTGCCCGAGCGCGCCGCGCGGCGGCTCGAACGCGGAGCGTGAGAGTTGCGTATGGATGCGCTGGGACCGGGAAGCGAGCTCGACGGCTTTCGCTTGGGCGAGCGGATCCACGTCGGCAGCATGGCGTCGATCTACCGCTTGACCGGACCCGACGGCCCCCTGCCGCTGATCATCAAAATCCCTCGCCTCGGCGCGGGCGAGCGCGCGGTCAACGTCATCGCCTTCGAGGTTTGCCGGATGGTGCTCGGCGCGCTCGGGCAAGGCCCGCACCATCCGACGCTGGTGGCGTTCGGCGACGTCGAAACGACCCCGTACCTGATCATGGAGTACGTCGACGGCGTCCGGCTCAACGACTGGATGGACCGCGCACCGCTGGCGGCCGGGGAGGCCGCCCGCCTCGGGACGGGCCTGGCGCTGGCGCTCGCCGATCTGCACCGGCAGGGTGTGGCGCATCTCGATCTGAAGCCGACCAATGTGCTCTATCGATCGGGCGGTGAGGCGGTGCTTGTCGATTTCGGCCTCGCCCATCACAGCCACTATCCGGATCTCCTCGCCGAGGAATTGCGCTCGCCCGTGGGCAACTGGGTCTACATGGCGCCCGAGCAAGTGGTGGGGGTCCGCTGCGATCCGCGCAGCGACATCTTCGCGCTCGGCGCGATCCTGTATCAGCTCGCCACGGCGCGCTTCCCGTTCGGCAACCCGCGCTCGAGCGCCGAGTTGCGGCGGCGACTCTACAGCGACCCGATCCCGCCGCGCGCGCTCGTGCCCGCCACACCCGCGTGGCTCCAGGAGATCATCTTGCGCTGCCTGGAGATCGACGCTCGCGACCGCTACGCGACCGCGGCCGAGGTCGCGATCGATCTTTCCAATCCGCCCCAGGTCGTGCTAACCGAACGCGGCACGCGCCAGCGCCGCGCAGCCTGGACGACGCGGGCCAGGCGCTGGATGAGCGCCCGGAGATTCGAGCCCGCGCCGTGCCCGCCGCCGCCCACTCCCGTCGGGCCGGCGCCGATCGTGCTGGTCGCGATCGGACCGGCGCCGAATGACGCCGCGCTCGCCGAGGCGCTTCGCGACGCAGCGCGCCGCCTGATCGCTGCGGACGCTCGCGCCCGGATCGCCTGCGCCACTGCAGTCCCGCCCGCGGCCGCGCTGTCGGGGGAAGGCGAAGAAAGCACGGCGACCGGCCGCCACATCAAGCATCTGGTAGCCTTGCGCCGCTGGGCGAAGCCGCTGCAACTGCCCGAAGAGCGTTTGACCTACCACGTGCTAGAGTCGGAAAAGCCGGCGGCCGCGCTGATCGACTATGCGAAGATGAACGAGGTCGACCATATCGTGGTCGGCGCCTCGCGCGGCGGGGTGCAGGCGCGCCTGTTTCCGGGTGTGAGCGCCCAGATCGTAGCCGATGCTCCGTGCACGGTCACGGTCGTCCGTGCGCCGCAGGAGCGCTGACGCCGCTCCGGAAGAGAGGACGTGTGATGAGCGCACTCGAGAGCAAGGGCCCGCGATTCGTGGCCTTGTGCATGCTCGGCTTGCTGCTGTTCAACTACCCGGTGCTGGCGCTCTTCAACGTATCGGGTGTGCTCTTCGGCGTGCCGATCCTGTACGCGTACATCTTCATCGCCTGGGCGGCGTTGATCGCGCTGATGGCGCTCGTCGCCGAGTCGCGCGGTTAGCGCGGCAGAAAGAGACGATGCTGCAAGAGCCGGTCATCGTCCTGGTCTCCTTCGCGTACCTCGGCGTGCTGTTTGCCATCGCCTACTACGCCGACGGGCGCGCCGACGCCGGGCGGTCGGTCATCGCCAGCCCCTACGTTTACAGCCTGTCGCTCGCGGTCTACGCGACCGCATGGACGTTCTACGGCAGCGTCGGGCGCGCGGCGAGTGACGGAGTCGGGTTCCTGCCGATCTACCTCGGGCCGACGCTGATGATCGCGCTGTGGTGGGTCATCCTGCGCAAGATCCTGCGCATCTCAAAGCAGAACCGCATCACTTCGCTCGCCGATTTCGTCGCCTCGCGCTACGGGAAGAGCGCGCTGCTCGGCGGGCTGGTGACCGTGATCGCGGTTATCGGCATCCTTCCCTATATCTCGCTGCAGCTCAAGGCGGTGTCGAACAGCTTCACCATCCTCGTGCAGTATCCGCAGATCGTCATGCCCGGCAACGTCGGCGCGCTGGCGATCCGACAGGACAATGCGCTGTGGGTCGCGTTGATCCTGGCCGCGTTCACCATCGCCTTCGGCACCCGCCATCTCGACGCCGCCGAGCACCACCAGGGCATGGTCGCCGCGATTGCCTTCGAGTCGCTGGTGAAGCTGCTCGCGTTCCTGGCCGTCGGCGCGTTCGTGACCTTCGGCATCTACAACGGCTTCGGCGATGTGTTCGCGCGGGTCGCCGCACAGCCGAAGCTGCGCGCCATGCTCACTCCGATCGAAGGCGTGGCTGGAGGCTATTCGACCTGGGTCTGGCTCACCATCCTGTCGATGATGGCGATCATATTCCTGCCGCGCCAGTTCCAGGTCGCGGTAATCGAGAACCTCGACGAGAAGCACATCAACAAGGCGATCTGGCTGTTTCCGGTCTACATGCTCGCGATCAACGTCTTCGTGCTGCCGATCGCATTCGGGGGCTTGCTACGGTTTCCGGACGGGAGTGTGGACGCCGATACGTTCGTGCTCACGCTGCCGATGGCCGAGAAGCAGGAAGGTCTCGCGCTGCTGGTGTTCATCGGTGGCCTGTCGGCAGCCACCGGCATGGTGATCGTCGAGACCATCGCCCTTTCGACCATGGTGTGCAACGACCTGCTGATGCCGGTGCTGCTGCGGTTGCGCCGCCTGCGGCTCAACGAGCGCCGCGATCTCACGGGGCTGTTGCTCGGCATCCGCCGCGGCGCCATCGTGCTCATCCTGCTGCTCGGCTACCTGTACTTCAAGCTCGCCGGCGAAGCGTATGCGTTGGTCTCGATCGGCTTGATCTCATTTGCGGCCGTTGCGCAGTTCGCGCCGGCGATCCTGGGCGGGATCTTCTGGAAGGACGGCACCCGCGCGGGGGCGCTGTGCGGCCTCTCCGCGGGCTTCCTCGTGTGGCTCTATACGCTGCTCCTGCCCGCGCTGGCGCGCTCGGGATGGCTGCCGAGCGGGCTTCTCGAGCAGGGTCCCTTCGGCATCGCCTTGCTCAAGCCGTTGCAGTTGTTCGGGCTCGGGGGCCTGGATCAGATCAGTCACGCGATGATCTGGAGCATGATCGCCAACGTGGGCGCGTACGTGCTCGTATCCCTCAGCGTCTCACCGAGCGCCGAGGAGCACCGGCAGGCGAGCCTGTTCGTCGACGTGTTCCGCCATAGCGGCGAAGCGCGAGGGGCGCGCTTCTGGCGCGGCACCGCGTCGCTGCCCGACCTGCACAGTCTGCTTGCCCGGTTCCTGGGAACCGCCACCGCGGATGGCGCGTTTCGTGACTACGCGAGATCGAGGGGCGTCGACTGGCCGGATGCACGTCTGCAGGCCGACGCCGATCTCGTCCATTACGTCGAAGTCCAGCTCGCCGGCGCGATCGGTGCGGCCTCCGCGCGGGTGATGGTCGCCTCGGTCGCCAAAGAGGAAGCGCTTACCCTCGAGGAGGTGCGCGATGTCCTCGACGAGGCGTCGCAGGTCGTCGTCTATAGCCACAAGCTGGAGCAGAAATCGCGCGAGCTGGAGGCGGCGACCGCCGGGCTGACCGCAGCCAACGCACGGCTCACCGAGCTCGATCGGCTGAAGGACGATTTCGTATCGACCGTGACCCACGAGCTGCGCACCCCGCTCACCTCGATCCGCGCGTTAACTGAGATCCTGCTCGATACCCCCGACGTCGGCGAGGAGGAGCGTAACAAGTTCCTCGGCATTATCGCCAAGGAGGCCGAGCGGCTGACGCGCCTGATCAACCAGGTGCTCGACCTGGCCAAGATCGAGTCGGGCCGGGCTGATTGGGTGCAATCGCGGGTCGACATGAAGGAGGTGATCGCGGATACGCTCGCCGCGATGGAGCAGTTGTTCCGGGAGAAGAATATCAAGGTCGAAGCGCGGCTTCCCGACAAGGTCTCGCCGGTCGCCGTCGATCTCGACCGGATGATCCAGGTCATGCTCAATCTGCTCTCGAACGCGGTCAAATTCTGCGACGGCGACAACGGCCGCATCGAGATCGCGCTGGCCGAGCGCGACGGGACCCTCCGCGTCGACGTCAGCGACAACGGGCGAGGCATCAGCCCCGAGCATCACGAGACGATCTTCAGCAAGTTCCACCAGGTGGGCGACACGCTCACCGACAAGCCGCTCGGTACCGGCTTGGGGCTGCACATCAGCCGCCAGATCGTCGAGCATTTCGGCGGCCGCATGTGGGTCGAGAGCAGCCTTGGCGCCGGTGCGCGCTTCTCGTTTACGCTGCCGAGTGGAGCCGCGACGTGAGCAAGAAGATCCTGATCGCCGATGACGAGCCCAGTATCGTCGCGGCGGTCGAGTTCCTCCTCCAGCGCAACGGCTACGAAGTCAGCATCGCGCGCAATGGAGACGAGGCGCTCGACCTCATCGAGAGATCGCATCCGGACCTGGTGCTGCTCGACGTCATGATGCCGCGCAAGAGCGGCTACGAAGTATGCGCGCGCATGCGCGAGCGGCCCGACTGGCGCGACATCAAGATCATCATGCTCTCCGCCCGCGGGCGCGACGCCGAAGTGAACCGGGGCCTCACCGCCGGGGCCGACGTATACGTGATCAAGCCGTTCTCGACGCGCGAGCTGATGGCCAAGATCAGCGACCTGCTCGATCCGGGTGCGGCGGACGGCAATGATGCAGGGCTGGGCCAGATCCGGTGATGCTGCAACGCAATATCGCGATCAGGCGAACGACAGAGGTGCGGACGTAAGTTCCGCGTAAGGTTGGCCTGCGATATTAGGTTGCCGGCACGAGAGACCGGGATGTGCGTGGCTGTACGGGACGGAAGCGAGTCTCGTCGCGGTAGTACGCGGGACGCACCGATATCGACTTGGGCGAACTTCAGGGAGGCTAGCGATGGCGCAGACGAAGGCCAAGGGATTTCTGGAAGAGGAGTCGATCAAGAGCATCGGCACGGAAGAGAGGAAGGTGATCTTCGCCTCCTCGCTCGGCACGGTGTTCGAGTGGTATGACTTCTACCTCTACGCGGTGCTGGCGCCGTTCTTCGCGGCGCTGTTCTTTCCTCCCGGCAACGCGACGGCCGCGCTGCTGTCGGCTTTTGCCGCCTACGCCGCGGGCTTCCTGGTGCGACCCTTCGGCGCGATCGTGTTCGGCCGAATCGGCGATCTGGTGGGGAGGAAATACACCTTTCTCGTGACCATTGTGTTCATGGGCGGCTCGACGTTTCTGGTCGGACTGCTGCCCACCTACACGTCGATCGGCTGGTTCGCGCCGATCCTGATGGTCACCTTGCGGCTCGTCCAAGGGCTCGCGCTCGGCGGCGAGTACGGCGGTGCGGCGACCTACGTCGCGGAGCACGCCCCCCACGACAAGCGCGGCTACGACACGAGCTGGATCCAGACCACCGCCACGCTCGGTCTGTTCCTGGCGCTGGTGCTCATCTATCTGTCACGCAACAGCATGGACGCGAAAGCGTTCTCGGAATGGGGCTGGCGGATTCCGTTCTGGGCCTCGCTCATTCTGCTGGTGTTCTCGGTCTATATCCGTCTCAAGCTGCACGAATCGCCGATCTTCCAGAAGATGAAAGCCGAGGGCAAGGGCTCGAAATCGCCGCTGACCGACAGCTTCTTCAAGTATCCGAACAACAAGTACGTGCTGCTGGCGCTGCTCGGCGCGACCGCGGGCCAGGGCGTGGTCTGGTACACGGGACAGTTCTATGCGCTGTTCTTCCTCACCATCACCCTCAAGCTCGACTACGTTTCGACCTACGTGCTAATCGGGTTGTCGCTGCTGATCGGCACGCCGTTCTTCATCTTCTTCGGCTGGCTCTCCGACAAGATCGGGCGCCTCAAGATCATCCTGGCCGGCTGCCTGATCGCCGCGGTCACCTACTTCCCGCTGTTCCAGGGGCTCACGCACTATGTCAATCCGGCGCTGGAAGAATTTTCGGCGAAGACGCCGATCACCGTTGCCGCGACGGATTGTCAGTTCCACCTCTTCGTCGGACCGTGGAGCACGTTCTCGGACTGCGACAAGACCAAGGACTTCCTGACCAAGCAGGGGCTGTCGTTCAAGTCGTTGCCGCCGGAGCCTGGTAAAGCCGTGGTGACGACCATCGGCAGCACCCGCATCGAAGGCTGGGACCAGAAGAAGATCGATGACACGCTCAAAGCGGCGGGCTACAAGGGCGCCCCGGACAAGAGCCAGATCAACTGGTTCATGACCGAGCTGATCCTGGTCATCATGGTGATCTACGTGACGATGGTCTACGGGCCGATCGCGGCGTTCCTAGTCGAGCTCTTCCCGACCAAGATCCGCTATACATCGATGTCGCTGCCGTATCACATCGGCAACGGCTGGTTCGGCGGTATGCTGCCGCTCACCGCCACGGCGATGGTGGCCGCCACTGGCGACATCTACTACGGCCTGTGGTACCCGATCGTCGTGGCGATCATGACGCTGGTCATCGGCACCTTCTTCCTGACCGAGACCAAGCACCGCGACATCCGCACCTACGACCACAGCATGCTCCCCTGAGTCCGAGCTCGGGCGCAAAGCCCGCGCCCTGCGACACGCCAAGGCCCGCCTCGAGTGCGGGCCTTTTTCATCCTGCCCTCGACCGAATGCTGCTATAGTCGCCCGCGGTTCGAAGTGGGGGTCGACGGCGATGCGCGCTACGTTGCGCGACTGGTTGAGGCAACTGGGTCCCGGGTTGATCACCGGCGCGGCCGACGACGATCCGTCGGGGATCGCGACCTACTCGCAGGCTGGCGCGCAGTTCGGGTTCCTGACGCTGTGGACCATCGTGTTCACCTATCCGCTGATGGTGGGCATCCAGCTCATCAGCGCGCGCATCGGCCGGGTGACGGGTCACGGGCTCGCCTCGAACATCGGCCGCAACTTCCCGCGACCGGTTCTACACGGCATCGTTGCGCTGCTGGTCGTCGCCAACACGATCAACATCGCCGCCGACATCGCCGCGATGGGCGAGGCCCTGCAGCTCGTCGTAGGCGGTCCGCCGCAGGTCTATGTCGTCGTCTTCGGCATCGTCTGTCTGCTGCTGCAGGTGTTCCTGAGCTACCAGCGCTACGTGCGTTACTTGAAGTGGCTGACGCTGGCGTTGCTCTCCTACGTAGCCCTGGTTCTGACGATCCCGATTCCCTGGCGCGAAGTCGCCGCGCACAGCCTGGCGCCACATTTCGCGCAAACCGCGCAGTACCTGACCGTGGTCGTCGCCGTGTTCGGCACGACCATCAGCCCTTATCTTTTCTTCTGGCAGGCCTCTCAGGAGGTCGAGGAGCTCGACGCGGACCCCGCGGCCGGGGCGCTCGCGCACGCGCCGGAGGGCGCCGCCGAGCATCTGCGGCGGATCAAGATCGATACCTACCTGGGGATGGCGTTCTCCAACGTCGTGGCGTTCTGCATCATTCTCGGCACGGCGGCCACGCTGAACGCTGTCGGGGTGACCGACATCCAGACTTCGGCCCAGGCGGCCTCGGCGCTGCGGCCGCTGGCCGGAGATTTTGCCTTCCTGCTCTTCGCGCTGGGGATCATCGGCACGGGGATGATCGCGGTGCCCGTGCTGGCGGGGTCGGCGGCCTACGCGGTCGCCGAGACCTTCGAGTGGAAGCGCGGCCTCGACCTGAAGCTGCTCGAGGCGCGCGAGTTCTACGCCATCATCGCGCTCGCCACGCTCGGCGGCGTGGCGCTCGACTTCTCTCCGGTCGACCCGATCCGGGCGCTGTTCTGGAGCGCGGTGGTCAACGGCGTGATCGCGGTGCCGATCATGGTGGTGATGATGCTGCTCGCCGACGACGCGAAAGTCATGGGCGGCTTCACGATCACGCGCGGGCTGAAGGCGTTGGGCTGGCTGGCGACCGGAACCATGGCCGCGGCGGTCGCCGCGATGTTTGCGACGTGGTAGGTCGGCCCACGGTCCCCTCGCGCTGCTAACGATGCTCGCCCACGCGCACGATCTTGAGCGCGTTGGTTCCGCCCGACTTGCCCATCGGCTCGCCGTTGGTGAGCACGATCAGGTCGCCGAACTGCACCTGCCCCTTCGCCACCAGTAGATCCTCGGCAGCGCGGAGCACGCTCTCGCGGTCGCCGCTTTGCTCGAGATAGAGCGGACGCACGTTGCGGTACAACGCCATCTTCCTCTGCGACGGCACCTCGGGGGTGAGCGCGAAGATCGGACAGCCGCAGTTGTGGCGCGACATCCACAATGCGGTCGAGCCCGACTGGGTCAGCGCCGCGATGGCCTTGACGCGCAGGTGGTGCGCCGTGAACAGCGCCGCCATCGCCACCGACTGGTCGATGCGGGTGAACGTCCGGTTGAGGAAATCGTGGTCCAGCTCGACCACGTCGGTCTTCTCGGCCTCGATGCAGATCTGGCTCATCGCCTCGACGGTCTCGACCGGGTAGCGCCCGGCGGCGGTCTCGGCGGAGAGCATGACGGCGTCGGTGCCGTCGAGCACCGCATTGGCGACATCGGAAACCTCGGCGCGGGTGGGCACCGGGTTCACGATCATCGATTCCATCATCTGCGTGGCGGTGATCGTGACCTTGTTGCGCTCGCGCGCGAGCCGGATCATGCGCTTCTGCAGGCCCGGCACGGCGGCGTTCCCCACCTCGACCGCGAGGTCGCCGCGCGCCACCATGATGGCGTCGGCGGCGTCGATGATCTCCTCGAGGGTGGAGATCGCCTCCGCGCGTTCGATCTTGGCGACCAGCAGCGCCTTCCCGTCCGCGGCGCGCAGGAGCTGCCGCGCCATGTACATGTCTTCCTTGTTCTTCGGGAACGAGACGGCGATGTAGTCGGCGTCGATCGCGACCGCCGTCTTCATGTCGTCCATGTCCTTGGCGGTCAGGGCGGGCGCGGTCAAGCCCCCGCCCAGGCGGTTGATTCCTTTGTTGTTCGACAGGACGCCGCCGACCTCGACCCGGGTGGTGATCTCGCTCCCGAGCACCGCTTCGACGCGCAGGCGAATCAAGCCGTCGTCGAGCAGCAGGATCGCTCCGGGCTCGACGTCGCGCGGCAGCTCCTTGTAGTCGAGTCCGATCCGCTCCGCGTTGCCGAGCTCGCAATCGGCGTCGAGGACGAAGGTCTGTCCCGTCTTCAACGTGACCTTGCCCTCGGCGATCTTGCCCACGCGGATCTTCGGGCCCTGCAGATCAACCATGATCGCGACTTCGCGGCCGAGCGCCGCCGCGGCGTCGCGCACCATGCGCGCGCGCTGCAGGTGGTCGCTGACGCTGCCATGGGAGAAATTGAGGCGCACGACATCGACCCCGGCCGCGAGCATCCGCGTCAGCACGTCGAGCGTGCTGCTCGCCGGGCCGAGGGTGGCGACGATCTTGGTCGCGCGTTCCATTGGCATTCCTCTAGCCTCTAGCGACTCACCCGGTCGCGCGCTCTTCGAGAATGGCGACCGCGGGCAGCCTCCTGCCTTCGAGGAACTCGAGAAACGCGCCGCCCGCGGTCGAGATGTACCCGATGCGGTCGGCCACGCCGAACTTGTTGATCGCGGCGATGGTGTCGCCGCCGCCCGCGATCGAGAATGCGCTCGAGGCGGCGATCGCCTCGGCCAGCGCCTTGGTTCCCGAGGCGAACGCGTCGAGCTCGAACACCCCGACCGGCCCGTTCCAGACGAGCGTGCCGGCTTTAGCCACGAGCTCGCGCAGCGCCAACGCGCTTTGCGGTCCGATGTCGAGGATCAGATCTTCGGGGTCGACATCGTCGACGGCCTTGAGTGTGGGCGCCGCGTCGGCCGCGAATTCGCGCGCGACCACCACATCGATGGGCAACGGCACCTTGCCCGGAAACTGGGCGAGGATCGCCTTGGCTTCGCCGACGAGGTCTTTCTCCACCAGCGATTTGCCGACACGGCCTCCGGCGGCGAGGAGGAAAGTGTTGGCGATCCCGCCGCCGACTACCAGCGTGTCGACCTTGGCGGCGAGCGCGCGCAGCACGGTGAGCTTGGTCGACACCTTCGCGCCGCCGACGATCGCCAGAAGCGGCCGTTTCGGGTGCGCAAGCGCGCGACCGAGCGCATCGAGCTCCGCGGCGAGCAGCGGGCCGGCGCAGGCGAGCGCAGCGAATCGGGCGATGCCGTGCGTGGTGGCTTCCGCACGGTGCGCGGTCGCGAAAGCGTCGTTCACGTAGACGTCGCACAAGCGGGCCATCTTCCGCGCCAGCGCCTCGTCGTCCTTCTTCTCCCCGACGTTGAAGCGGCAGTTCTCGAGCAGGACCACCTGGGCGGGCTTGAGGTTGGCCTGCCAGGCGCCGCCGTCGACCCAGTCGCGGACGAGCGGAACCTCGCGCCCGAGCAGCTCGGCGAGCCGTTTGCCGACCGGCGCCAGCGAATCGGCCGCGCTGAACTTGCCCTCGGTCGGTCGCCCCAGATGCGAGGTCACCATCACGGAGGCGCCCTGAGCGAGCGCCGCACGGATCGCGGGCACCGAGGCGCGGATCCGCGTGTCGTCGGTGATCGCGCCGGCGTCGTTCTGCGGCACGTTGAGATCGGCGCGGATGAATACGCGCTTGCCCGCCAGATCACATTCGGCCATGCGTTTGAATGCCATCGATTCACCTCCGCCACAGCGAATGGGGCCCTCGCCGCGCTATCGCGCGGCCATCAACGCCATCGCCGCATCCAGCATCCGGTTGGAGAAGCCCCACTCATTGTCATACCAAGCGGACACCTTCACGAGGCGCCCTGAAACCTTGGTGAGCGTCGCGTCGAACACCGACGAGCGCGCGTCGTGATTGAAGTCGACCGACACCAGCGGCGCCTTGCTGTAGCCGAGAATGCCGGCGAGCGGTCCGGATTCGGACGCGGCCTTCATGATCGCGTTGACCTCGTCGACGGTGGTGTCGCGGGCGGCGATGAACGACAGGTCCACGATCGAGACATTGATGGTAGGAACGCGGATCGCGTAGCCGTCGAGCTTGCCGTTGAGCTCGGGCAGCACCAGGCCCACCGCGGCGGCGGCGCCGGTCTTGGTCGGGATCATGCTCATCGTTGCCGAGCGCGCCCGGCGTAGGTCCTCGTGGTAGACGTCGGTCAGCACCTGGTCGTTGGTGTACGCGTGGACCGTCGTCATCAGCCCGTTGACCACGCCGATCTTGTCGTGCAGCGCCTTGACCAGCGGCGCGAGGCAGTTGGTCGTGCACGAGGCGTTGGAGATCACGGCGTGCGACGGCTTGAGCGCGCCGTGATTGACGCCGTAGACCACGGTCGCGTCGACATCCTTGCCGCCGGGCGCGGAGATGATCACCTTCTTCGCCCCGCCCTTGAGGTGTCCCGAGGCTTTCTCCTTGGTCGTGAACAGCCCGGTGCACTCGAGCACGACGTCCACGCCGAGCGTGTCCCAGGGCAGCTCCGCCGGACTGCGCACGGCGAGCACCTTGATGCGGTCGCCATTGACCACCAGCGCGTCACCGTCGACCTCCACCTTGCCCGGGAATTTGCCGTGCACGGTGTCGTAGCGGGTGAGATGGGCGTTGGTCTCCGGGCTGCCGAGATCGTTGAGCGCGACGATGGCGAGGTCGTGCTTCTTCCCGCCTTCGTAGTGCGCGCGAAGGACGTTGCGACCGATGCGGCCGTAGCCGTTGATCGCGACTTTGATGGTCATGCTCGTTCTCCTGAAGTGATCACACTCGACTGGAAAGGATATTCCGGACGGCTGCCGCGACGTTCTCGACAGTAAACCCGAAATGCTTGAACACCGCGCCCGCGGGCGCGGACTCGCCGAAGGTATCGATGCCGACCACCGCACCGTCGAGCCCGACGTACTTGCGCCAGTAGTCGGTCACGCCGGCTTCGACCGCGACCCGCGGCATGCCGCGCGGAAGGACGCGCTCGCGGTAGTCGCCCTCCTGGCGGTCGAACACGCTGGTGCACGGCATCGACACCACGCGCACGGCGATGCCTTCGCCGGCGAGCGCATCGCGCGCGCCCATCGCCAGGGCAACTTCCGATCCGGTGGCGATGATCAGCGCGTCCCGGGCGCCGGCGCTGCTGTCCCAATCCGCCAGCACGTAGCCGCCGCGCTCCACCGCCGCGATCTGCGCTCGGTCGCGCTTCTGGAACGGAACGTTCTGGCGCGTGAACAGCAGGCAGGTCGGGCCGTCGGCCCGCTCGATCGCGCGCCGCCAGGCGACCGCCGATTCGACCGTGTCGCAGGGACGCCACACGTCGAGATGGGGAATCAAGCGCAGCGCCGAGGCGTGCTCGATCGGCTGATGCGTCGGGCCGTCTTCGCCCAGCCCGATCGAGTCGTGCGTGTAGACGAAGATGGTGCGCAGCTTCATCAGCGCGGCGAGCCGCACGGCGTTGCGCGCGTAGTCGGAGAACGTCAGGAAGGTGCCGACGTAGGGGATGAGCCCGCCGTGCAGCGCAAGGCCGTTGGCGATCGCGCTCATCGCAAACTCGCGCACGCCGAAGTAGAGGTAGTTGCCCGGGCACGTCCTGGTGATCGTCCGACTGCCCGACCAGTGGGTGAGCACCGATCCGGTGAGATCGGCGGCGCCGCCGACGAGCTCCGGCAGCAGCGGCCCCAGCGCCTCCAGTGCCTGCTGCGAAGCCTTGCGCGTGGCGATCGACTCGGCCTGGGCGGCTTGCCGCTCCACGAACGCCAGAGCGCCGGCGGCGAACGCATCCGGCAGCGCGCCGCGGCTGCGCCGGTCGAATTCCGCGGCGAGCTCCGGGTGGAGAGCCTTGTACCGAGCGAAGCGGGCGTTCCAATCGCCCTCCAGACGCGCGCCGCGCTCGCGCGCGTCCCATGCATCGTACGCCGCCCGCGGGATCTCGAAGGGGGGATAGCTCCAGCCGAGCGCCTGTCGGGTCAGCTCGACTTCCTTCTCGCCCAGTGCCTGCCCATGCGCGAGCTCGCTCCCGGCACGGTTGGGCGAGCCCTTGCCGATGATCGTCTTGCAGCAGATCAGCGTCGGCCGGTCGACGACCGTGTGCGCCTCGCGTATCGCCGCGTCGACGGCCTCCACGTCGTGGCCGTCGACTTCGGGAATCACGTGCCAGCCGTAGGCGGCGAAGCGCCGCGGCGTATCGTCGGTGAACCAGCCCTTGGTTTCGCCGTCGATCGAGATGCCGTTGTCATCGTAGAACGCGGTGAGCTTCGCCAAGCCGAGCGTGCCCGCGAGCGAGCACGCCTCGTGCGAGATGCCTTCCATGAGGCAGCCGTCCCCGACGACGACGTAAGTGCGGTGATCGACGATCGAGTGGCCCGGACGGTTGAACTGCGCGGCGAGGAGCGCTTCGGCCAGCGCCATGCCCACGGCATTGGCCAGCCCCTGGCCCAGCGGACCGGTGGTCGTCTCGACACCCGGCGTCACGCCCACTTCCGGATGCCCGGGCGTCTTCGAGTGCAGTTGGCGAAAGCGCTTCAGCTCCTCCAGAGGCAAGGCGTACCCGGTGAGGTGCAGCAGTGCGTACTGCAGCATGGAGCCGTGGCCGTTGGACAGCACGAAGCGGTCGCGGTCGGGCCAATGCGGATTGCCGGGATTGTGCCGGAGATGGCGATTCCAGAGCGCCACGGCGACCTCGGCCAAGCCCATCGGCATCCCGGGATGCCCGGAGTTGGCGGCCTGGACCGCGTCCATCGCCAGCGCGCGAATGGCGTTGGCGAGCAGGGTTGGATCGGCGCCGGGCTTGGCCGCGAGAGCGGACGCACGGTGCGGCGCGGTCAACGGTGCGGTCATGGCTTAAGGGAGCAACACGATCGGAGGCGCGGGGCTCGCGCCGGCGGGAACCTGTGCCCCGGGTAGCGCTGCTGCAAAGCAGCTAAAATTATCGCCCAAGCACCCTTTTTGGGCAATAATTCGAGTATAGAAAGAACCGAAATCAAGGCACCATGGCGGTGAGGGAGAACAACAATGGACGGCATCCATCTGCTCGGAGAATGGTATGGCTGCCCGGCCGCAATGCCGGAAATGACGCGCGCGGAGCCGTTGCGCGCGTTATGCCTGCGGCTCTCCGAAGCATCGGGCATGACCATTGTCGGCGAACGTTTCTTCCAGTTCGAGCCGCAGGGCGTCACGGGCACGGTGCTGCTCGCGGAGTCGCACCTCGCGATCCACACCTGGCCCGAGCACGGATTCGTGACGATCGACGTCTACGTGTGCAACTACACCACCGACAACACAGCCAAGGCAGAACGGCTCTTCCGCAGCATGCAGGACGCGCTCACGCCCAAGCACACCAAGTTCCAGGCCATCCATCGCGGGGGGCGCGATGCCTGATGGGAAGACCGGCGGCGACATCCAACCGGGGCTCCTCACCGAGTATTTGACCGACGATCTAGGTTTCTTCGTCCGCTCGACGCGCGAGTTCGAGCGTTTCCAGTCTCCTTTCCAGGCGGTCGAGGTGCACGACACCGCGTTGTTCGGCACGTTGTTTCGGCTCGACGGCCATTTCATGACCTCGGAGAAGGACGAGTTCTTCTATCACGAGAACCTCGTCCACACCGCGGCCATCAGCCATCCGGCGCCCGAGACGGCGCTCATCATCGGCGGCGGCGACGGCGGCTCGGCGGAGGAGCTGCTCAAGTACCCGACGATGAAGTC
Organism: Casimicrobiaceae bacterium; assembly: GCA_036382945.1. Taxonomy (GTDB): domain Bacteria; phylum Pseudomonadota; class Gammaproteobacteria; order Burkholderiales; family Casimicrobiaceae; genus PALSA-1003. Next base: position 21,952 of record DASVPH010000057.1, read on the forward strand.
GGTGACGCTGGTCGAGATCGACCTCGCGGTGATCGACATCGCGCGCAAGTACTTCGGCACGATCCACCGCGGCGTGTTCGGCGATCCGCGCCTCACGATCAAGGTTGAGGATGGGCTCGCCTTCGTCGGCAGCGCGAGCCAAACGTACGATCTCGTCGTGCTCGATCTCACCGATCCGGGCGGCCCGTCGGAGCCGCTTTACACCGCCGAGTTCTACCGAGGTTGCGCCGCGCGACTCAATCCCACGGGCGCGATGACCCTGCACATCGCCTCGCCGGTCGCGCACCCAGACCGCATCCGCGCGGGGCTCGCCAACCTGCGCGCGGCTTTCGCCGTGGTCGCGCCGTATCTGGTCACGGTGCCGCTCTACGGGGGGCTGTGGATGATGGCGTGCGCGTCGGCGACCCTCAATCCCGCGTATCTGACGCCGCTCGATGTCAATCGCCGGATCGCGCAGCGAGGCATCCGCGATCTGCGCTACTACAACGGCGACATGCACCGCGCCTCCTTCGCGCTTCCCAATTTCGTGCGCGAGCTCGTCTCGGCTCCGTAGGCGGTGGTGTAGAGCGCCTGTCGGCGTGGGTCCTAGGACCGCTTCCTAGCGCGTAACGGATGCCGCGAAGGGCCTCTCGCCGCTCGAGGCGCCCCCTTGAACCCGCACCGAGCGCCCGCATCTAAGTCTTTAGGCGCTCCATGAGGGAGCACCCCAAGAACCATGACGGGTACTTCGATATCTTTGACGGATGCGATGCGCGGCGCGGAGTTCGTGCAGGTGAACGGGATCGTCTTCGAGACCGGATACCTGCGCGTGCCGGATGAATCGACGGTCGCTGAAGACGTGGTAATGGAGCTGAAGCTCGGCGAGACGGAGGTGACCTTCGTCCGCGAAGAGCTCGACGACGCCGAATACGTTGGCGACGGCGCGTTCCTGTTGAAGTCCGGCGCGTTGGTTCGTTTCCTCACTTCGGCCACCATCCACTGATCCGCCGAACCGCAGGGAGAGAATGCGCTCGCTGCGGATCTGCGTGCATGCGCTTGCGCGACGCAGGCGGCGCGCCCTGCACGGCTCCGCGTTAAGCGAGAATCGCGAAGGTGCGCGACGAGGGCACGACGTTCCTGCGGGCGCGGGGGGATCTCCAGTCGGCGATTGTAGCGATTGCGGCGATCAGCCGCGCGCCCGTGGTCTTTGCAGCAGCAGAATGCCAAGCAGCGACACGGCGAGCAAGGCCAGGGAGCCGGGCTCCCGCACGCTGCGAATGTCGAAACCCAGGTTCTGGTACTGCGTCAGGATATATCCACGCTGGTTCAGCCCGACGCCGGTGATCTGAGTCAGGCCGAGCAGAATCGTGTCGCCGCCGAAATCTGGATGCGACGCGCCGAACGTACCCGTAGCGAGTTTGAAGTCGACGAAGTCCGAAGCAACGAGAGATGAGTTCGACAGCAACTGGTATCCGGTTCCGCCGGGCTCGTTGGGGCCCGTGAACGTCGGACCGGGAACGGCTGCCAGATAGTAGGTGCCGTCCTGCAGGATGGCCGGACGAAACGTGTTGCCGAGGCCCGTCGAAGAAAAGTCGGTCGTGATGTTCTTGAGGACCGAAGCGCCGATCGAGAGAATTGCGCCGTGCGTCGACGGGTCGTAGGCGAACGTCGAGTTGATCAGTCCCTGTGCGACGGTGTGGAACGGCGGCGCCGGCGCGTCGAACGTCGAAGTGAACTTGAGCGTCCCCGCAGAGCTGCCGTAGATGATCGATGAGTCCGCGTCGGATGAGTACGCCGCGCTCGGCACGTAGTCCGCGAGGTTGAACGTGCTGTCGATGTAGACGACGTCTGCGACGGCAGGCGTTGCGATCGCCAGGCACAGGATCAACGTGCTTAAAATGCGGCGCGCTATCGACGACATGGCCCCCTCCCTTCTTGAAATGGCCGGGACGGCCGGCAAGGCATGACACTTGATCGAGCTCATGGCTTCCTCCGCGAGTTGGGGTTGCGAGAATGAAAGATGCCGCCGGGCTCCCAGACGAGCGCGACCGTGGCCGCGCCCAGGCGACAGACTGTGTTCACGGCTACCCTCCTTGCACCCGCCGGTTGCAGGTGCCAACATGCCACAGAAGGGAGGCTGCAACGCTTAAAACCGGCCGGCGCTACGTGACATCAACGTGACACGCGTCAGCCCGCTGTCACGCGAATTGTCGACTTCAACTCTGGCCGTTCGGTGCCTTCCACAACGGCCGCAGGCCGTGCTTGCGGAGAAGTCGGGTGAAGCGCGGATCGTCGCGCAGCGGCGCGAAGGTGCGGTCGAGCGGAGCGCAGACGAAGTTCATGTCGTGCTGGACAGCGGCGCGGTCGAGCCAGGTCAGCGCCTTCGCCGTGTCGCGCAGACGCGCGTGGATCATCGCCACCTGGTACGGCGGCAGGTGTACGCGGCGGCGATCGCGGGTGAGTCGGGCGAGGCGCTCGCGCGCTGCCTCGGTGCATCCTTTCTCGGCGTCGACCTGCGCCAGCCCGACCGCGCCGATGGTGAGCGTCGGATGCAGGCGCACGAGCTCCTCGAACCCGCGCTCGGCGCGCTCTACATCGCCACCCCAGAGATAGGCGGTCGCGAGCAGCGAGCGCGCAATCACCTGACCCGGCTCGACACGCAATATGCCCTCGAGCTCGCCGATGGCGCGCGCGTCGTCGCCGGCGTAGAGCGCTACCAGCGCATTGTGCGTGCGCATCTTTACGTCGAGCGGGTCGAGCTCGCGCGCGAACCGGTATTCGTTGTCGGCCTCGGCGAAGCGCGCATTCATCATCAGCCCCCACGCATACGCCGAGTGGGCATAAGGGAGGCTCGGGGCGCAGCGAATTCCGCGCAGATAGGCGGGCTCGGCGCGCGCCCAGTCGAAGTCGAAGCCGCAGGCGAGCAGGCCCGACAGCGAGTGCGCTTCACCGAGCTCGGGATCGATCGCGAGAGCGCGCGCGAGCGATTGCCGCGCGCCGGTGAGCAGTCCGTTCGCCGGTGCGACCGTGCTGCCGAGCAGATTGAGCAGCGCGCGGGCCAGCGCGCAGTGCGCGAGCGCGAAGTCGGGATCGGCAGCGGTCGCCTGGCGCAGCACGTCGATGGCGCGCCGATAGCCGTCGATCGTCTCCTGCCGCAACAGGTAGCGTCCGCCGTTGTAGAGCTCTTGCGCGGTGCCATTGCTCGAGCGACGCACGGCAGGTGCGGTGGACGCCGCGCCGTGCCAGGGGCCGCTTTGCAACAGGCGCCGTTGCAGCCCGGCGACGATGTCGCGGGCCACGCGCTCTCGGAACGCCTCGTTCGACTCGCCGGGCGCGGCCTCGAGGGTGAGCGACCAGGCATGGTAGCCGTCGGCAGCGCGCACCCATTGCGCGACGACTTTCAAGGTGCCGCCGGGCCCGATCTGAACGCTGCCTTCGAGCAGCGTGGCCACTCCGAGCGCCTGGCCGATGGTGCGCACGTCGGCCACCGCCCCGCGAAACCGAAACGCGGAGGTGCGCGCGACGACTTTCACGCCCGGCAGCCGGGCCGGCGCGTCGGTGATCTCTTCGGAGATGCCGTCGCAGAGCGCATCGAGGGCAGGGTTGCCCGTGAAGTTCAGGAACGGCAGCACCGCGATCGAGGGCAGCTTGGCGCCGCTGTTGTGGGGGCGGCGCACGAGCCGCGGCTGATAACTGCCGACTGGAAGCGATATCTCGACGGCGGCCCACGCGCCCTCGCCGGCGTAGTAGCGCGCGAGCCGGTGGCGCAAGCGCCGCGCCATGACGCGCACGGTCGTATCCCGCCCCGAGTCGAAGCGGCTCGCGCTGCGCCCGAGCACCTCGACCGCGAGCACGCTCTCCTTCAGACGATTGCCGTGGCCCGCGCGCGCCTGCTCGACCAGGTAGCGCAGCAGGCGCAGTTGCTGCGGCGAGCGTCGAAAGGCGGCGCTCGCCGCGAGCCGCTCGAGCTCGACGGCAAGAAGCGCGTCGGGAATGTCGGCATCGGCCATTGCCATGAGGCATTTTGGCCGCATTTCGCGGCTCGCGTCCAGGTGCTCATCCGGGATCGCGTGGCGGACCGTCAGACGACGGTGACGCGCGCAAACCTGCGCTTTCCCGCCTGCACGACGACCGTCGTCCCGGAGGACACCACCAGCGCCCTGTCCGCGACCACCGCGCCGTCGAGCTTAAGCCCCCGCTGGGCGATCAGCCGCAGCGCCTCGCTGGTCGATTCGACGACACCCGCCCGCTTGGCGAGCTGCGCAACCGGCAGCCCCACGCCGTTGCTGTGCAGCGTGACCTCCGGCATGTTCTCGGGCAGCGCGCCCGCCTTGAAGCGCGCCTCGAATTCGGACAGCGCGGTTTGCGCCGCCGGCCGCGAGTGGAAACGCTCGACGATCTCCTGCGCCAGCATCACCTTGGCGTCGCGCGGATTGCGGCCTTCCGCGCACTCGCGCTTGAGCGCTGCGATCTCCTCGACTGCCCGGAACGACAACAGCTCGTAGTAGCGCCACATCAGCTCGTCGGAGATCGACATGAGCTTGCCGAACATCTCCTGCGGCGGCTCGGTGATGCCGACGTAGTTGTCGAGCGATTTCGACATCTTGTTCACCCCGTCGAGGCCTTCCAGCAGCGGCAGGGTAAGAATGCACTGCGGCTCCTGGCCGTAATGGCGCTGCAGCTCGCGCCCGACCAGCAGGTTGAACTTCTGGTCGGTGCCGCCGAGCTCGACGTCCGCCTTGAGCGCGACCGAGTCGTAGCCCTGCGCCAGCGGATACAGAAACTCGTGCACGGCGATCGGCTGGCCTTCGCGGTAGCGCTTGGCGAAATCGTCGCGCTCGAGCATGCGCGCGACGGTGTACTTGGCGGCGAGCCGGATCATGCCGTCGGCGCCGAGCGGGGAAAGCCATCTCGAGTTGTACGCGACCTCGGTTCGCTCGCGATCGAGGATGAGGAAGACCTGATCGGTGTAGGTCTTGGCGTTGGCGGCGAGCTCCTCGGCGGAGAGCGGCGGCCGCGTGACGTTGCGGCCGGTCGGGTCGCCGATCATGCCGGTGAAATCACCGATGAGGAAGATGATGTGGTGGCCCAGATCCTGCAGTTGCCTGAGCTTGTTGAACTGCACGGTGTGGCCGAGATGCAGGTCGGGTCGGGTCGGGTCGAAGCCTTCCTTGATGCGCAGCGGCTTGCCGCGTCGGATCTTCTCGGCCAGCTCCGACTCGACGAGCAGCTCGTCGGCGCCGCGCTTGAACACGGCGAGCTGGGCTGCCACATCGAGCGAGCCGGACTTCATGGAGGTCTGCTACAATCCGCGGGCCGCGCTTCGCAGCGAAGAAGCCGAACCGGACGGAGCCTTGGGGAGGAAATTGGGAATTCTAGCGCAAAGCGACGCTGCGCCAGGCGGCACAAGGGTGTTGCGCGTCATAGCGGTCCTGGCGTTGATGGCGCTGAGCGCGGTCGCGGCATTCGGTCTGGCACCCGATACGACGCTCGACCCCGTGCCGAGCGAGTACATCGTGCGCGAGCTTCCCTTGCCCGCCATCCGCACGACGGAAACCGACCAAGGTTACTGGCGCGAGGCGCAGTTCCGTCGCGGCGACACCCTCGGCGGCGTGCTCGCCCGGCTCGGCGTCGATGATGCCGCGGCGCAGCGCTTCATCCGCGTCGACCGCAGCGCGCGCTCTCTCTATGAGCTTCGACCCGGTCGATCGCTTCGCGCGCTGACCGACGGCGAAGGGCGGCTGCTTGCCTTGCGCACGCTGGTGGCGGACGGCGAGATCCTCGCCGTCGATCGTGTCGCGGATGGCACGGACGATGCCTTCATCGCCCGGACCGTGACTCTGGAAGCCGCGGCCGGCGTGGAGCTCCGCGCCAACACGATCCGCACCTCGCTGTTCGCAGCGGCGGACGCCGTCGGCCTCCCCGATGCCGTCACGACGCAGCTCACCGACATCTTCGGCGGCGATATCGACTTTTACCACGATCTGCAACCCGGGGATCGCTTCACCGTCGTCTACGAGACGCCGCGGATCGACGGCGAGCTTGCGGGCACGGAAAGGATCGTCGCCGCGGAGTTCGTCAACAAGGGCATCGCCTATCAGGCGTTCCTGTGGCGGGGGCCGGACGGCGCCGAGGGCTACTACGACGCGGACGGTCGAAGCGCGAGGAAAGCCTTCCTGCGCGCACCGGTCACCGTGACGCGCGTGACTTCAGGGTTTTCGCTGGCGCGCCTCAATCCTTTCCTGTCGGTTTGGCGCGCGCATAGGGGTGTCGATTTTGCCGCGCCGGAGGGCACGCCGGTGCATGCCGCCGGCGCCGGCCGGGTGATCGTCGCTGGCCGGCAAGGCGGCTACGGCAACGTGGTGATGCTGCAGCACGGGGCGACCTATACGACCGTCTACGCGCACTTGTCGCGCATCGCGCCGGGCGTCAAGCGGGGATCGCGCGTGGGGCAGGGCGAGGTCATCGGCTACGTCGGTCAGACCGGCTGGGCCACCGGCCCGCATCTGCACTACGAGTTTCGGGTCGACAACGTGCAAAAGGATCCGCTCTCCGTCGAGCTGCCCAACGCGCGGCCGGTTCCTCTCGCGCTAAGAGCGGATTACATCGCGCAGGTAGCGCCACTGGCGAACGAGCTCACGCTGGGCAGAGGCATGGTGCTGGCCGGCGGCGAATAGTCGCGAGCGTGGCGCCGGAGTACTACATCGGACTGATGTCGGGCACCAGCGTCGACGGTGTCGATGCGGTGCTCGCCGACCTGTCCGCCTCGCCGTTGAGCATCGCGGCCGCGCAGGTGGCCTTCCCCGGGGCCCTGCGGCGCGAGCTCAACGCCTTGCAAAGCTCGGGCGCGGACGAGATCCATCGCGCCGCGCTTGCCGCGAACGCGCTGATGGACTGCTGCGCCGAGGCGGTTGCCGCGGTCATCGGGCAGGCCGGGGTTGCGCCCGCCCAAGTCGCCGCCATCGGCGTTCACGGGCAGACGGTGCGTCACCGCCCGGAGCAAGGTTATACGGTGCAGCTCGCCAATGCCGCACGTCTCGCCGAAGCCACGGGCATCACCGTGGTCGCCGACTTCCGCAATCGTGACGTTGCCGCGGGCGGCCAAGGCGCCCCGCTGGTGCCTGCGTTCCATGCGGCGCTGTTCGCGCTCGGGGATCGGCATCGCGTCGTCGTCAACCTCGGCGGCATCGCCAACGTGACCGATCTTCCGCCGGCAGGACCCGTGCGCGGTTTCGACACCGGACCCGGCAATACGCTGCTCGACGCGTGGTGCGAGCGTCACACCGGGGCGCCCTTCGATCGTGACGGCAGTTGGGCCGCTACGGGGCAACTCGACGCCGAGCTTCTCGGCGCGCTCAAGGCCGACGCGTATTTCGCGCATCCGCCGCCAAAGAGCACCGGGCGCGACCGGTTCCATCTTCCGTGGCTGGAACGTCACCTCGCGTCGTTGCGGTCGACACCGCAACCGGCCGACGTCCAGCGAACGCTACTGGCGCTGACCGTGCAGACCGTGGCGGAGGCCATTGCCGCGCACTGCGGCGGCGCGACCGAAGTGCTGGTGTGCGGTGGCGGCGCGAACAGCAAAGGGCTGCTCGCCGAATTGGAAGCGGCGCTCGCCCCCCGCCGGCTGGCGACGACGGCCGCGCTCGGGATTCCGGTGAGCCAAGTCGAAGCGTTGGCCTTCGCCTGGCTCGCCCGGGAGACGCTCGCCGGCCGTGCGGCGAGCCTGCCGGCCGTCACTGGCGCCCGAGGGCCGCGCGTGCTGGGTGCCATCTACCCGGCGTAGCCATCAGGCCGGCCAAACAAACGGGGCCGCTTGGGCCCCGTCGCGAAAACCGTTAACGCCTTCTCTAGGCCGAGAACGACGAACCGCAGCCGCAGGTCGACGTCGCGTTCGGGTTCTTGATGACGAATTGCGCGCCTTCGAGCCCTTCCTGGTAGTCGATCTCGGCGCCGACCAGATATTGGTAGCTCATCGGGTCGATCAGCAGCGTCACGCCGTTCTTCTCCATCCGCGTGTCGTCTTCAGCGACTTCCTCGTCGAAAGTAAACCCGTATTGGAAGCCCGAGCAGCCGCCGCCGGTGACGAACACCCGGAGCTTGAGCTCGGGATTGCCCTCCTCGTCGATCAGCGATCTGACCTTCGTCGCCGCCGCATCGGTGAAGATCAGCGGGGCGGGCATTTCAGCAATTGCATTCATTCGAGAACTCCTAGGTTGCTTGAGGCCAACTTAGCAGATGGCGGCATCCTACGTCAATGCGCGAGCGCCCAGCTCGTCATTCCCCCGTCGCGCGCTTGAACTCGACAATGGCCGCCGATTCCTGCTCAACATGAGCGAGCTTCCCTTGGACGATCGCTCCGACCTGCATTTCGAGGGTTCGATAAGTCACATCTCCGTTGACCCGGGCCTTGGCCTGCAGTTCCAGATAATCGTTCGCGCTCACCGGCCCATTGACCGCGCCGTTGACCACCACGTGCGATACCCGGATTTCACCGTCGATCTTCGCCTGCTCGCTCACCACCAGCGTCGCGGGCTGGCTATCCACCGTGGCTACCCGGCCGCGTACGGTACCGTCGATGCGCAACCCGCCGGAAAAAGTCACGTCGCCCTCTACCGTCGTCCCGGCACCGATCAGGCTGTCGATGCGCTTCTGCGGGGTGGGCTTCTTGCGGTCAAACATGACACCTCCTAGGAGAGATTCAAGCTCCGCGTCGCCTTGGGTGTCGCCTGCCCCGGCTCGACAACGCGGGCCTGCAGGCTGCGGAGCTGCCCACCCGGGGGCACGCGGAAAGTTCCCTCAACCCGCTGATAATACTTGAACTTGAGCGTCAGCGCGGGTGCCGTATCGGGCTGGTCGTCAGGAAGGATCAGCGTCGAGCTGCGCCCGCCGGCAGCCACGCTCGCGACCAGAGTGAGTTGGCCCGAGAACTCGTCGTCCGGACTCCCCCCACGTACGACCAGCATGCTGAAACGGTACGAATCATCGCGGTCCTTTTCGGCGGCGAGCCGCTGGATCGTGAACGTGCCCGGCTTACCGGTGTCGCTGAAGAGCTTCCGCAGGAACGCGAGCTCCTCCTTCATTTGCGTGTTCTCGGTCTGCAGATCGAGCGCTTGGCGCGAGAGGGTGGCCTGCGCACCCCGAGTGAAATTGAGGTCGCTTTCGAGCTGGGCGAGCCGCGCGCGCAAGCGCGCGTTCTCTTCCCTGGCCGCAGCCGCGGCAGCCTCGAGTCGCGCCTGCTCGCCGGCGATCGCGCTCCGATTGAAACCGCCGAGGAGCTGCCCGAAATCGAACCCCCACCACCACATGCCGACGATCAGCGCGACCAGGCCGAGCAGCGCGGGCAGCCGCCAGCGCCACGAAAGGTGGGTACGCACGGCCATTCGCGGCGCGCTGATCCCGAAGGTCCGGCGTATCCGGCGGCCGAGCCTGCGCAGGGCTTGCGGCATCAGGGCAGCACCGCCGGCGCGGCCAACCCAGTGGTTTCCGGAAGGCCGAACATCAGGTTCATGTTCTGCACCGCCTGGCCGGCGGCGCCTTTGACGAGGTTGTCCTCGACCGCAAGGATCACCGCCATGTCGCCACTTTGGGGGCGGTGGACGGCGATCCGGCATACGTTCGAAGCCCGCACCGAGCGCGTGTCCGGATGGCTTCCCGGGGGCATCACGTCGACGAAGGGCTCGCGGGCAAAGCGCCTCTCGAAGAGGGTCTGCACGTCGACGTCCTGGGTAAGGCGCGCGTAAAGGGTGGCGTGGATGCCCCGGATCATGGGGGTGAGGTGCGGCGTGAATACGACCGTCACGGGTTGCCGGCTGACGCCATTCAACCCCTGCACGATCTCGGGATGATGGCGGTGGCCGGCCACACCGTATGCCTTGAAGTTGTCCGACGCCTCGCTGAATGAGAGCGAAAGCTCGGCCTTGCGGCCGGCGCCCGAGACCCCGGACTTGGCGTCGGCAATCAGATGAGCGGCGTCGACCACCCCCGCCTCGACGAGCGGCAGGAACCCGAGCTGGATGACCGTCGGATAGCAGCCGGGGTTGCCAACGATCCGCGCTTTGCGGATGGCCTCGCGATGCATCTCCGGCAGCCCGTAGACCGCTTCGGCGAGCAGATCGGGGCACGCATGCCGCATCTTGTACCAGCGTTCGAACTCGGCGGGATCATTGAGCCGGAAGTCGGCGGCAAGGTCGATGATCTTGACCCCGGCCCCCGTCAGCTCGCGGGCTTGAGCCATCGCGACCCCATGGGGCGTGGCGAAGAAGACCACATCGCAGCCCTTGAGATCAGCATGCGCGGGTTCGCTGTAGCGCAGCTCCCCCACGCGGGCGAGCCCGCGCAAGCTGGCGAACATCTCCGCGACCGCCATGCCGGCTTCTTTGCGCGAGGTGATCGCGCGCACCTCGGCCTCGGGATGCTGGGCGAGCAGTCGCAACAGCTCGACCCCCGTGTATCCGGTACCGCCGACGATCCCCACGTTGATCATGACCTTCCTCTTCGCCCAGGGATTCTAGCACCGGGCCCGGCGCATTATGACAATGGAATGAAACATTCGACGGGCGGCTCCGAGACAGCCCCAAGAAAACAAGAGGCCGCCCCATGGGCGGCCCCGACCTTCGATTCCCAGGCGAAAACCGCCGCCTCAGCGCTTCGAGAACTGCTTGCGGCGCCGCGCCTTGTGCAAGCCGACTTTCTTGCGCTCGACCTCGCGCGCATCGCGCGTGACGAGCCCCGCCTTGGACAGCGTCGGCTTGAGCGCTCCGTCGTAGTCGATTAGCGCCCGCGTGACCCCGTGGCGCACGGCGCCGGCCTGGCCCGACTCGCCGCCTCCGTGGACGTTGACCATGATATCGAACGTTGCCTCATGGTTGACCAGCTTGAGCGGCTGGCGGACTATCATGCGCCCGGTTTCGCGCGTGAAGAACTCGTCGACGGGCTTCTCGTTGACGACGAACTTGCCGGAGCCCTGCTTGATGAACACGCGGGCCACCGCGCTCTTGCGCCGGCCGGTGCCGTAATAGTAGCTGCCGATCATGGCCGATCCTAGAGTTCCAGCGACTTGGGTTGCTGCGCGGCGTGGGGGTGGGTGGGGCCCGCGTAGCACTTGAGCTTCTTCAGCATCGCGTAACCCAGCGGTCCCTTCGGGAGCATGCCCTTGACCGCCTTCTCCAGCGCCCGGCCGGGGAAGCGCTGCTGCATCTTGGCGAAGCTCGTCGTCCTGACCCCGCCGGGGTAGCCGCTATGGCGGTGATAGAGCTTGTCGTCGGCCTTGGTGCCCGTGACCCTGATCTTGTCGACATTGGTCACGATGATGAAGTCGCCCGTATCGACGTGCGGCGTATAGATGGCCTTGTGCTTCCCGCGCAGCCGCAGCGCGACCGCGCTCGCCAGCCGTCCCAGCACCTTGTCGCTGGCGTCGATCAGGTACCACTCGCGCTTGAGATCCTGCGGTCTGGCGGAATAGGTCTTCATGACGCTCGTTTCGCTGCCGGTTTCGGGGGCTCAGTTTTGGCGCTCAGATTGCTGCTCAGTTTGCTGCTCAGTTTGCTGATATCCCCGGCAAAAACGCCGGGAGAGCGTGGCCCGGCAAGGTTGTTTCAGGCCTTGCGCTTCGTTTTTTGCAAAGTTTGGAATGATAATCTAAAGTTGCCGAAGGTGTCAAAGCAAACCCCTGGGAGCGGGTGATCGACGGCTATCTCACTCAAAAAAAACGCGGCCTCGCGGCCGCGCCAAGCATTCCGCCATAGGAGGAGGATGGAGGAATGACCTGCGGTGGAAACTTTGGGTCTCCGGACCGCTAGAGCGATATTATGGTCGCATATTGCGGCGCAGCATGCAAGCCTACGCTGCAGTGCACACGGGGACTGGGCATGGTTTGCAGCAGCGGCCGACGGAAAGTAAGCAAACCCTGACTTCATCCTTGGAGACAACGTGAAGGCACGAATCAAGTGGACGGAAGGCGTGAGCTTCGTCGCCGAAACGGCCAGTGGTCATGCGCTCGTGGTCGACGGAGCGCCCGAAGCGGGAGGTCGAAACCTCGGTCCGCGGCCGATGGAGCTCGTGCTGGCGGGCACAGCCGCCTGCACCGCGTTCGACGTGGTATGGATTCTGAAAAAGGCACGGGCTGCCGTGACCGACTGCGTGGTCGAGGCCGAGGCGGATCGCGCCGAGGAGGACCCCAAGGTCTTCACGCGCATCCGTTTGACCTATCGGATAAGTGGCAAGGGGCTCAAGCGCACGCAGGTCGAGCGCGCTATCAAGCTCTCCAAGGAGAAATACTGCTCGGCCACACAGATGCTGGCCAAGACGGCCGCGATCAGCTTCGAAATCCTCGTCGACGAGAGCGATGCGTAGCGCGCCGGGCTCTCCGGTGAGCCAAGGCGCGGCGTCGCGTGGCGACGGTAACTTTCAGCCGCTGTCGCGCAGGAGCCGAATGAGGCTCGAGGTATCCCAGCGGCCGCCGCCGCGTGCCTGGATTCGCGCGTAGAACTGATCGATGATCGCGGTCGCCGGAAGCGCGGCGCCGTTGGCGCGCGCCTCGGCGAGGCAGATCGCGAGATCCTTGCGCATCCAGTCGACGGCGAAACCGAAGTCGAATTTGTCGGCAGCCATCGTCTTGCCGCGGTTGTCCATCTGCCACGACTGCGCGGCGCCCTTGCCGATGACCTCGAGCACGCGCTCGATGTCCAGTCCGGCGCACATGCCGAAATTGATGCCCTCGGACAATCCTTGCAACAGCCCGGTGACGCAGATCTGGTTGACCATCTTGGTGAGCTGTCCCGAGCCCGGCCCGCCCATGAGCGTCACCGCGCGCGCGTAACAAGCCAGCACCGGCTCTGCGAGCGCAAAGGCGTCGGGGTCGCCGCCGACCATGATCGTGAGCTTGCCGTTCTCCGCCCCGGCCTGCCCGCCCGATACCGGCGCGTCGAGAAAGCGCACGCCGCGGGCTTTTGCCGCGGCGTACAACTCGCGGGCCAGCGTGGCGGACGCGGTGGTGTGATCGACGAGGATAGCGCCGGCCTGCATCGCCGAGAGCGCGCCCTCGGGGCCGAGCGCGACCGCGCGCACGTCGTCGTCGTTGCCTACGCAGAGCATCACCAGCTCGGCTCCCGCCGCGGCGAGCGCCGGCATGGCGCCGGCGCGGCCGCCGTGTTTCGCCGTCCACTGCGCCGCCTTCGCTCCGGTCCGGTTGTACACCGTCACCGCGTGCCCCGCGCGGGCAAGATGCCCGGCCATCGGAGATCCCATGACGCCGAGACCGATAAATGCTGTTCTTCTCACATCCATGCGCCCGCTCCCAGAAAGGTGAACGAATGAAAGCCGCGAGCCCGCCCGCTCACGGGTCGAGCGCGGCGCGCGCCGCAGCGGCCGCCGCGCGCACCCGCGCCGGTGCGGTTCCCCCGGGATGATCGCGGCTTGCGACCGATCCTTCGAGGGTGAGCGCGGCGTAGACGTCTTGCGCGACGAGCGGCGAGAAGCGCTGCAACTCTGGGAGCGGGAGCTCGCTCAAGTCGCAGCCTTTGGCTTCCGCGTGGCGCACCGACTGAGCGACCGCTTCGTGCGCAGCGCGGAACGGCGCGCCTTTGCGCACCAGGTAATCGGCCAAATCGGTGGCCGTGGCGAAACCTTCCGCCGCCGCGGCGCGCATACGCTCGGGCACGGGCGCGAGCCCGGTCGCGACCAGCTCGGTCACGATCGCGAGACAATCGGTCAGCGTGTCGACCGTATCGAAAAGCGGCTCCTTGTCTTCCTGATTGTCCTTGTTGTAGGCGAGCGGCTGCGCCTTCATCAGCATGAGCAGCGCTGCGACATGGCCCACGACCCGCGCGCTTTTTCCCCGCACGAGCTCGGCCACGTCCGGATTGCGCTTCTGCGGCATGATCGAGCTGCCCGTGCAGAACCGGTCGGCGATGGCCACGAAGCCGAGCCTCGGGTTCGACCAGAGGACGAGCTCCTCGGCGAAGCGCGACAGGTGCACCATGATCAGCGCGGCGGCGGCCGCGAATTCGATCGCGAAGTCGCGGTCCGACACTGCGTCGAGCGAGTTGGTGCACAACGCTTCGAATCCGAGCTCGGCGGCCACGCGCTCGCGGTCGATCGGATAGCTCGTCCCGGCGAGCGCGGCGCTGCCGAGCGGCAGCCGGTTGACGCGGCGCCGGCAATCGGCGAGGCGCTCGGCATCGCGCGCGAGCATCGACTCGTACGCGAGCAGGTGATGGCCGAACGTCACCGGCTGCGCCACCTGCAGGTGCGTGTACCCCGGCATGATCGTGTCGGCGTGCTTTTCGGCAAGGTCGATCAGCGCCGCGCGCAGTGCCCGCAGACTGACCGTCAGCGCGTCGATCGCGTCGCGAAGCCACAGTCGAAGATCGGTGGCGACCTGGTCGTTGCGCGAGCGCGCCGTGTGCAGGCGCTTGCCGGCGTCGCCGACGAGCGCGGTGAGCCGCTTCTCGATCGCGAAGTGCACGTCCTCGAGCTCGCGTGCCCAGACGAATTCGCCGCGCTCGATCTCGCCCTTGATCTGCCCGAGGCCGCGCTCGATTGCGGCGAGATCGACCTCGGACACAACGCCGGCGGCGGCGAGCATACGCGCGTGCGCGAGCGAGGCTGCGATATCGGCGCCCGCGAGGCGGCGATCGAAATCGACCGACGCGTTGAAGCGCTGCATGCGCTCGGACAGCGGCTCGCGGAAACGGCCGGACCAGCCGCGCGCCTGCGCGTCGACACCCTGCTTGTCGCGGGACCTGTCTCTGGACATTACTTGCCTCGCCGGAGGCTCTTCCCCACAATAGCCGGGGCGACGATCGGGTTCGCGCCGCCGGGAGCGAATGCGGGCGACACCGAGCCGACGATAAGCAAACAATGCCTACGATTATAAATCAAAACGCGAACCCACCCAGCCTGCCCGAGCTGCGCAACCTCGGCACCGTGCTGCGCATCCTGCTTGCGGTCAATGGCGCCGCGGCGGTCGTCGTGTTCGCGCGCGAGTCGCGCTGGGAGGGGCTCGCCGGCGCCTGGCTCGAGACCGCGGCGATCGTCGAGCCGCCGTTGCTCGCCAGCGTGCTGCTGCTCTACGCGCTGGGGCCGCGGCTCGAGCGGCTGCCTTATCGCACCGGTGCGATCGCGATTCTCGGGCTGGTTCTGACCGTGACGCTCGTGCTCGATGTGGCGCTCGGCAGGCTCGGTATCGACGTCGGACCGTCGGGGCTGCTTCGGCACGCGCTGCTGTCGCTCCTCATCGCCGGTGTGCTGGTCGGCTATTTCCATCTGCGCGCCCGAGCGCTGTCGCCGGCGATCGCCGAGGCGCGCTTGCAGGCGCTACAGGCGCGGATCCGTCCGCATTTCCTGTTCAACAGCATCACCGCGGTGCTGTCGCTGGTGCGCACCGAGCCGCGGCGGGCGGAGACCGCGTTGGAGGACCTCGCGGATCTGTTTCGCGTGCTGATGCGCGACAACCGCCAGCTCGCTCCGCTCGCCGACGAGGTCGAGCTCTGCCGGCAATACCTCGACCTCGAGAAGGTGCGGCTCGGCGAGCGCCTGAAGGTCGACTGGCATGTGGAGAACATGCCGCGCGACGCGCTGGTGCCGCCGCTGGTATTGCAGCCGCTGCTGGAGAACGCCGTCTATCACGGCATCGAGCCGTCGAGCGGCACGGGGCTGATCGCCGTCAACATCTTTCTGCGCCGCGGCGAGGTCCACGCCATACTGCGCAACCCGTACAACCTGCGTGGCGGCCATCACGGCGGAAACAAGATGGCGATGGACAACATCCGCGAGCGGCTGGCGCTGCACTTCGACGCCGAGGCGAGCCTCGAGAGCCGGGTCAATCGCGACAGCTACGAAGTGCACATCAGGATGCCCTACCGTACCGCGCGAGTGGAGGAGGCGAGTGTCTGACGCGCCGCTCAAGGTGCTGATCGTCGATGACGAGGCGCCGGCACGCCGCCGTTTGCGCGAGCTGCTCGACGACTGCGCGGGTGCGCTGCCGCTGGTGGTCGTCGGCGAAGCGGCGAGCGGCCGCGAAGCGCTCGGCCTCCTCGGCGGCACGCCGACCGATCTGGTGTTGAGCGACATCCACATGCCGGATATGGACGGGATCGAGCTGGCGCGCCACCTGCTCAAGCTGCCGGCCCCGCCGGTTCTGATCTTCACTACCGCGTACCATGAGCACGCGATCGCCGCGTTCGAGGTGCAGGCCATCGATTATCTGGTGAAGCCCGTCCGGGTGCAGCGGCTGCTCACGGCGCTGCAGAAGGTGCCACGCCTGAAACCGCTCACCGGCGCGCGCCTCGACCGTCTGCCCGCCTCGGCGCGGCGCTTCCTGTCGGTGACCGAGCGCTCGCGCGTCGTGCTCGTGCCCATCGAGGAGGTCATCTATCTCAAGGCCGAGCTCAAGTACATCACTATCCGCACCGCCGAGCGCGAATACCTGCTCGAGGAGTCGCTCACCAAGCTCGAAGAGGAGTTCGGCGAGCGATTCGTGCGCGTGCATCGCAACTGCATCGTCGCGCGCGACGCGATCCGCGGCTTCGAGCGGCATGTCAGCGCCGAAGGCGACGCGCACTGGGAAGTACTGCTGCGCGATGTTGCGGAAGCGCTGCCGGTTTCCCGCCGCCAGCAATACATCGTCCGGGAGATCGGGCGGGGAAACGACGCGTGACGCAAATGCCCGCGCCGCGCATCCTCATCTGCGGTTCGCTCGCGATCGACACGATCATGGTGTTCCCGGATCGGTTCGCGCGACACATCCTGCCCGGCGAGACGCATGTGCTGTCGGTCGCGTTCCAGATCGGCGAGATGCGACGCGAGTGGGGCGGCTGCGCCGGCAATATCGCCTACAACCTGAAGGGGCTCGGCGGCGAGCCGGTGGTGATGGCGACCATCGGCGAGGACGGCGGCGGGTACCTCGAGCGGATGCGCGCGCAGCAGATCGCGGCCGAGGGCGTGCGCGTGGTCCCGGGGACGTACACCGCGCAGGCCTTCATCATCACCGATCTCGACGACAATCAGATCACGGCGTTCCATCCAGGTGCGATGAACGAGTCGCATCGCAACCGTGTGGGCGAGGTCGGCGATATCGCGCTGGGCATCGTCGCTCCCGACGGCCGCGAAGGCATGCGATCGCACTTGCGCGAGTTCGCGGCGGCCGGCATTGCGGTCGTTTTCGATCCGGGCCAGGGGCTGCCGCTGTTCTCCGGCGACGAGCTCACCGAGATGATCGACTGTGCCGACTACGTCGCGGTCAACGATTACGAGGGGCGGCTGCTCTCCGAACGCACAGGACTCGCGATCGAGGCGATCGCGAGCCGGGTCGAGGCGCTGATCGTCACGCGCGGCGCCGAAGGCTCGCGCATCTACGCCGACGGCTCGGTGCTGGAGATTCCGGCAGTGAAGCCCGTCGCTCTGGTCGATCCCACCGGCTGCGGCGACGCGTATCGCGCGGGGCTGCTCTATGGCATCGCGAGCGGTTGGAACTGGGAGCGCACCGGCCGCCTCGCCTCGCTGCTCGGGTCGGTGAAGATCGCTTCGCGCGGCGGCCAGAACCATGCGGTCGGGCGCGGCGAAATCGAAGCGTTGTACCGGGAGCGCTTCGGAGAAGCGCTGTTCTGAGCGCCGCCGCCAAAGCGCCAGGGGCCGGTGGCGCCGGCTTTCGCAACCATGTTGCAGCTCGCTGAGGGTGGACCACGCCGACGCACGCCGCTGCCGCTGCGTGTGGTGCGTGCGGCACGCGTGACCTTGCACGTGCTTCAGGGCATCGCCACGACCGCGCTGGTGTTTCCGCTTGTCGGAACGCCCGGGCGCCAGAGGCTGATTCGCCGCTGGAGCCGGCAGCTTTTGCGGATGCTGCGGGTGGACCTGTGCCTCGAGAGACAGCCGGAGGGCGGTCTGCCGCGCAACCTCTTGATCGTCGCCAACCACGTGTCGTGGCTCGACATCTTCGTCGTCCATGCGCTGCGGCCGTCGCGGTTCATCGCCAAGGCCGAGGTGAAGCGCTGGCCGATGCTCGGCCGGCTGGTGTCGGGTTGCGGCACACTGTTTATAGACCGGAGCAGTCGCCGCGACGCGCATCGCATCAACCAGGAGGCGCGCGACGTGCTGGCGGGCGGAGACACGATCGCGATCTTTCCCGAGGGTACGACCACCGACGGCAGGAGCGTGCTGCCGTTCAAGAGCTCACTCCTGCAGCCGATCGTCGACGCGCGCGGCCACGTGCAGCCGATCGCCATTCGCTACTTCGACTCCGGGGGTGCGTACAACGATGCGCCGGTCTACGCCGGCGAGACGAGCTTCCTCGATTCGCTCTGGCGGGTGCTCGGAGAACGTAGCCTCGTCGTGAGCGTCAGGTTCGGCCCGACGCTCGCCACCGATGCCCGGCACCGGCGCGAGCTATCGCGGGAAGCGGAGAGCTTCATCCGTCAGGCTTTGGAGCGAGCGCCGCCCGGCCCGAGACCTGAAACACGCGAGCGTCGTCGAGTCGTACCGCGGTGAGCGGGCCACCCCACACGCAGCCCGAGTCGAGCATCACGACGTTCGGCGCGAGCATGATATCGAGCGTCGACCAGTGGCCGCAAAAGATCGTCGTTCCCGAAGACCGTCGCGTGGGGTGCTCGAACCACGGCGCGAATCCGCGCGGGGCATGCTCGGGACTGCGCTTCTCCGCGAATTCCATCGTCCCGTCGGCGGCGCAGAAACGCAGGCGCGTGCAGACGTTGACGATCGCCCGCAGGCGGTCGAAGCCGGTGAGGCTGTCGTCCCAGCGCGCGGGCTCGTCGCCGTAGAGGTCGCGCAGGAACTCGTCGTGCGCAGCGGAGCCGAGGACGGCTTCGACTTCGCGGGAGAGCATCACGGCATCGGCGGCCGTCCACGAGGGCAGCAGGCCCGCGTGTACCATCAAGAGCTCTCCCTCGCGAACGACCAGAGGGCGTCGGCGCAGCCAATCGAGCAATTCGTCGCGATCAGGGGCTGCGAGCACCGCCGCAAGGGTGTCGCGACGGTGCGCTCGCCGGTGGCCGGCCGCGACGATAAGCAGGTGAAGGTCGTGATTGCCGAGCACGGTGGTCGCGGCGGCGCCGAACGATTTCACCGCGCGCAGCACCGACAGTGAATCCGGTCCGCGATTGACCAGATCGCCGACCAGCCAGAGTCGGTCGCGCATCGGCTCGAAGGCGATCGCGTCCAGAAGCTGCCGGAATTCGGCATAGCAGCCCTGAACATCGCCGACGACGTAGTGACTCATCGATTCAACCGCGGGCCGCGAAGACGCTCAAGCGTTGATCGCGTCAGGTAGGGGCGCTGAGACGGCGCGCCGTCGGCGCCTATTTCTTGAGCGTCAGGATCCAGGCGACCAACGCCTTGACGTCGTCGTCGGGAGCGGCGCTGTTGGGCGGCATGGGGACCTGACCCCAGACGCCGGCACCGCCCGACTTCACCTTCTGCACGAGCTTCGCCGGCGCATCCTTGTCGCCCTTGTATTTCGCGGCGACGTCCTGGTAGGCCGGACCGACGATCTTCTTGTCGACGGCGTGACACGCAGCGCAGCCGTCCTTTTGCATCAGCGCCTGTGCCGCCGCCATGTCCAGCGGCGCGCCGGGCTCCGGAGCTCCGGCGGCTGCGGGTGCCGCGGCAGGTCGTGGAGGTGGAGCGGCCGCGGGTGCAGGCGCCGGCGGCGCCGGCGCAGGTGCCGCGGCGAGAGCGGCCGGTGCAGGAGCCGCCGGCGGCTCCTTGAAGCTCGCACCCGATCGGTTGGCCATGTAGACGACGCCGCGCTGGACCTCGACGTCGGCAAGATCGGGGTTGCCGCCCTTGGGCGGCATGCCCTTGTCGGTGCCCTTGATCGCGCTGGCGAAGAGTTGATCGGCTCCCCGCTTGATGCGTGGCGCCCACGCGGCGTTGTCGCCGACCTTGGGTGCCCCCGCGACCCCCGCTTCATGGCAATTCTTGCACACGGCCTGATAAATCTGCTCGCCGGTCATGGTGCCCTTGGGCGCATTGGCGGACGCGAGCGTCACCTCGCCCACGGGTTTGATGCGGCTCAACACGCCCGCTTCGGTGTTCTCGGTTGCGCCCGGCCTTACGCCGGTGATGAGTTGCGAGAGCAGGACGAGGAGCGCGATAGGGATTGCGAACGCCAGCACCACGACCACGATAAGCTGCTTCGGAGTTTTGATGAAAGAAGTGTGCTCGTCGCTCATCGCGTTTTCCGCTGCGCAATGTCCTCGGTGATCGCGGCAACGCTCCGCCGCAAGGCAAAACAAATATTATAGCGCGCCGCATCGATCGCGCAGGTGCCCGGTGGCGCCGCTCGGGCCTGCGAGGTAAAATCGCCTCGGTGTGCGCCCGTAGCTCAGTTGGATAGAGTGTTGGTTTCCGAAGCCAAAGGTCACAGGTTCGACTCCTGTCGGGCGCGCCACCGATCTCCGGCTCCCGAATCAAGCGAGCGGTGGGCTGGCCCGCGCGAGCGGCGCGCTCGGCAGCTCGCGTCCCTGATAGTTTGTTTGCACCGCGACGCGCGCGGCATTCGCTGATCGCTTTCGCGATCCGTGCGATGCGCTGAACGCCTCCAGGGCGCGTTGCGAATCCGAATCGTGTTGTTGCTGAACCCTGCGAGCTCGCGACGATGGCCCGTACCGTCGACCCGCAGATCGCCCTTAGCGCGACTCTCCGACTCCCCAGTTGATAGCCAAGCTATGACCCTTTGCGCGTCTTCTGGCGCCTAAATCGCCCACGGCCGCAAAACTGCGACTCCAATGCTTTTGGCATTGGGCCACGAGACGGCGCATCACGGCTACCCAGCGCTTTGTGGGACACAAGCGGCCGGAGGTCGGTGCCTGGCAACTACGGAATCACTTTGACAAGCACTTGTAAGCCCATCTTTCTTAGCACATTTGCGCTTTTTGCAACATTGAACCTAAGTCGTTGTTCGCAAACTGGAACTGTGTTGACCCGCCCTTGGGGTTCCCTTATAGTGGCGCACGGTGGGAAAAAGTGGGTCAAAGTGGGCGCTAACCGCTGGGAAGCGTCATCAGAGGAGGGCGGGCGGTGTTTCGAGGGGTCACCCATCTCGCGCTGGACAACAAAGGCCGGTTGGCGATTCCCGCCAAGCATCGCGAGGCATTGGCGCATCAAGCCGACGGGCGTCTGGTCCTCACCGCTGATCCGAGCCACTGCTTGTTGCTCTATCCGCTCCCGGCTTGGGAGCCGATTCAGCAGCGCCTGATGGCGCTATCGAGCTTCAACGAAAAGACGCGCGCCCTGCAACGCCTGCTCGTCGGTCACGCGGACGATGTCGTGCTCGACGGCGCAGGTCGCATTCTGGTGCCGCCGGCGCTGCGTCAGTACGCGGCGCTCGATAAGCGTGTCGTGCTGGTAGGCCAGGGCAACAAGTTCGAGCTGTGGGACGAACCGAAATGGCTCGAGCGAACCGAACAGGCACTGGCCTTTCCCGCCGGCGGGCTGCCGCCCGAGCTGGACGGCTTCTCGCTCTGATGCCCGATGGGAGCCATGTCGCGGTCCTGCTCAACGAAGCCGTGGCCGCACTGGCTGTCCGGCCCGACGGCATCTACGTCGACGCGACGTTCGGCCGCGGCGGACACAGCCGCGGCATCCTCGCGCGACTTGGACCGCAGGGCCGGCTCATCGCGCTCGACCGCGATCCGGCCGCGCAGGCCGCTGCGGCGTCATGGAAGGACTCTCGCTTCCGCTTTCACCGCGCCTGGTTCTCGGAGCTGCCGAACGTGCTCGACGCGGAGGGCGAGAGCACCGTCGACGGGGTGCTGCTCGACCTCGGCGTGTCGTCGCCTCAGATCGACGACCCCGAGCGCGGGTTTTCGCTTCGCGCCGATGGGCGGCTCGACATGCGCATGGATCCGACGCGCGGCGCGAGCGCGGCGCAATGGCTTGCCGGTGTCGCCGAACGTGAACTGAAGGAGGTAATCGCGGACTATGGTGAAGAACGGTTTGCTCAACAGATTGCAAGAGCGATTGTTGCGGCTCGCGCGCGCGAGCCCATCGTACGGACGAGCCAATTGGCCGCGATCGTGGCCAAAGCCGTCGGCGCGCGCGGGCGGCGTGATCGGAGTCAGGATCCGGCCACGCGGACCTTCCAGGCTCTACGGATTTACGTCAATCAGGAGCTCACGGAATTGGCGCTAACCCTCGAACGCGTGCTGCCTCGGCTCGCCGTCGGCGGTCGGCTCGCGGTCATCAGCTTCCACTCGCTCGAGGACCGGCTCGTGAAGCAGTTCTTCCGCCGCCACGCGCTGGCCTATGGCGGCGACGCGCGGCTCGCGCGTCTGCCGATCGCCGCGCGCCGGCTCCCCGTGCCGCCGCTCAAGCTCGTCGGGCGCGCCATCTCGCCCGGGAGGGCTGAAATCGCCGCCAATCCGCGAGCGCGCAGCGCGCACCTGCGCGTGGCGGAGCGTACCGAAGGAGCGCTGGCGTAAATGGTGCGCTTGAATCTCCTGCTTCTGGCCCTCTTGGTCGCCTCCGCGCTGTCGCTGGTGACCTCACGCCACCAGGCACGCGAGCTCTTCGCCCAGCTCGACCAGGCGCAATCACTCGCCCGCGGCTTGGAGGTCGAGTACGGGCAGCTCCAGCTCGAGCAGAGCACCTGGGCGATGCCCGCGCGCGTGGAGAAGATCGCGCGCGAACAGCTCCGGATGCAGCTTCCGGGGCCCGGGCGCGTGCAGGTGATCGAGGGAGCTCCGCGATGACCAGCGCGAGCGCCGGTCGCCGCGCCGCTGCGCCGGGACCCTCGCCGCGGCGCGCGCCGCTGCTATTCGGAGGACTGCTCGCGCTCTTCGCGCTGCTTGTCGGACGCTCGCTGTATCTGCAGCGTATAGACGACGGGTTTCTCCAGGAGCAGGGCTCGTCGCGCTACAGTCGCGAGCTCACGCTGCCGGCGCATCGCGGCAGGATCCTCGACCGGCTGGGCGATCCGCTCGCGATCAGCACGCCGGTGAAGGCACTCTGGGCGTGGCCGGACAAGGTCGAGGCCACCCCCGGGCAACTGCGCTCGCTCGCCGCCGCGCTGGAGCTCTCGCCGGAAGCGCTCGCGGCCAAGCTTGGCGGCGGCGAGGAGTTCGTCTATCTCAAGAAGTCGGTGCCGCCGCAGGTCGCCGCGCGCGTGGCGGCGCTGGGGATCCAAGGCATCCACGATGACGATGAATACCGCCGCTACTATCCGGCCGGCGAGGTGATGAGTCAGGTCCTCGGCTTCACGGGCGACGGTGATTCGGGTCAGGAGGGCATCGAGCTGGCCCAGCAATCCTGGCTCGGCGGCGTGCCTGGGAGCCGCCGCGTCATCATCAACCGGCGCGGCGAAGTGGTCGAGGACATCGCGGCGATCCGCGCGCCGCAGGAAGGACGCGATCTCGTCCTGTCCATCGACGGCCGTCTCCAGTATCTCGCCTTCCGGGAGCTCAAGGCCGCGGTCGAGGCGAACAAGGCTAAAGCCGGCGGCCTGGTCATCCTCGATGCGCGAAGCGGCGAGATCCTGGCGCTCGCCAACTGGCCGTCGTACAACCCGAACAACCGCAACCGCGCGGCGCGCGAGCCGATGCGCAACCGCGCGCTCACCGATACGTTCGAGCCGGGCTCGACGATGAAGCCGTTCACGATCGCGGCGGCGCTCGAGACCGGCAAGGTCCGGCCGACGACGATCGTGGACACTGCGCCAGGCACGTTGACGATCGGCAGCGCCACCATTCACGACGCGCATCGCGAGGGAGCGCTCAGCGTCGAGCAAGTGGTGCAGAAATCGTCTAACGTCGGTGCGGCGAAGATCGCGCTGTCGCTGCGGCCGGAAACGATGTGGGCCATGCTGTCGAACGCCGGGTTCGGATCTGCGCCCAAGACGGGTTTCCCCGGTGAGGTGTCGGGGCGACTGCGTCCGGCGAAGAGCTGGCGTCCGATCGAGCAGGCGACGATAGCGTACGGCAACGGCATCGCGGTGAACCTGGTGCAGCTTGCGCGCGCCTACACCCTGTTCGCGACCGACGGCGAGTTGAAGCCGGTGACGCTGTTCAAGGCGGCAGGTCCGGTGGCCGGGCGGCCGGTGCTCAAGCCGGAGACCGTGCGCGCCGTCCGGCGCATGCTGGAGATGGTCGTTCTGCCGGGCGGCACCGGGCCGAAAGCGCAGATCCCGGGTTATCGGGTCGCCGGCAAGACCGGCACCGCGCGTAAGCTCGAAGGCGGCGTGTACGTCCGGAAATACGTGGCGTCCTTCGTCGGCTTCGCGCCTGCCTCCAGTCCTAGGCTCATCGTCGCCGTCATGATCGACGAGCCGTCCGGCGGCCAGTATTACGGCGGGAGTGTCGCGGCGCCCGTCTTCAGCGGCGTGATGGGCGCGGCACTGCGCCTGCTCGGCGTACCGCCGGATGCGCCGGTCAACAACGTCGTGCTGCCTCCCGAGGGCAGCGAAGTGCGTGAGGAAACGTGATCACCGAGCTCACGCCCGACGCGGACGCCTCCGCGATCCTCACGAAGCTCGCGGTGCCGATCTCGCGCATCAGCTCCGACAGCCGGCGGGTGCGGCCGGGGGACGCCTTCGCCGCGTATCGCGGCACGCAGCGCGACGGCCGCGCCTTCATCGCCGATGCGATCGCGCGCGGCGCCGGCGCGGTCCTCTGGGATGTGCAGGGCTTCGCGTGGAATCGCGATTGGAAGGTCCCGCACTTGCCGGTCGAAAACCTGAAGCAGCATCTGGGCGCGATCGCCGACGTGGTCTACGGACATCCGTCGCGCGAGCTGTGGATGGTCGGCGTCACCGGCACCAACGGCAAGACTTCGTGTGCGCACTGGATCGCCGCGGGACTGGACGCCTCGGGTCGTCGCGCCGGAGTGCTCGGGACGCTGGGCAACGGTCTGTGGGGCGAGCTCGAGGATGGGTTCAACACGACGCCCGACGCAGCCTTGGTGCACGAAACGCTGCGCCGCTTCAAATCCGCTGGTGCGCAGGCGGTGGCGATGGAAGTCTCGTCGCACGGACTCGATCAGGGGCGCGTCAACGCGGTGGCTTTCGACGTCGCGCTGTTCACCAATCTCTCTCGCGATCATCTCGACTACCACGCAACGATGGCGGCCTATGCTGCCGCAAAAGCGAAGCTCTTCGCCTGGCCGGGCTTGCGGGTCGGCGTGATCAACGCCGACGATCCATTCGGCCAGAGCCTGATCGACGCGGCGCGCAGCGGCAGCCGCAAGGTGCTCACCTATGGCTTCGGAGCGGCCGATGTCGTCGGTACCCGCCTGGCGGCGGGCACCCGCGGTCTCGCCTTCGCGGTGCAGACCCCTTGGGGCAAGGGCGAGATCCATACGCATCTGGTCGGCGCCTTCAACGCCTCGAACCTGCTGGGCGTTCTCGGCGTGCTGTTGCTGAGCGGCGTGGCACTGGAGCCGGCGGTGGCGTTTCTCGCCGGGGTCGAGGCGCCGCCGGGGCGAATGCAACGCCTGGGCGGTGACGGCGCGCCGCTCGTCGTCATCGACTACGCGCACACGCCCGATGCGCTGGACAAGGTGCTCACCTCGCTGCGGCCCGCGGTTGCCGCCGGAAGAGAGCTCGTGTGCGTATTCGGTTGCGGTGGCGATCGCGACCGCGGCAAGCGGGCCGAGATGGGACGCGTGGCAGCCCGGCTCGCCGAGCGCATCATCGTGACCAGCGACAATCCGCGCAGCGAGGAGCCGCAGGCGATCGCGAGGGACATCGTTCGCGGCATCCGCGAGACCGGGAATCGCCGCTACGCGGTCGAGCTCGATCGCGCTGCGGCGATTGCCACGGCGATCGACGAGGCCAGGGTGGGCGACGTCGTGTTGCTCGCTGGCAAGGGCCACGAGC
Organism: Casimicrobiaceae bacterium; assembly: GCA_036382945.1. Lineage (GTDB taxonomy): Bacteria > Pseudomonadota > Gammaproteobacteria > Burkholderiales > Casimicrobiaceae > PALSA-1003. The sequence continues at coordinate 47,762 of DASVPH010000057.1, forward strand.
CGTATCAGGAGTGCGCGGGCGTGCGGCAGCCGTTTCTCGACGCCGATCACGCCGCTCGCGCGCTCGCCTCGCGGGGCGAACGATGATGGACACCGCAACGGCTGCCCGCGCGATCGCCGGCACGCTGTCGGGCGCCAATGTCGACTTCTCCCGCGTCACGACCGATTCGCGAGCGCTGCAGGCGGGCGATCTTTTCGTGGCGCTCAAGGGCGAGCGTTTCGACGGGCACGACTTCGTCGTCCAGGCGTTCGAGCGCGGCGCGGCCGCCGCGATCGTCGCCACCGATCGTGCGAGCGCGCTCGCGGGCCGCCTCAGGGGCAGCGTGCTCGCGGTGGCCGACCCGCTGGCCGCGCTCGGCGCGCTCGCGGCGTTCTGGCGGCGGCGCTTCGCGCTGCCGCTCATCGCGGTGGTCGGCAGCAACGGCAAGACGACGGTGAAGGAAATGACGGCGGCGATCCTGCGCGCCGAATTCGGCCCTGAAGCCGTGCTGGCGACCGCCGGGAACCTCAACAACGAGATCGGCTTGCCGCTGACGGTGCTGGCATTGCGCGCCAATCACCGTGCGGCGGCGGTCGAGATCGGGATGAACCATCCGGGAGAGACGGCAGCGCTCGCCGCGATCGCGCAACCGACCATTGCGCTCGTCAACAATGCGCAGCGCGAGCACCAGGAGTTCATGAAGGGCGTCGCGGAGGTCGCCGCCGAGCACGCCGCCGTGCTGAACGTGCTGCCGCCGGACGGCGTGGCCGTGATCAACGCCGACGACGAGCACGCTATTCTCTGGCGCGAGGTCGTCGCACGACGCAACGCCGAAGGCGCCGCGATCGCGGTGCGCGACTTCGGCCTGGCCGCGCCGGCGGCGTTCTGCGCCCGCTATCGTGCCGAAGCCTGGGGCAGCGCGGTCGAGGTCGAGACCCCGGGCGGCGCCGCGCGATTCGAGCTTCGTGCGCCCGGGCAGCACAACGTCGCCAACGCGCTCGCTGCGATCGCCGCGGCGGCGGCGGCGGGAGCAGGCCTCGGGGCGGTGCAAAGCGCGCTCGCGCTCTTCCGCCCCGTCGCCGGTCGCATGGAAGCCAAAGTCGCGAGCGGTGGCGCGACGATCATCGACGACACTTACAACGCCAACCCCGATTCGGTACGTGCGGCGATCGCGGTGCTCGCCGGCGCGCCCGGTGCGCGCTGGCTGGCGCTGGGCGACATGGGCGAAGTCGGCGATCAGGGACCCGCGTTCCATCGCGAGATCGGCCAGTACGCCTGTGCCGCCGGAGTGAATCGGCTGCTCGCGACCGGAGCGTTGGCCGCGCACGCGGTGAGCGCTTTCGGCCCGGGCGGCGAGCATTTCGCTTCGATCGAGGCGCTCGTCGCCGCGCTCCGCGCGGAGCTCGCTGTCGCCGGCCCGGGGGTCACCCTGCTCGTGAAAGGCTCGCGCTTCATGCGCATGGAACGCGTCGTCGCGGCGCTCACCGGCAGCGCGGTGGGGGAGCACTGATGCTGCTCGCGCTCGCCAACTGGATCGCGGCCGACGTGCGCACGTTCAACGTGTTCGGCTACATCACGCTGCGCGCGGTGCTGGCGACCATGACGGCGCTGGTCATCTCGTTCGTCGTCGGCCCGGGAATGATCCGCAAGCTCACCGAGTACAAGATCGGGCAGGCGGTGCGCGAAGACGGACCGCAGACGCATCTGATCAAGGCCGGGACGCCGACGATGGGCGGCGCGCTGATCCTGGTCTCGATCGCCATCACCACGCTGCTGTGGGCCGATCTGCGCAACCGCTTCGTCTGGGTCGTGCTGCTGGTCACGCTGGGTTTCGGAGCGATCGGCTGGATCGACGACTATCGCAAGGTCGTGCACCAGAATCCCAAGGGGCTCTCCGCGCGGGCGAAGATCGGCGCGCAGTCGGCGATCGCGCTCTTGGCGGCGGTCTATCTCGCCTTCTCGGTCTCGGCGCCGTCGAACACGCAGTTCCTGCAACTGTTCCTGGCGTGGCTCTTGAGCGGCTTCAGTCTCGACCTACCGCCCAAAGCCGACCTGATCGTACCGTTCTTCAAGACCGTGAGCTATCCGCTGGGCGTGTGGGGCTTCATCGCGCTGTCGTACTGCGTGATCGTCGGCGCGAGCAACGCGGTGAATCTCACCGACGGCCTCGACGGGCTGGCGATCATGCCCACGGCGATGATCGCCGGCGCGCTGGCGATCTTCGCCTACGCGACCGGGCGCGTCGACTACGCGACGTATCTGCTGCTGCCGCACATTCCCGGCGCGAGCGAACTCGCCGTGATCTCCGGGGCGATCGTCGGCGCGGGGCTGGGCTTCCTGTGGTTCAACGCCTATCCCGCCGAGGTGTTCATGGGTGATGTGGGCGCGCTCGCGCTCGGCGCGGCGCTCGGCGCCATCGCCATCATCGTCCGGCAGGAAATCGTGCTGGCGATCATGGGCGGCGTGTTCGTGGTCGAGACGCTCTCGGTAGTGATCCAAGTGGCCTCGTTCAAGCTCACAGGAAAGCGCGTCTTTCGCATGGCGCCGATTCATCATCACTATGAGTTGAAGGGCTGGAAAGAAAATCAAGTCGTGGTGCGTTTCTGGATCATCACGATGCTGCTCGTGCTGTTCGGTCTTTCGACGTTGAAGCTGCGCTAATGAACGCCACGAACCACGAGCTGATTTGGGCGAAGGCTAACTTGCGCGACGCGCAAGTTAAGGTCGCGAAAGCGGCCGGCCGTAGCCAAAATCAGCAGGTGCGTTTCTGGATCATCACGATGCTGCTCGTGCTGTTCGGTCTTTCGACGTTGAAGCTGCGCTAATGAACGCCACGAAGCCATGACGCTCAAGGGTCGCCGCGTCGTCGTGCTGGGCTTAGGGATCACCGGGCTCTCCGCCGTGCGCTGGGCGGTGCGCCACGGCGCGCGCGTGAGTGTCGCCGATACTCGTGCCGATCCGCCGCGCGCGGCCCAGCTTCGCGCCGAGCTGCCGCAAGTCGCTGTGGCGGCCGGCCCGATCACGGACGCCACGCTTGCCGGCGCCGAGCTCGTCGTCATCAGCCCGGGCTTGAGCAAGGACTTGCCGGCGATCCGCGCCGCGGTCGCCCGCGGGGTCGAGCTGGTCGGCGACGTCGAGCTCTTCGCGTGCGCGCTGCCGGCGACGCAGAAGGTGCTGGCGATCACCGGGTCGAACGGCAAAACGACGGTGACGGCGCTCGTCACCGAGCTCGCGCGCGCGGCGGGTCTGGCCGCGACCAGCGCGGGCAACATCGGCGAGCCCGTGCTCGACGTGCTGACGGCGCACGAGCGCGCCGCGCGCTGGCCTGACGTTTTCGTAATCGAGCTGTCCAGCTTCCAGCTTGAGACCACGGCCCGCCTAAAGCTGGTCGCGGCGACCGTGCTCAACGTCACGGAAAACCACCTCGATCGCTACGCGACGATCGATGAATATGCGGCAGCCAAGGCGCGAATCTTCGGCGGTGACGGCGAGCAGGTGCTCAATCGCGACGACCCGCGCTCGCTCGCCATGCGGCTTCCCGGCCGGGTGATCCAGACCTTCGGTGCGGGCGTGCCCGAGAGCGAAAACGACTGGGGCCTCGTCGAGCGCAAGGGCAGTATTTGGCTCGCGCGCGGCGGTGCACTGCTCGCCGCGGCGAGCGAGCTCAAGCTCGTCGGTCGCCATAACCGCCTGAACGCGCTGGCCGGCCTCGCGCTCGCCTCCACGGTGGCGAAGATCGAGCGCAGGGTGCTCGCGGCGTTGACGGCGTTCCAGGGCTTGCCGCATCGCATGGAGCGCGTCACCGAGATCGGCGGGGTGCTGTTCGTCAACGATTCCAAGGGAACCACCGTGGCGGCAACGCTCGCCGCGCTCGACGGCATGGCGCGCCCGGTCGTGTTGATCGCCGGCGGCGAGGGCAAGGGACAGGATTTCGCTCCGCTCAAGGCCGCGGTCGACGCGCATTGCCGCGCAGTGGTGCTGCTCGGACGCGACGCGCCCGCGCTCGCCGCTGCGCTCTCCGGTGCCACGCCGCCGATCGAGTTCGCGCCCGCGCTCGAAGTTGCGGTCGCCCGCGCCGTTGCGCGGGCCCGCTCGGGCGACGCGGTGCTGCTCTCGCCCGCCTGCGCGAGCCTCGACATGTTCCGCGACTACATCGATCGCGGCGATCGGTTCAAGGCCGCCGTCGCGGCGCACGCGCGGGAGGCGGCATGAGCGCGGTGCGCGAAGTTAAGGACCCGGCGAGCGCGCGGGGCGAAGTAAGGCCCGGAGAGCGCGTCCGCGCGCGAGCCGTCGCGCCGACTCGCGACAACAGGTCCCGCGACGGCCTTCAAAGAGGCGCGCGCACGCTTAAGCGCCGTGCTGGTGCCGGAGCGGCCGACACGCGAGGTTGCATTGCGCGTTGCCGGTGCAGGGAGGCCGCGCATGCCTAGGGACGGATTTCTCGCCACGCTGCCGCGGCTCTCGCCGCTCGCCGTCGCGCCGCGCGAGAGCCGGGCGATGCTCACCTACGACCCGACGCTCGCGTGGGCAGCGCTGCTGCTGCTCGCGATCGGCGTGGTGATGGTGTACTCCGCGTCGATCGCGACCGCGGAAGCATCTGCGTACACGGGCTATCGGCCGTGGTATTTCCTCGCCCGTCACGTGCTGTTCGTCGCCGCCGGCCTCGCGGCGGGCTTCATCGCGTTCCAGATCCCGGTGAAGGCCTGGCAGGCGCTCGCGCCTTATCTGTTCCTCGTCGGCGGCGCGTTGCTCGCCGCAGTGCTCGTTCCCGGTGTCGGACGCACGATCAACGGCAGCCGGCGCTGGCTGCCGCTCGGGCTCGTCAACCTCCAGCCGTCCGAGCTCATGAAGCTCTTCGTCGTACTCTACGCGTCGAGCTACGCGGTGCGTCGCGCGGCGTTTTTGCACGCGGAGCAGCCGCTCAAGCAGACGCTGCTGCGCGGGTTCCTGCCGCTGCTCGCGGTGATGGCGTTGGTCGGCGCCCTCCTGCTGCAAGAGCCCGACTTTGGAGCCTCTGTGGTGATCCTCGCCATCGCCTTCGGCATCCTGTTCCTGGGCGGGCTCGACTGGCGACTGCTCCTCGGCCTGACGACGCTCCTTCCGATGGCTCTGTGGGTGCTGATCAGCATCGCGCCGTATCGGCTGCAGCGTTTCACCGCCTTTCTCGATCCGTGGGCCGATGCGTACGGCAAGGGTTATCAGCTTTCCCATTCGCTGATCGCGTTCGGCCGCGGTGAATGGTTCGGCGTCGGCTTGGGCGCGAGCGTGGAAAAGCTTCTCTACCTTCCCGAAGCACACACCGATTTTCTGCTCGCCGTCATTGCCGAGGAGCTCGGCTTCGCCGGGGTCTTCCTGGTAATCGCGTTGTTCGCGTGGCTGCTGCTGCGTGCCTACGCGATCGGTCGCCAGGCCGCCCGGCTCGAGCGGCCCTTCGCGGCGCTCACCGCGCACGGCATCGGCGTCTGGCTGGGAGTGCAGGCCTTTATCAACTTCGGCGTCAACATGGGCGTGCTGCCGACCAAGGGACTGACGCTTCCGCTGCTCTCCTTCGGCGGCAGCGGAATCGTCGCCAATTGCGTGGCGGTGGCGATTCTGCTGCGAGTGGATTTCGAAAACCGCAGGCTGCTCCGGGGGTTCAGCGTATGAGGGACATGTTTCGCACTACGCTCGCCACGAAGCGCGTTCAGCCTGCGGTTTCGGTGGAGGCTAACGCGCGCGCAGGGCGCGTTAAGGCCGCGAAAGCGGCCGGCCGGAACCAGAGCCGCAGATTGTTGCGAGGCTTCACCGCATGACCGGCACCGTCATGATCACCACCGGCGGCACCGGCGGCCACGTGTTCCCGGGGCTCGCGGTCGCGGCGCGGCTGATCGCGAAGGGCTGGCGCGTGTTCTGGCTGGGCACGCGGCAGGGGCTCGAGGCGAAGCTCGTGCCGCAGCACGGACTGGACTTCGAGGCCATCAGCTTCGCCGGCATGCGCGGCAAGGGCCCCAAGCAGTTGCTGGTCGGACCCTTCGCGCTGCTCGTCGCCTTCTGGCAGAGCTTGCGCGTCATTCGCCGCCGCGCGCCCGACGTGGTGCTGGGGTTGGGCGGGTTCGCGTCGTTCCCCGGCGCGTTGATGGGGGTGGCGTGCACCAAGCCGCTCGTCATCCACGACGCCAATGCGGTGGCCGGACTCGCCAATCGGATCCTGGCCTACGGCGCCGACCGGATTCTCCTCGGCTTTCCCGATGCGCTCGGCGGCCGTCACGCGGCGAAAGTGGAATGGGTGGGCAACCCCGTGCGCGAGGAGATCGCCACGCTCGCGCCGCCCGAAGAGCGTTTTCGCGAACGCAGCGGCCCGCTCAAGCTGCTGGTGTTGGGCGGAAGCCTCGGCGCAGCAGCGTTGAACGAGCGCGTGCCTGCCGCGCTCGCGCTGCTGCCGGCGACGCTGCGCCCGATCGTGACGCACCAGGCCGGCGAGAAGCACATCGACGCGCTGCGCAGAGCCTATGCCGCGGCCGGAGTCGAAGCCGAATGCGTGCCGTTCATCACCGACATGGCGGGTCGCTATCGCGACGCCGATCTCGTGATTTGCCGCAGCGGCGGATTGACGGTGGCCGAGCTTGCCGCAGCCGGTGTGGGCGCCGTGCTCGTTCCGCTGCCCGGCGCGATCGCGGACGAGCAGACGCACAACGCGCGCTTTCTCGCCGATGCCGGCGCCGGCGTGTTGATACCTCAGGCCGAGCTCACGCCCGAAGGGCTGGCCGAGCTGATCCGCGGCTGCACGCGCGAGCGACTGCTCACCTTGGCGATCGCCGCCCGGCGCGTCGGGCGGGCGGATGCGGCTGAACGGGTCGCGGCCGTGTGCGTCGCCGAAGCGGAGCGGCCGTGAAGCACAAAGTCAAACGCATCCACTTCGTCGGCATCGGTGGCGCTGGGATGAGCGGCATCGCCGAAGTGCTGCTCACGCAGGGCTACGCCGTCAGCGGCTCGGATCTCGCGCCGGGCGCGGCGACGCGGCGGCTGACCGAGCTCGGCGCGCGCGTGACGATCGGCCACGCCGCGGGCAACGTTGCCGGCGCCGACGTGGTCGTCGCCTCCAGTGCCGTCCCGGCCGACAACCCCGAGCTCGCCGCCGCGCGCGCGCAGGGCATTCCTGTCGTGCCGCGCGCGCTGATGCTCTCCGAGCTAATGCGCTTGAAGCAGGGGATCGCGGTCGCGGGGACGCACGGCAAGACGACGACGACGAGCCTCATCGCGAGCGTGCTGGCCGAGGGCGGGCTCGATCCGACCTTCGTGATCGGCGGCCGACTGCTGTCGGCTGGCACGCACGCGCGGCTCGGCACGGGCGAGTTCCTGGTGGCCGAGGCCGACGAATCCGACGCCTCGTTCCTCGTGCTGCAGCCGGTGCTGGCGGTGATCACCAACATCGACGCCGATCACATGGAGACGTACGGCCACGACTTTGCCCGGCTCAAGGAAGCGTTCGTGCATTTCGCGCTGCGGCTCCCGTTCTACGGTGTGGCGGTCTTGTGCGTCGACGACGCCAACGTGCGCGAGATCATGCCTGCGATCACCAAGCCGACCGTGACCTACGGCCTCGCGGCAGACGCGCGAGTGCGCGCCGAAGCGCTCGCCCACCTGGGCGGTCGGATGCGGTTCGTCGCGCTTGAGCATGGCCACGCTGATCTTCCGGTCGAGCTCAACCTCGCCGGCGTGCACAACGTGCAGAACGCGCTCGCTGCGATCGTCGTCGGCCGCGAAACCGGCGTTCCCGACGCTGCGATCGCCAGAGCGCTCTCCGAGTTCAAAGGCGTCGGCCGGCGGTTTCAACGGCTCGGTGACGTGAGGCTCGCCGGCGGCGGACGCTACACGCTGGTCGACGACTACGGCCACCACCCCGCGGAGATGGCGGCCACGCTGGCCGCGGCGCGCGGCTCGTTCCCCTGTCGGCGTCTGGTACTCGTGTTCCAGCCGCACCGCTACACGCGCACGCGCGACCTGTTCGAGGACTTCGTCAGGGTCCTGTCTACCGCCGACGCGCTGGTGTTGACCGAGGTCTACCCGGCCGGCGAGCCGCCGATCGTCGCCGCCGACGGCCGCGCGCTGGCCCGCGCGCTGCGCGTGGCCGGCAAGATCGAACCGGTGTTCGTCGAAGAGGTTGCCGAGCTCGCCGAGGCGGTCGCCTCGATCGCGCGCGACGGCGACGTGGTGCTCACCATGGGCGCGGGGTCGATCGGCAGCGTCGCGCAACAGCTCGCACAAGGGGCGTCATGAACATGGTCGAGCCGCGGCGTTTCACGGGCTTGCGCGGGGCGCTCACGCTCGATGCTCCGCTCGCGCCGCACACGACCTGGCGCGCCGGCGGCCGCGCGGAGGCCGCCTACGTCCCCGCGGACCGCGACGATCTGGCGCTGTTCCTGCGGCAGCTTCCGATTTTCGAGCCGGTGACCGTGCTGGGCTTGGGCAGCAACACGCTGGTGCGCGACGGCGGCGTGCGCGGCGCGGTGATCCTGCTGCACAACCCCGGTGGCGCGCTCGCCGTGGCCGACGGGCTCGTCTATGCGGAGGCCGGCGTGGCGTGCCCCAAGCTCGCGCGCTTCGCGGCGCGTCGCGGCTGCGCGGGCGCCGAATTTCTCGCCGGGATACCGGGCACGGTCGGCGGCGCTCTGGCGATGAACGCCGGTTGCTATGGTGGCGAGACCTGGCCGCAGGTCGTCAAAGTCGAGCTGGTGCAGCGCGACGGAGCGTTCGTCGTGCGCACACCCGCCGACTACGCGATCGGCTACCGCAGCGTCAAGCGCGCCGACGGCCGGGCCGCCGACGGGATCTTCACCGCGGCGTGGTTCCGCTTTCCGGTCGGCGACGGCGAGGCGGCGCGCTTGCGCATCAAGGAGCTCCTCGCGCGCCGCATCGCTACGCAGCCGCTCGACCTGCCCAACGCCGGCAGCGTCTTCCGCAACCCGCCGGCCGACCACGCGGCGCGGTTGATCGAGAGCGCCGGCTTGAAGGGCTTCGCGATCGGCGGCGCACGCGTTTCGGAGAAGCACGCGAATTTCATCGTCAATCCGGAGCGCAAAGCGACTGCGGCGGACATCGAGCAATTGATCGAGCATGTGCAACGAGTGGTTGCCGCGCGCACCGGTGTCACGCTCGAGCGCGAAGTACGCATTATTGGAGAGCCATGAGCGCGGCACGCGAACTTAAGGCGCAAAGCGCTCGGTGCCGCGCGAATGGCAGGCGGCCGACGCATTACGTGGCATGTTCGCGTCGGCGGTACAAGGAGGCCGCTGCAACGTGAGCGAGTTCGGCAAGGTAGCGGTGCTGATGGGGCGAGCCCGACGCGGTGCCGCGGAGCGGCTGGTGCGGGAGGGCGAAGCAGCCGCCCATCGTCTCGACACATCGTCGCGGAGCGCGGGAATCGTATGAGCGAGTTCGGCAAGGTGGCGGTGCTGATGGGCGGCCCCAGCTCGGAGCGCGAGATCTCGTTCCTGTCGGGCAATGCCGTGCTCGCGGCGTTGAAGGCCCAAGGCGTGGACGCGCACGCCTTCGATCCGGCCGAGCGCCCGCTCTACGAGCTCAAGATCGAAGGCTTCGATCGCGCCTTCATCGCGCTGCACGGTCGTTTCGGCGAAGACGGCACGGTGCAGGGCGCGCTGGAGGTTCTGGGCATTCCCTATACGGGCAGCGGCGTGATGGGCTCCGCGCTGGCGATGGACAAGTGGCGCACCAAGCTGGTGTGGCTCGCGAGCGGGATTCCCACGCCGCGCTATCGCGTGGTCGATGCGCACACCGACTGGTGGGCGGTGGTGGCCGAGCTGGGATTGCCGTTGATCGTCAAGCCCGCGCGGGAAGGCTCAACGATCGGGCTCACCAAGGTGACCACGGTCGATCACGACGAGCTGGCGATCGCCTATCGCGAGGCGGAGAAATACGACCGGCTGGTGCTGGTCGAGGAATTCGTCGCCGGTGTCGAGCTCACCGCCTCGATCGTCAACGATCGCGCCTTGCCGCTGATCCGCATCGAAGCGCCGCAGGGCAACTACGACTACCACCATAAGTACTTCTCGGACGAGACGCGTTACTACTGCCCGAGCGGCATTCCCGAGGCCACCGAGCGCGCCATTCAGACGCAGTCGCTGCAGGCGTTCCAGCGCGTGGGCGCGACCGGCTGGGGGCGGCTCGATCTGATCCTTCGTCCCAACGGATCGTGGCAATTCCTCGAAGTGAATACCTCGCCGGGGATGACCGGGCACAGCCTGGTGCCGATGGCCGCGAAGCAGGCCGGCATCCCGTTTCCCGAGCTTTGCGTCGAGATCCTGCGAGGCGCGCATGTGGGATAACCCGCGCCAGTTGAACGCGCTGGCGCTGCTCGTGACGCTTGCGGCGCTGGCGCTGCTCGCCTGGGGCGCGATCGCGTGGGCGGTGCGCCAGCCGCTGTTCGCGCTACGCCAGGTCGTGATCGAGGGAGGGCTCGCGCACGCGAATCCTGCTCACCTTCAGGCCGTCATCCGCGAGGAGCTGCGGGGAACGTTCTTCACGCTGCGTCTCGCCGAGGCGCGCGCCTCCCTGCAGCGCGTGCCCTGGGTGAAGAGCGTCGCGCTGCGGCGGCAATGGCCGGATCGGCTGCAGATCACGGTCGTCGAGTACGAACCGCTGGCGCGCTGGACCGAAGGTGCCCTGGTCGATACCGAAGGCGAGGTGTTCACCGCGGACTTCGCGGGCGAGCTGCCGCAGCTCTCCGGGCCCGAGGGGAGCGCGCCGGTTGTGGCTACGCGGTTCCGCGAGTTCGGCGCCGCGCTCGGGTCTCGCGGCCTCGCGATCGCCGAGTTGCGGTTATCGCCGCGCGGCGGTTGGCAGTTGCGCACGGCAGGCGGCGCGCCGCTCACCATCCAGCTCGGACGCAGCGACCCGGACGAGCGGCTGGCGCGCTTCGTCGCTTATTACAACCGCACCATCGCCGCGCTCACTCGCGCCGGGACCCGAACCGAGTACGTCGACCTGCGCTACGGCAATGGCTTCGCGGTGCGCGTGCCGGGATTCAGCGAAAAGCCCGTGCGGAGGGGATAGGGGACGCACGCATGGTGAAGGACAGCAAGAACTTGATCGTCGGCCTCGATATCGGCACCTCGAAGATCGTCGCCATCGTCGCCGAGATCTCGCCGGAGAAGCGGCTCAACATCGTCGGCCTGGGCGTGCAGCCCTCGCGCGGATTGAAGAAGGGCGTGGTCGTCAACATCGAGGCGACGATGGCCTCGATCCAGCGCGTGCTCGAGGAAGCCGAGCTGATGGCCGACTGCACCATCACCGAGGTCTACACGGGCATCGGGGGAGGCCATATCCGCAGCCTGAATTCCAGCGGGATGGTGGCGATCAAGGAGAAGGAGGTCACGCAGGCCGACATCGACCGGGTCGTCGAAACCGCCAAGGCGATCGCGATCCCGAACGACCAGGAGATCCTGCACATCCTGCCGCAAGAATTCATCATCGACGGCCAGGAGGACGTGCGCGAGCCGCTCGGCATGAGCGGGGTGCGCCTGGAGGTGAAAGTGCACATCGTCACCGGTGCGGTGTCCGCGGTCGAGAACATCACCAAGTGCGTGCGCCGCTGCGGGCTCGAGGTGAAGGACGTCATGCTGCAGCCGCTCGCCGCCGCGCTCGCCGTCTTGAACGACGACGAGAAGGAACTGGGCGTATGTCTGATGGATGTCGGTGGAGGCACCACCGACCTCGCGGTGTTCACCGGCGGCGCGATCCGCCATACGGCGGTGATTCCGATCGCCGGCGACCAGGTCACCAACGATATCGCGATGACGCTGCGCACCCCGACCAAGGATGCCGAGGAGCTGAAGCTCCGCCACGGCTGTGCGCTGCGCCAGCTCGCCGATCCGAACGACGTGATCGAAGTGCCGGGGGTAGGCGAGCGGGGTCCTCGGAAGCTCTCGCGGCAGACGCTCGCCGAAGTGATCGAGCCGCGCATCGAGGAGCTCTACACGCTCGCGCAAGCCGAGCTGCGGCGCAGTGGCTTCGAGGAGCTGCTCTCCTCGGGGATCGTGCTCACCGGGGGCTCGGCGCTCTTGGCCGGGATGATCGAGCTCGGCGAGGAAGTGTTCCACCTGCCGGTGCGCATCGGCGTGCCGGCGTACGTGGGCGGGCTCGCCGACGTGGTGCGCAGCCCTCGCTATGCGACCGCGGTGGGCCTGCTGCTTGAAGGGCGCGAACAATACCTGCGCGAGGAAGCCGCGCGAGCGGAAGCGCGCGGGCTCACCAATATGGCGGGACGGATGAAGCAATGGTTCAAGGCGAATTTTTAGGGCCGGCGAAAGTGCACGCCTACTTTCGCCGGAATCAGCTTCCCGAGAATCGCGGGCTTATTTGCCGACTGAGCCCGACGATTTCTGGCGGGAAAGACTACAAGAGAACGAGAGCGTAGAGCCACGAGCGTTTCCATTCGACAGGAAAGGAGCACATCATGTTTGAGATCATCGACCAGAGCCCGCAGGAAGCGGTCATCAAGGTCATCGGTGTGGGGGGCTGCGGCGGCAACGCCATCGAGCACATGCTCGGCCGGGGCGTGGGCGGGGTGGACTTCATCGCCGCCAACACCGACGCGCAGGCGCTCAAGCGCTCGACCGCACGCACGCAGTTGCAGCTCGGCAGCACGCTCACCCGCGGCCTGGGCGCGGGCGCGCGGCCCGAGATCGGGCGCGACGCGGCGATGGAGGACCGCGACCGCATCGCCGAGGCGATCGACGGCGCGGACATGCTGTTCATCACCGCAGGCATGGGCGGGGGGACGGGCACCGGTGCGGCGCCCGTCGTCGCGCAGGTCGCCAAGGAGCGCGGGATTCTGACCGTCGCGGTGGTGACCCGGCCCTTCAAGTTCGAAGGCAAGCGGCAGCGCGTCGCGCAGGCCGGCATCGACGAGCTCGGCAAGATCGTCGACTCGCTCATCATCATCCCCAACGACAAGCTGATGCAGGTGCTCGGCGAAGAGGTCTCCGTGCTCGACGCCTACGCCGCCGCCAACGAGGTACTGCACAGCGCAGTGGCGGGGATCGCGGAGGTGATCAACTATCCGGGGCTGGTGAACGTCGACTTCGCCGACGTGCGTACCGTGATGTCCGAGATCGGCATGGCGATGATGGGCTCGGCCACCGCCGCCGGCGCCGATCGCGCGCACCAAGCCGCCGAGCGCGCCGTGGCGAGCCCGCTCCTCGAAGAGGTCAACCTGGCGGGCGCGCGCGGCGTGCTGGTCAACATCACCGCGTCGGCCGGCCTCAAGATGAAGGAGTACCACGAGGTCATGAACACCATCAAGGCGTTCACGGCCGAGGATGCGATGGTGATCGTGGGCACGGTGATCGACGAGACGATGGAGGACCGGCTTCGCGTCACCATGGTCGCGACGGGCTTGGGCGGCGGCGCATCGAAGGGGCGACAACCGCGTCTCGAGGTCGTCGAGCACGTGATGGAGCGCACCGGCACCGACGGCCTGGGAACCGCCGCGGAGTCGGTCGACTACGATCGGCTGGAGCGCACGCCGGCGGTGATCCGCCGCGGGCGCACGGCGCCCTCCGCAGGCGCATCGGCCGCGTTCGATGCCTCCGACATTCCGGCGTTCCTCAGGAAGCAGGCGGACTGAACGGTGGAATCGAGCGAACGGGTATGTGCACGTGAAGGGGGCAAAGGTGAAAAAAGTGAGGAAGCGAGCCTGCCGGGAAGGCGAAGGCGGCGACCGTCGTCGCCTGCCACGGGTCGAAGTATGGTAGGATTGCGCGGCTAACTCCTTGAGCCGCCGTGCGATCCGCATCGATGTCGCGTGCTAAGGGAGGCCGCCCCCGCCATGCTCAAACAACGAACCCTCAAGAGCACGATCAAGACGACTGGCGTGGGTCTGCACACCGGAGCTCGAGTCGACCTGACGCTGCGGCCGGCACAGCCCGATTCGGGGATCGTGTTTCATCGCGTCGATTTGCCGCGAGCGGTCGCCATTCCCGCCCACGCGACACATGTCGGTGACACCCGCCTGTCCTCGTCGCTGGAGAGGGACGGCGCACGCATCTCGACGGTCGAGCATCTGATGTCCGCGCTCGCCGGGCTCGGCATCGACAATCTGCACGTCGACGTCGCCGGCCCTGAGCTGCCGATCATGGATGGCAGCGCCGGCCCCTTCGTGTTTCTGCTGCAGTCGGCGGGAATCGAGGAGCAGGCGGCGCGCAAGCGGTATCTGCGCATCAAGGAGCCGGTCGAAGTCCGCCAGGACGACAAGTGGGCGCGCTTCGAACCGTACAACGGCTTCAAGCTCGATTTCACGATCGACTTCCCGCACCCGGTATTCGGAACCGAAAACCGGCAGGTCGTCATCGACTTCGCCGAACACTCGTACACCAAGGAAGTGAGCCGCGCCCGCACCTTCGGCTTCATGCAGGACGTCGAGGCCATGCGCGAAGCCGGGCTCGCGCTCGGAGGCAGCCTGCAGAACGCCATCGTGCTCGACGAGACGCGCGTGCTCAACAGCGAAGGGCTGCGCTACGACAACGAGTTCGCCAAGCACAAGGTCCTCGACGCGATCGGCGACCTGTATCTGCTCGGCCATCCGTTGATCGGAACCTATGCGGCGTTCAAGTCCGGACACGCGCTCAACAACGCGGTCGCCCGAGCGCTGCTCGCGCGCCCGGAGGCCTGGGAGCTGGTGACGTTCGACGCACCGGCCGAGGTCCCGCGCGCATTTCTCGCCTGGCAGCTTCAGTCGAGCTGAAAACCCGAAGCCTTAGCGCCAACGCAAGGCACGAAGGAAAGCTTTTCTTCGGGCCTTGGCGTCTTGGTGGTGAGAGGTCGGCGCGGTAGGCCATCGGACGCCAATGGTCCTGGTGCGCCTGCTGCTGTTTCTCGCGCTGGCCGCGATTGGCGCGGCGGCGGCGCTCTATCTCGTCAAACGCGACCGGCGCTACCTGCGTTTCATCGGCCTGGTCGTGCGCTACGCCCTAATCCTTCTGCTCGGGGTGTTCGTCTTCTACGCCTTCGAGCGATTTCTGCTCGTCGACTGAGCCGGGCCCGCCGCGCGCCGCGAGGCGTCGCAGCGCGGCGGCAAGGCGCAGGTCGGCCAAGCGCTCGGCGCAGCTCCGAAGGGCGCGAGCGGATCGTTCATCCATTTGTTTTGCATGAACCTTGCTTCTATTGCCGCGATAGGCACGGGCTTGCACCCGGACCCTTATTCCAGTAAATTTCCACCCCTCCCGCGCCAGCGCCTCGAGCAGTTCCGGCCCCCGATGGCGGAGCAGGGTGGCGGCGGCACCGCTCGTGGCGATGAGGACCAGCTCCCGCGGGGATGCATCGGCGACGCCGGTTTGAGCGGCGAGCGCCGGTGGCAGGTTCTTTTGCAGCAGATCCAGCACCGTGAGCTCGCGCCGGCGCCGGTCGACCAGACCGGCGAGCGCGGCTTCGGCGGCGATGATGTCTCGCAGCGGTCGCATGAGGTCGAAGCGGCCCGGGTCAGTTGAATCGCTCGCCCTTAAGGGTGAGCCGTGGCAACTGAAGGAGTCGGCAATTGAACATTATCGTCGTATCCGGCGCCATGGGCCGGGCCCGAACCCTGACGCTGGACTGGAGGCATTGGACGCTCGGCGGGGCCGGCCTGCTGTTGTTGTTCCTGTCGGCGAGCCTGCTGCTGAACTATCTCACGCTGCGCTACGCGGCGTCGATCAAGCATCCGCTGCTCCAGGCGATCCTGCTCGACGATCAACGGGAGGAGGCGCGCAAGGCCCAGGAGATCGTTCAGGGCCATCTCAACGCGATGGCGGTCAGGCTGGGAGAGCTCCAGGCTCGGTTGCTGCAACTCGACGGATTGGGCGAGCGGCTGGCGCAGATGGCGGGGCTCAAGCCCAAGGACCTGCCGCCCTCCGAGCCCGGCAAGCCGCCCGGCCGCGGCGGGCCTGCGCCGGCGCTCGCGCGCGATCTTTCGGTCGATGAGTTCAGCGCCTTGCTCGCGCAGCTCACGCATGCGGTGGACGAGCGCTCGGACCAGCTCACCGTACTCGAAGCGCTGCTGGTGAGCAGCTCCGCCAACAAGAAGTTTCTGCCGACGCTGGCTCCCCTGCAGGGAGGCTGGCTCTCCTCGAGCTTCGGCTGGCGGATCGATCCGTTCACGGGCCAAAAGGGCTTTCACGAGGGGCTGGATTTCCCGTCGGAGAGCGGGACGCCGATCCTCGCCGCGGCGAGCGGGAAGGTCATCTTCGCCGACGTGCATCCGCAGTATGGTAAGATGGCCGAGATCGATCACGGCAACGGTTTGGTGACGCGGTATGCGCATGCGTCGAGGCTCTTCGTCAAGGAGGGTGACCTCGTGGTCCGTGGTCAGAAGGTCGCCGCGGTCGGCTCGACCGGACGGGCGACCGGGGCGCACCTGCATTTCGAAGTGCGCCTGAACGGGGTGCCCCAGAACCCGGCTCGATTCCTGCTGTCTGCGAACTGACCTCAAAAGAAACGCGCCAACGCTAGGCAGGGGTGAGGAAATCCTCACCCCTTGCTTTTTCGGGCCGGCGGCGTCAGTTACCAAAAGATGATCTCCAACTTCCTCACCAGGATCTTCGGCAGCCGCAACGAGCGCCTGCTTAAAGCTTACGGACAGGTCGTCCGCCGGATCAATGCCCTCGAGCCCACGATGGCGGTGCTCGCCGACGAGGAGCTCCGCGCGCGCACCGCCGCACTGCGCGAGCGGGTTGGCAACGGAGAAGAGCTCGATGCCGTCCTGCCCGAGGCGTTCGCCGTTGTTCGCGAAGCGGGCAAGCGAACGCTGCAGATGCGTCCCTTCGACGTGCAGTTGATCGGCGGGATGGTGCTCCATGACGGCAAGATCGCCGAAATGAAGACCGGCGAGGGCAAGACGCTGGTGGCCACGCTCCCGGCGGTCCTCAACGCGCTCGCCGGACGCGGCGTGCACATCGTCACGGTCAACGACTACCTGGCCCAGCGCGACGCGGACTGGATGGGCCGCATCTATCGTTTTCTCGGGCTGACGGTCGGGGTCAATCTGTCGCAGATGAGCCACGCCGACAAGCAGGTCGCGTACGCGGCCGACATCACCTACGGCACCAACAACGAGTTCGGCTTCGACTACCTGCGCGACAACATGGTGTTCCAGGCCTCGGAGCGCGTGCAGCGCGGGCTCCACTACGCGATCGTCGACGAGGTGGACTCGATCCTGATCGACGAGGCGAGGACGCCGCTCATCATCTCCGGGCAGGCGGACGACAACGTCGAGCTCTACTACCGCCTGAACGACATCGCGCCGCGGCTCACCCGGCAGCAGGAGGAGCAGGGACCGGGCGACTACTGGGTCGACGAGAAGGCGCACCAGGTGCTCCTCTCGGAGGCCGGGCACGAGCGCGCCGAACAGATTCTCGCCGACGCCAAGCTGCTCCCCGCCGGCACGAGCCTGTACGACGCGCACAACATTGCCTTGATGCACCATCTCTACGCCGCGCTGCGCGCGCACGCGCTTTATCACCGCGACCAGCACTATGTCGTGCAGAACGGCGAAGTCGTCATCGTCGACGAGTTCACCGGGCGGCTGATGGCCGGCAGGCGCTGGTCCGATGGGCTGCATCAGGCGGTCGAGGCGAAGGAAGGCGTTCCCATCCAGCGCGAGAACCAGACGCTCGCCTCGATCACCTTTCAGAACTACTTCCGGATGTACGATCGTCTGGCCGGCATGACCGGCACCGCCGATACCGAAGCCTTCGAGTTCCAGCAGATCTACCATCTCGAGACGGTGGTCATTCCGACCCACCTGCCGATGATCCGTAAGGACGAGAACGATCTCGTTTTCCGGACGCTCAAGGAGAAGGTCGACGCGATCATCGGCGACATCGAGGAGTGCTACGAGCGAGGCCAGCCGGTTCTGGTCGGTACCACCTCGATCGAAAACTCCGAGATGCTCTCCGGGCATCTCGAGAAGCGCAAGCTCCCACACCAGGTGCTCAACGCCAAGCAGCACGCGCGCGAAGCGGAGATCGTCGCCCAGGCCGGGCGGCCGAAGATGATCACCATCGCCACCAACATGGCGGGCCGCGGCACCGACATCGTGCTGGGCGGCGCGGTCGAGCCGCAGATCCTCAAGATCCGCGAAGACGAGACGCTGTCGCCTACCGAGAAGGAGCTGCAGATCGCGAAGCTCCGCGCCGAATGGCAGATGCGCCACGATGCGGTCATCGCCGCCGGCGGGCTGCACATCGTCGGCACCGAGCGCCACGAGTCGCGGCGCATCGACAACCAGCTTCGCGGCCGTTCCGGCCGACAGGGCGATCCGGGGTCTTCGCGCTTCCACCTGTCGCTGGAGGATCCGCTGCTGCGTATCTTCGGCGGCGAGCGCCTGTCCGCGATCATGCAGAGGCTGAAGATGCCCGAGGGCGAGCCCATCGAGCACCCGATCGTCAACCGCTCGATCGCCAAGGCGCAGACCCGCGTCGAGTCGAGGAACTTCGACATTCGCAAGCAGTTGCTCGAATACGACGACGTGGCCAACGATCAGCGGCGGGTGATCTACCAGGAGCGAGACGAGCTGCTCGAGACCGAGGATATCTCGGAGACCATCCGCAACATGATCGCCGGGCGGATCGAGGAGGCCACCCGGCTGTACGTACCGCCCGCATCGATCGAGGAGCAGTGGGACATTGCAGGCCTCGAGACGGCGTTGGCGGCCGACTACGATCTGCGCGTCGGCGTCGCGGCGTGGCTCAAGGATGAGCCCGAGATCAACGACGAGACCCTACGCGAGCGCCTGCGCGAGCAGGCGCTCAAGCAGTACGAGGCGAAGGTGACGCTCGTCGGCCCGGAGCTTTTCCGTCAGTTCGAGCGCAACCTGATGCTGCAGACGCTCGACCAACATTGGCGCGAGCATCTGGCGGCGCTGGACCACCTCCGCCAGGGCATCCATCTGCGCGGCTACGCGCAGAAGAACCCGAAGCAGGAATACAAGCGCGAGGCTTTCGAGCTGTTCTCGGACATGCTCGACCGCATCAAGCAGGATGTGGTCAAGATCGTGCTGAGCGTGCAGGTGCGCTCGCAGCAGGACGTTCAGGCGGTCGAGGAGGCGCCGGCGGTATCCAACGTGCGCTATCAGCACGCCGGTTACGAAGAGGCGCTCGCGGCGGTGGCGAACGATCCGCCGCCGCCGGCCGCGCCGCCGCCGTTCACGCGCGTCGGGCAGAAGGTCGGCCGCAACGATCCCTGTCCGTGCGGCAGCGGCAAGAAGTACAAGCATTGCCACGGGCGGATTTGAGTCGGGTCGTCATCCCCGCGAAAGCGGGAACTCTGATCGTCATTGCCGCGAACGCGGGAATCCAGTGTCTTTGCTTCAACGCCACTGGGTCCCCGCTTGCGCGGGGACGACGTGAGTTGGTGACGCCGGAGTAGAATGCGTCGCTCCTGTATGGGCCGGTCTCCATGCCCGTCAACTATAGCCCCCCCGCACCAGACCAGCTCCTGCCCGTTTCGGGCGTGCGGCTCGGCAGCGCGCCGGCACGCATCAAGAGCTGGTCGCGGGACGATCTGGTCCTGGTGAGCCTCGCGCCGGGGACGCACGCGGCGGGCGTATTCACCCGGAACCGGTTCAGCGCCGCACCCGTCGCGGTCTGCCGCGAGCATCTCGCGCGAGGCACGCCGCTGCGCGCGCTCCTGGTCAACGCCGGTAACGCCAACGCGGGCACCGGCACGCGCGGCCTGGCCGATGCGCGAGCGAGCTGCGCCGCGGTCGCCGCGGAGATCGGCTGTGCTCCGGAAGAAGTGCTGCCCTTCTCGACCGGCGTGATCATGGAGCCGCTGCCTGTGGACCGGATCGTCGCGGCGCTGCCCGCGTGTCGGGCGGCGCTCGCCGATGCGGGTTGGTTCGCCGCGGCGCGCGCGATCATGACCACCGACACTGTTCCGAAGGGCGCGTCGCGGCGGTTCGCGGTCGGTGGCGTGCCGATCACCGTTACCGGTGTCGCCAAGGGCGCCGGGATGATCGCGCCGAACATGGCCACACTCCTCGGCTTCGTTGCCACCGATGCACCCATCGGGCGCGCTGTTCTGGACGAGCTCGTCGCGCAGACGGCCGCTGCTTCGTTCAACCGCATCACCGTCGACGGCGATACCTCGACCAACGACAGCTTCGTTGTGCTCGCCACGCACCGTGCGCCGCTGCCGCCCATGGACAGACGCGACGACCCGCGACTGCCGGGCGTGACAGCCGCCATCGCGGAAGTCGCATTGGAGCTCGCGCAGGCGATCGTGCGCGATGCCGAGGGGGCGACCAAGTTCATCTCGATCGTCGTCGAAGGCGGGCGCGATCGCGTCGAATGCGACCGGATCGCGCGCGCCATTGCCCATTCGCCGCTGGTCAAGACCGCGTTCTTCGCTTCCGACCCCAACCTCGGCCGGATCGTCTCCGCGATCGGCAATGCGGGCATCGACGATCTCGATCCAACTCGGGTATCGTTCGGGCTCGACGATGTCGCCGTGGTCGAGCGTGGGGGCCGGGCGGCGTCATATCGCGAGGAGGACGGCAAGCGCGTGATGGCCAAGCCCGAGATCACGGTGCGCGTCGCGCTCGGGCGAGGCGCAGCGCGCGCCGAGGTGTGGACGTGTGATCTTTCACACGGCTACGTCAGCATCAACGCCGACTATCGCTCGTAATGGCGCGCAGGACCGTCGCCGACCCGCTCTCGCGCGCGCTCGATCGCGCCGAGGCGGTGCTGGCACGACTCGAGGCTTGGTTGCCGCCCGCGCCGCCGGAGCCCGACTGGAGCGCGCATGCGTTCCGTTGGCGCAAGCTTGGGCGACGCGGATTCTTGCAGGCCGTCAGGCATCCCCAGGCGATCCGCCTCGATGACCTGGTCGCGATCGACGAGCAGAAGCGCGCGATCGACGGGAACACGCGGCAGTTCGTCGCCGGCTTGCCGGCGAACAACGTGCTTCTGACCGGCTCGCGCGGCACGGGCAAGTCCTCGCTGGTGAAAGCGATGCTCGTCAAGTACGCGGCGAAGGGCCTGCGCCTGATCGAGGTCGACAAGGCGGACCTCGTCGATCTGCCCGATATCGTCGAGCGCATCGACGGCCGTCGCGAGCGCTTCGTCGTGTTTTGCGACGACCTGTCGTTCGACGCCAGCGAACCGGGCTACAAGGCGCTGAAGGTCGCGCTCGACGGAAGCATCGCCAGCCCTTCGGTCAACGTGCTGATCTACGCCACCTCGAACCGGCGCCACCTGCTGCCCGAGTACTTTAGCGAGAATCTCGAGACGCGGCATATCGGCGAGGAGGTCCATCCCGGCGAGTCGGTCGAGGAGAAGATCTCGCTTTCCGAGCGGTTCGGATTGTGGATCTCCTTCTATCCGTTCAGCCAGGACGACTACCTGGCGGCGGTCGACCGCTGGCTGCGGGTCCACGCCGTGGCGCTGCCCCGCGACGCGTCCGCGATCGAAGCGCTGCACCGCGAAGCGATCCAGTTTGCGCTCCAGCGCGGCTCGCGCAGCGGCCGTGTGGCTTGGCAGTTCGCGCGCGCGCACGCCGGCGCGCGGGCGTTGACGAGCGCCCGAGAACATTGAGCGGCGCGCCCATCGTCGCGGTTGCCGTCGCGGTTCTGCTGCGCCACGACGGCCGCGTGCTGCTGGCGCAGCGCCTCCCCGGAACGGCCTACGCCGGTTACTGGGAGTTTCCCGGCGGCAAGCTCGAGCCCGGCGAGTCGATCGCGCACGCGCTCGGGCGCGAGCTCGACGAAGAGCTGGGAATCGAGGTCGTGCTCGCCGCGCCGTGGCTCGTCAAGCGCTACGTCTATCCGCATGCCCACGTCGAGCTCCACTTCTTTCGCGTCTTCGCGTGGCGCGGCGAGCCCGTCGGTCGCGACGGACAGGCGATCGCCTGGCAGACTCCGGGCGCGTTCGACGTCGAGCCGCTGCTCCCGGCGAACACCACGATCCTGCGCGCGCTGGAGCTGCCGCCCATCTACGGCATCTCGATGGCCGATGAGTTCGGCGAGGCGATCTTTCTCGAGCGTGCGCGGCAGGCGATCGAGAGCGGCTTGCGCCTGGTGCAACTGCGCGAGAGGTCCTGGCCGATCGAACGCCTGCGCCGGTTTGCCGAGGCACTGTTGCCCGTGGCGCAAGCGGCCGGTGCGCGGGTCATTCTCAATGGCGACGCTGCGCTGGCGCGAACGCTCGGTTGTGCGGGCGTGCACTGGCCGGCCGCGACGTTGCTCGCGGCCAAGGCGCGCCCCGAAGGGTTGCTTTGCGCCGCGTCGTGCCACGACCGTGCGGAGCTCGACCGCGCGGCGGCCCTCGGAGTCGACTTCGCGGTGCTTGGTCCGGTCGCGCCCACGCCGTCACACCCCGACGCGGTGCCGCTCGGCTGGTCGCGCGTCGCCGAGCTGCTTACCGCGACGCCGCTTCCGGTCTACGCGCTCGGCGGGCTTACGCGCTCCGACCTCGATACCGCGATCGACCGCGGCGCGCACGGTGTCGCGCTCCGTCGGGCAGCGTGGACGGCCTACGGAAGCTTTGGCGAAGCGTCGTCGGCTTCCGCCTTGTCTTCGCTCACGGGAGCACGGTAGGACTCGGTCGCCCAGGCGCCGAGATCGATCAGCCGGCAGCGCTCGGAGCAGAACGGCCGGAAACGGCTCGCCTCGCTCCACGCGACCGCGGCGCCGCAGGTCGGGCAGGCGACGGTTGGCGGCAGGCCGGCGGCGGAACTCATAGGTTGCAGAACATAAGATCGAAGTCGACGTCGCCTTCGTAGACGCTGCCGCGGTCCATGCCCGCGATGCCCACGAAGCGGATGTTGAGCGCGTACTTGTTGGCGCTGACCTCCGGAACGCATGGAAGGTCGCGCGCCAGCGACAGCCTCAGGAGCTGGGCGACTTTCCCGGTGGTGAGCATCAACTGAAACACGCCGTGATACGCGGTATGGCGGCTTACCTTGCCGTTGTCGCGGAGCAGCCGCAGGATGATCGACAGGCCCGAATGGATCGGCAGCAGCGGAGCGAGCCAGCCCTGCAGGTCGCGCTGCCTCGCAGCCGGATCGAGATTGAGCCAGTGGTGATACGCGGGCAGGTCGAACTCGCACAC
Source organism: Casimicrobiaceae bacterium (assembly GCA_036382945.1). GTDB lineage: Bacteria > Pseudomonadota > Gammaproteobacteria > Burkholderiales > Casimicrobiaceae > PALSA-1003. The sequence goes on from DASVPH010000057.1 coordinate 70,819, forward strand.
ACCGCCGGGGATGCCGGCGCGCTGCTTGATGGCCATCAGCCATTCGTTTTCGCGCAGGTGCGCTCCGACTTTCCCCGTCTGCCCGAGCAGGCTGCCGGTGACCGCGTCGATTTCGGCGAGCACCTGGTCGAGCGCCGAGGTCTCGATCGCAGGGTTGTGCCTGAGCGGGGCCAGGAGCTGCCGCTGTCGTTCGAGCTCCTGCAGGATGTCGGTCTTGAGGTCGGCGCGTGCGGCGACGTCGACGATCTCGAACAGCGCGAGCAGCGCGGCGTGGTGATCCGCGGGCGCGGTCTGTCCGGTGAAGAAGAGCGCCCGACCATACAGGTCCTCGAGCCGCATCAGCGTGCGAATGCGCTCGTTCAGCGGGTGCTCGTAGCGAATCACATCCATGACCCGACGTTCAACGACCGACATTGTGCCCTAAGTGGGTGCGGCGGGGCGAGGCGTCGCCTGCATCAACGGCGAGCCCGCGCCGCCAACTCGCGGTAGCGGCAGTCGAGGGCGCGCACCTGCGGCGCGAGCGCCGAGAGCGCGCCGCTGTTGTCGAGAACGTCGTCGGCGGCGGCAAGTCTCTTCGCACGGTCGAGCTGGGTCGCCATGATGGCCCGTACTTCATCCGCGGCGAGGCTGCTGCGCGCCACCACGCGGCGGACCTGCTCGTCCTCGGGACAATCGACGACCAGGATCCGATCGATGATCGAGCGCAAGCCCTGGTGCTCGAGCAGCAACGGCACGACCACGATACCATAGGGCCCTCGCCACCGTCGCACCCGCCGTCCGGCTTCGGCACGGATCAGCGGGTGAAGAATGGCTTCCAGGCGCTCGCGCGAGAGCTGGTCGGCGAAGGCGAGCCGCCGCAACGCGGCGCGATCGAGCTCACCGTCCGAGCGCACGACGCTTTCGCCGAAGGCGCTGCGGATCGCGCTGAAACCTGGTTCGCCGCGGGCCGACAGGCGATGCGCGAGCGCATCGGTATCCACAACCTCGATGCCGAGCGCGGCAAAGGCGTCGGCCACCGCCGACTTGCCGCTTCCGATGCCTCCGGTCAGCCCGACCACGTACGCCATGGCTACGCCGACAGGTAGAGCGCGATCAGCGGTTTGCCGAAGAACAGCGCGATCGCCCCGCCGATCGCGAGATAGGGCCCGAACGCCAGCGGTATCTGATGATCGCGGCCCTTGAATACGACCAGAGCGATACCGGTCAGCGCGCCCACCACCGAGGAGAGCAGGACGATCAACGGCAGCATCTGCCAGCCAAGCCACGCCCCCAGGGCGGCGAGGAGCTTGAAGTCGCCGTAGCCCATGCCTTCCTTGCCGCGGATGAGCTTGAACAGCCAATACACCGACCACAGCGCCAGGTAACCCGCGATCGCGCCGATGACCGCGTCGCGCAGGGTCACGCCCGGCACAAGCCCGGCGACGTTGGCGGCGAGTCCCGCCCACGCCAGCGGCAGCGTGATGTTGTCGGGCAAGAGCTGCGTGTCGAAGTCGATGAACGTGAGCGCGACGAGCGACCACAGCAGCACCCATGCGGCGACGGCGGTGAGGGTGAGGCCGCCGAAGCGCAGCACGACCGCCACGGTGAGCGCTCCGGTGAGTAGCTCGACCAGCGGATAGCGCGGCGAAATCGGCGCGCAGCAGGCGGAGCAGCGGCCGCGCAGGAAGAGGAAGCTCAACACGGGAATGTTCTCGAGCGCCGAGATGCGATGGCCGCACGCCGGGCACTGCGAGCGCGGTACGAGCAGGTTGTACGGTGGGTGCTCGGGCAAGGGCTCGCCGGAAAGCTCCGCGCACTGAGCGCGCCAGCCGCGGTCGAGCATCTTCGGCAGGCGGTGGATGACGACGTTGAGGAAGCTGCCCACGAGGAGCCCGATCACGCCGGCGACGGCGGCCGCCGCGGGCGGCGCCATCGCGATCAGCGGCATACCACGAACGGCGAACGCGTCAGATGACCGAACCGAGCTTGAAGATCGGCAGGTACATCGCGACCACAAGGCCGCCGATTACCACACCCAGGAACACGATGATGATCGGCTCAAGCAGGCTCGACAGCGCGGCCACCGCGTCGTCCACCTCGCGCTCGAAGAAGTCGGCGACCTTGGACAGCATGCCGTCGAGCGAGCCCGATTCCTCGCCGATCTGCGTCATCTGCAGCACCATCGACGGGAACAGACCGGTGTTGTGCATTGCGTTGGTGAGGCTGGTCCCGGTCGAGACCTCGGTCTGGATCTTGCGCGTTCCCGCGGCGAAGACCGCGTTGCCGGATGCGCCGGCCACGGCGTCGAGCGACTCGACTAGCGGCACGCCCGCCGCGAACATCGTCGAAAGCGTGCGCGTCCAGCGGGCGATCGTCGCCTTCTCGACGATGCCGCCGATGATCGGCAGCTTGAGCGAGATGCGGTCGATCGTGTAGCGGAAGGCGGCCGAGCGCTTCAGCAGGAAGAGGAACGCGATCAGCGCGCCGGCGATGATCGCGAACATCACGTACCAGTACGAGACGAAGAAGTCGGAGATGCCGATGACGATCAGCGTCGCCTCCGGCAGATTGGCGCCGAAGCTGGTGAAGACTTGCTTGAACGCCGGGATCACCCAGACCATGATCACCCAGACCACGATGATCGCGACCGTGATCACGGAGAGCGGATAGAACAGCGCCGACTTGATCTTGCTCTTGATGGCGAGGATCTTCTCCTTGTAGGTCGCCAGCCGTTCGAGGATGCCGTCTAGGATACCGGCGGCTTCGCCGGCGTTGACGAGATTGCAATAGAGCATGTCGAACTGGCCGGGGTGCTCGCGGAAGGCTTGCGACAGGCTGGAGCCCGCTTCGACGCGGCTCTTGATGTCCATCATCAGCCGTGCAAAGCGCGGGTTCTTGTGACCGCGGGCGACGATCTCGAAGGACTGCAGCAACGGGACGCCGGCCTTGAGCATCGTCGCCAGCTGGCGGGTGAAGAACGTGATGTCCTTCTCGTTGATCCGCCCGCCGCCGCGGAACGTCTGCCGCTTGAGCTTGGTGATGCGGATCCCCTGCCGCCGCAGGTTGGACGTGACGACCGTCTCGGAGGCGGCTTTGGTCTCACCGCGCACGTTGCGGTTGTTGCGATCGATCCCTTCCCAGAGGTAGGTGTATTCCTTGACCCGGGAGTCCCTGCGTTGCGCAATCGCGGTAGCCATGGGCTTCTCGTCCTGGCGGGTTACTCGTTGGTGACCGCCTCGATTTCCTCGAGCGAGGTCACCCCTTGTTTGACTTTCAGCAGTCCGGACTGGCGCAGGTTCTTCACGCCCTCCTTCTGCGCCTGCTCGGCGATCTCGAGCGCATTGGCGTTGCGCATGATGAGCTGGCGCATGTCGTCGGAGATCGGCATGACCTCGTAGATGCCGGTGCGGCCCTTGTAACCCGAGCCCTTGCAGGCCTCGCAGCCCACCGGACCGAAGGCCTGCCACGACCCGTCGAGGTCCTCTTCGGAGAAGCCCGCCCGCAGCAGCGCCTCGGGCGGGATGTCCTCCGGCCGCCGGCATTGCGGGCAGAGCTTGCGCGCCAGCCGCTGGGCGGTGATCAGGATCACCGAGGAGGCGATGTTGAACGGGGCCACACCCATGTTGGCCAGGCGCATCAGCGTGGCCGGCGCGTCGTTGGTGTGCACCGTCGAGAGCACCAGGTGCCCGGTCTGCGCGGCCTTCACCGCGATCTCGGCCGTCTCGAGGTCGCGAACCTCGCCCACCATGATGATGTCCGGGTCCTGACGCAGAAACGCGCGCAGCGCCGTGGCGAAGGTCAGGCCCGCCTTGTCGTTGACGTTGACCTGATTGATGCCCGGGAGCTGGATTTCGCACGGATCCTCGGCGGTCGAGATGTTGATGCCCGGCTGGTTCAGGATGTTGAGGCAGGTGTAGAGCGACACCGTCTTGCCGCTGCCCGTCGGCCCGGTCACCAGGATCATGCCGTACGGCCGCTTGATCGCATTGAGCAGGATCTGCTGCTGGTCCGGCTCGTAGCCCAGCGCCTCGATGCCGAGCTTCACGCCGGCGGAGTCGAGAATCCGCAGCACGATCTTCTCGCCGTAGAGCGTGGGCAGCGTGCTCACGCGAAAGTCGATGGCGCGGTTCTTCGAGAGCACCAGCTTCATGCGCCCGTCCTGGGGCACGCGCTTTTCCGAGATATCGAGCTTGGAGATCACCTTGAGCCGCGAGGCCATCTTGTCCTTGATGGCGAGCGGTGGCTGCGCGACCTCCATCAACTGACCGTCGAGCCGGTAGCGGATGCGGTAGAAGCGCTCGTAGGGCTCGAGGTGGATATCCGAGACGCCGGCGCTGATCGCGTCGACCAGGATCTTCTGCAGGTAGCGCACGACCGGGGCATCGTCGACGTCGGGGTTGGACTCCTCTTCCGAGGACTTGACCCCGTCCCCGACGTCGATGTCGAGGTCGTCCTCGGTGACCATGGTTTCGAGTTTCTGGCCCGCCGTCTCGATGACCTTGGTGATGGCCTGGCCGAGCTTGTCGTCCTCGACCACGACCGCCTCAGGGACCAGATTGGTCTTGAAGCGCACTTCCTCGAGCGCCTGGAGGTTCGCCGGATCGGACACCGCCACGAACAGGCGGTTGCCGCGCTTGTACAGCGGCAGCACCCGACGCGCGACGGCAATGCGGGCGTCGACGAGCGCCTTGTCGATGTGCTCGGTGTCGAATCCAGCCAGGTCCATCATCGGCGCGCCGAACGCGCGGGAGGCGAACATGGCGATGTGGGTCGCGCTCATCCGCTTGGAGAGCACCATCTGCTCGACAAAGCCGATGTTCGCCGCCTGCGCCTGCGATTGCATCGTCTCGGCGTCGTACTCGGACAAAAGGCCGTGCTGCACCATCGCCCGGGCGAGCCCGCTGATGGTCCGCACTGCTGCATTGGTGGCCATGATCGTCGACGCCTGCCCTGTGGTACCCCTTTGGCCGCCCCCCCGTAGGACGCGCATTGCGCGTCTATTCCAGACGCATAAAAGTTAACTTATTGATGATGCCTGCTCGCCACGGGTTTGTAAAGCCGGCGCGGCGCTCCGCCCGACTGGAGGCAACAGCTTGACAACCTTCACCGCACGGTCCTGAACCTGCAGGATTTCCATCGCCTGACCCGCCAGGCGGATCGTCGCCCCGGCGTCGGGGATTTCGCCCAATTGCTCGACGATCAGGCCATTGAGCGTCTTGGGGCCGTCGAGCGGAAAATCGGTGCCGAGCTTGCGATTGAGTGTGCGCAAGCTGGCCACCCCGTCCACGACGATGCTGCCGTCGGCTTCGCGCTGGAAGATCTCGGCGCCGCCCGGTGCCTGGGTGGTGAACTCGCCGACGATCTCCTCGAGGATGTCCTCCAGCGATACCAAGCCGAGGAGCTCGCCGTATTCGTCGACCACCAACCCGAGGCGTTGTCGCGTGGCCTGGAACTGCTGCAATTGCGCGAGGAGCGGCGTTCCTGCGGGTATGAAGTACGGCGGTCGCAGGATCGTGCGCAACTGTGCGGCGTCGATCTCGTTGGCCCGCTGCAGGCGCACGACCTGCTTCAGGTGGACGATGCCGACGATGTTATCGAGCTCCTCCTCGTAGGCGGGCAGCCGCGTGTGGTAGCTGTTGGCGAGCTGCTCGGCGAGCAACGCCGGCTTCTCGGCGAGGTCGATCGCCTCGATCTGGCTGCGCGGCGTCATCACGTCGTCGACGCTGATCGAGTCGAGATCGAGCAGATTCGCAAGCATCGCCCGATGCTTGCCCCGGAAGGATTGGCCTTCGAGAACCAGCGAGCGCAGCTCCTCGAGCGTCAGCGGCGCGTGGCCTTCGCTTTCGGGGCGGATCGCAAGTAGCTTGAGCACGCCGCGAACGAACAGGTTGACGAACCAGACGATGGGCGTGGCGATCTTGAGCAGCGGCGCGAGCAGAAAGCTCGCGAGCGGCGCGATGCGGTCCGCGTGGGCCGCTCCAATCACTTTCGGCGTGATTTCCGCGAAAATGAGCAATACGAATGAGATTACCGCCGTTCCCAAAGCGAGCGCCACTTGGCCCTCGCCGAAAAGCCGCTTGGTAATCACGGCCGTCAGCGTCGCCGCAGCCGCGTTGACCAGCGTGTTGACCAGCAGGATGACGCCAAGCAACGTGTCGGTGCGCGAGAGCAGCGAGAGCGTCAGCTTCGCGCCGCGCGAGCCCTTCTTGGCGCGATGTCGCAGCCGATAGCGATTGACCGCCATCATCGCGGTCTCCGCCATGGACGAGAAACCCGAGGCGAGAAGGAGCGCTGCCAGGGCGGTGAACAGACTGCTTAGGGGAATATCGTCCAAGCGTGAAGTAAACGCGCGCTGCGATTGGCCCAGTATTCGGCCTCCGCGCTGCGGCTGTCAAGGCAGCGAATCAGCGGCGCAGAAGCACCTGGAGCACGAACTTGCTTCCGACGTAGGCCAGAAACAGCAGACCCGTGCCGGCCACGACCCAGGTGAGCGCGGTTCGGCCGCGCCAGCCGTAGCGGTGGCGACCGAAGGTGAGCGCGCCGAATACCAGCCAGCCGAGCACCGAAAACACGACCTTGTGCGTGAATTGCAACGGCTTGCCGAACAACTCCTCCGAGAACACCGCTCCGCTCGCGAGCGTCAGGGTCAACAGCACGAACCCGACGTCGACCAACCGGAACAGAAAACGCTCGAGTGTGAGCAGCGGCGGCAGTCCTTGCGCAGCCGGCTCCGGTAACCCGCGATGCAGCCGTCGCTCGAGCCCGAGCAACACCAGTGCCTGCAGCGCGGCGACGATCAGCAGCGCGTACGCAATCAACGCGACCGCGATGTGCAGCACCGCCCACGGCTCGTCGGTGAGCGAGAAGCGATGCGGGTCGGGGAAGAGCGCCGGCAGCGGCGCGCTGATCGCCGCGACGGGCAACGCAACCGCCGATACGCCCGGCAGCGCCCGGGCGAGGCTCCCGATCCAGGAAAAGAGCGCCGTCAGGCCGGCGACCGCGGACAGGGCGTTGGCGAGGCTCACGTCGAGCCCCTCGGGCGTCACCACCGCGCTGTCGACAAGCACGGCGTGGCCGGCGAGCGCGAACGCCGTGAGCCACCGCGCCGTCAGCGTGGTCCGCTCCGGCGATTCCGCGGCGTGGGGTGCGAGCCGGTTCCATTCGAGGACGGCCGCAGCAAGGTATGCGGCCGGGACCAGCAGATAGAGTAGAATCATCGCCCGGATTTTCGCTCGTGAGTGTACACCAACGGCGCAGGCGCTTTTCGCCCCCGCGCTCCAGAACCGCTTCCCATGCTTGACAATCTCACGCAACGGCTCGGCCGCGCGATGAAAGCGCTGCGCGGCGAGGCCCGCCTCACCGACAACAACATCCAGGACGCGCTGCGCGAGGTGCGGCTCGCGTTGCTCGAAGCCGACGTCGCGTTGCCGGTGGTCAAGCAGTTCGTCGCGGCGGTGCGCGAGAAAGCGCTCGGGCAGGAAGTCCTCGGTTCGCTTTCGCCGGGCCAGGCGCTGGTCGGCGTCGTGCAGCGGGAGCTCTCGACGCTGATGGGCGCCGCGGCAGTGCCGCTCAACCTCGCGGTCACTCCGCCCGCCGTGATCCTGCTCGCCGGATTGCAGGGCGCCGGCAAGACCACGACTGCGGCAAAGCTTGCGCGGCGCTTGCGCGACGATTCGCGCAAGAAGGTGCTGCTCGTGAGCTGCGACGTGTATCGCCCGGCCGCGATGCATCAGCTCGAAGTGCTCGCGAAGGAGCTCGGTATCGACTGTTTTGCCGCCACGCCCGACGCGCAGCCGGTCGCGATCGCGCGCGCGGCCGTCGACTGGGCGCGCAAGCACTATCACGACGTGGTGATCGTCGACACTGCCGGGCGGCTGGCGATCGACGAGGCGATGATGCGCGAGATCGCCGATTTGCATGCGGTATTGAATCCGGTCGAGACGCTGTTCGTCGTCGACGCGATGCAGGGCCAGGACGCGGTCAACACGGCGCGGGCTTTCGGCGCGGCCCTGCCTTTGACCGGCATCGTGCTCACGAAGCTCGACGGCGACGCCCGCGGCGGCGCGGCGCTGTCGGTGCGGCAGGTGACCGGGGCGCCGATCAAGTTCGTGGGCGTGGCCGAGAAGCTCGACGGGCTCGAGGTCTTTCACCCCGACCGCATGGCATCGCGCATTCTCGGCATGGGCGACGTGCTCTCGCTCGTCGAGGAAGCGCACAAGCAGGTCGACGTCGAACAGGCGAAAGTGCTCGCGCGGAAGGTCAAGTCCGGCAAGGGCTTCGATCTCGACGACTTCAGGGCGCAGATCGGCCAGATGCGCAAGATGGGCGGCATGCAGGGCTTGATCGACAAGCTCCCCGGCGAGCTCGCGCGCGCCGCGCAAGCCACCCAGGTCGACGATCGGGCGATCCGCCGTCTCGAGGCGATCATCGGCTCGATGACCCCGGCGGAGCGCGCCCGGCCGGAGCTCCTCAAGGCGTCGCGCAAACGCCGCGTCGCGGCCGGCGCCGGGGTTTCGGTGCAGGAGGTCAATCGTCTGCTCGCGCAGTTCGAGCAGGCGCAGAAGATGATGAAGATGGTCGCCAAGGGCGGGGTGCAGAAGATGCTGCGGGGCTTGCGCGGAGGCTTCCCCGGATTGCGTTGAGCGCCCTAAGCCGGCTCGCGGCGCGGCGTTGCCACGGGAACCGTTTCCGTCGTAGAATCAATCCTTTTCGGCTTACCGGAACCAAGCTATGGTAGTCATCAGGCTAGCCCGCGGCGGTGCGAAGAAACGGCCGTTCTTCAACATCGTCGTGGCCGACTCGCGTAGCCGCCGCGACGGACGGTTCATCGAGCGGATCGGCTTTTACAACCCGATCGCCGGCGAAGGCGAAGAGGCGTTGCGCGTTGCGCTCGATCGCGTCGAGCATTGGCGCGGCCGAGGCGCGAAACTCTCCGATACAGTCGCGGGTCTGGTGAAGAAGGCCGCGGGAACCGCCGGAAAACCGCAGCCATCCGCGCCGGCGGAAGCGACCGCTGCCTAAGAGAACGGCTAAGCAAAGCGAGGCGGCAACATCGCAAGCCGCGGGCGGGCCGGCGCCGAGCGAGCTTGTGGTCATGGGTCGGGTGCTCGCTCCCTATGGCCTGCGCGGATGGCTCAAGGCGCGTGCCTTTACTGCGTCGCCCGCGGGGCTCCTCGCGTATCGGGTGTGGTGGTTGGCGAAGGAAGAGGGCGCCTGGCGCGAGTTCGCGGTGCGCGAGGCACGAGCGCATGCGGATGCGCTCGTGGCGGAGCTCGAAGGACTTGGCACGCGCGAGCAAGCGGCGCGGTGGCGCGGGGCGACGATCGCGGTGCCTCGCGCGGCGCTGCCGCCGCTTGGCCGCGGCGAGGTGTACCTGGCCGATCTGGTAGGCTTGGCCGTCGTCAACCGGGCCGGCGTAACGCTGGGGCGCGTGACGGGGGTGCTGGAGACGGCCGCGCATCCGGTACTGCGCATAGCGCGCGAAGGAAACAATCCCGGCGAACGGTTGATCCCGCTGGTACCGGCGCATGTGGACGCGATCGAGCTGGATCGGGCTCGCATCCTCGTCGACTGGGCGTTGGATTATTGAGGTTGAAGTGGGGCGAGCAGGCGGCGGCGAGCACGCGAGAAGCGATGCGCATCGAGGTCGTCACACTATTTCCCGAGCTGGTGGACAGCGCCTCGCGATACGGCGTGACGGGTCGGGCACGCGAACGGGGCTTGTGGATGCTCGGCACGGTCAACCCGCGCGACTACGCGGCAGACCGCCACAAGAGCGTCGACGACCGGCCGTATGGAGGCGGGCCGGGCATGGTGATGCTCTCCGAGCCGCTGGAGCGTGCGATCGGGGTGGCGCGGGCGCGCCTGGAGAGCGTAGGCGTGGCGGCACCGAAGGTGATCTACCTGTCGCCGCAGGGCGAGCCGCTGACGCATCAGCGCGTCTGCGCGCTCGCCGTCGAGCCCGGGCTGTTGCTGGTCGCCGGGCGCTATGAGGGGATCGACGAGCGCGTCATCGCGCGCGAGGTCGACCTGGAGCTCGCGGTCGGCGATTTCGTCGTTTCCGGCGGCGAGCTGCCGGCGCTGCTGCTGATCGATGCGGTGGCGCGGCAGTTGCCCGGCGCGCTGAACGACGCGCAGTCGAGCGTCGAGGAGTCCTTCGTCGCCGGGCTGCTGGACTGCCCGCATTACACGCGGCCGGAGGTGTACCAAGGCCACGCGGTGCCCGAGGTGCTGCTGTCGGGCGACCACAAAAGAATTGCCCGCTGGCGACTCAAGCAGGCGCTGGGGCGGACGTGGCTGCGCCGCCCCGAGCTACTTGCGGCGCGCGGCATGAGCGCCGAAGAAGCGGAGCTCCTTGAAGAGTTCAAGCGGGAGAGGCAGGAGCAAGGATCGTTACAATAAGCCGCGCAGCAGCAAGGCTGCTCTGGCGCGAGGCCGCGGGCCAACCGACGGAAAGGAAACTGAACATGAACATCATCGACACGCTGGAGAAGGAAGAGATCGCCCGACTGGGCAAGACCGTTCCCGAGTTCGCGCCGGGCGACACGGTGGTGGTCAACGTCAACGTGGTCGAGGGCGAGCGCAAGCGGCTCCAGGCCTACGAGGGGGTGGTCGTCGCCAAGCGCAACCGCGGGCTCAACTCGTCGTTCATCGTCCGCAAAATCTCGAGCGGCGAAGGCGTCGAGCGGACCTTCCAGACCTACTCGCCGCTGATCGCGAGCATCGAGGTCAAGCGCAAGGGCGACGTACGCCGCGCGAAGCTCTACTACCTGCGCGGGCGCTCCGGGAAATCGGCGCGAATCCGCGAGAAGCTCTCGCAGCGCGAGCAACCGCAGGACGAGTAGCCGCCAAGCTCCGCGGCGCGGGTTGGCTCGGTTTCGGCCGTTTTCATCCAGTTTTCTCATTTCCGCCGAAGCGGCCGCGGCCGCCTTTTTTTCTCGCCTGCCTGACGCTGCGCGGCAGCTTCTGACGCGTTGCGCCCGCCGTGCGGACGGCGTCGGACGCCGGGGGACGGGCTTCCGGCGCGCAACTTGCATCGGGGAGACAATTACCGGAATATTCCCACGTCAAATCCGCTGCGTTCTGCCCGCTTGTCGCGGCCATGAAAGCCACGCTGTACGAAGCGCTCGCAATACCGCAAGCCGCCTCGGACGAAGAGGTGCGCGCGGCCTTGCGCCGCCTGATCCGCAAATATTACGCGAAGACGCGCGACGGCCAGGGCAACGTCGAAGAGGCGCTGCGCTTCATCAATCATGCCAGCCGCATACTGAGCCACCCGGAGCACCGCCAGCGCTACGACCAGGAGCTGGCGGTCACCACCGAGGCGACCACCGAGCAGCGCATCGCGCATTTCGTGTCCAACGTCGCCGCCGAGGCTGGAACCGCTACCGCGACTCAGGCCGGCGACGACGCGATCGATATCGCCGAGGAGAGCGCGCGGGAGCTGCCGCAGGAATTGCCGGATAAGGGGCTGCATCACCCGGGGCTCACCGAGCGGGTGGTCGCCTCCTTCGGGCGCACGCTCGCCGGGCGCCTCGCGCTGTGCACGCTGTTCGTCGCGTTCATCGCCGGCGCGATCGTGTTCGTGACGCCTGCCGATGCCGTGCTCGTCGCCAAACAGGTGCTGGTGTGGCTCACGCTCACACTGCTCATCCTGGCGCTGATCTACGGCGTGGTGCACGGGCTCGCGCACTTGCGGCGGCGCCGCGCGCTGCCGATGCCGGTGCTGGTACCGCAAACCGACATTGCTATCCTCAACTGGCGGCGCGAGAAGAGCGTGTTCCTCGGCACCGATGCACCGCAGGAGGATGCGAGCTGGATCTTCCAGTTGCGCATGGCGGAGCTCGAGCGCGCGAAAGCGGGCCGCACCAGCGAGCCGCGGCCGTGGAACCGGCTCGCGGCGCGGCTATTCGACTACGCGATCTGGGGCCTGATGCTGGCGCTGCTCCTGTCCTGGCTGCACGGCGCGGGCGTGGTCGGCGACCGTGCCGCGTACTGGATCGGGCATCCGCTGGTTGCGCCGATACTGATCACGGCGAGCTGGGTTCCGGTCGAGGCGCTGCTCATCGCATCGCTGCAGCAGACCCCGGGCAAATGGCTGTTCGGCGTCTATCTGCAGTTCTCGATCAGCGATGCGTACGCGCGCCGCGACGTGCGCGCCCAGCTCCAGCGCGCGCTGCGTCGCGCGTTCCGTGTGTGGTGGCAGGGCATCGGCGGCGGCCTCCCCGTGCTCTCGCCGATCCTCATCGCGGTCGCCCACGAGCGAATGGCCCAGAACGGCGAGACGGACTGGGACTTCGCCGAGGACTGCCTGGTCACGCACAGCTCGCCCGGGGTGCTGAACACGATCACCGGTGCGGTGGGGCTCGCCGCTATGCTCTGGCTCTACGGTGTGGCCTGGCACGAGCCGATGGCCAATTCGATCGCGGCGGCCAAGGCAGCGTTGACCTCCTGGGTGCCGTCACGCCGGTCGCTGTTGTCGTACGGATTTCAGGGCGACGTCGGCAAGATCGGCTCGATCGCCAGCGGTCTGACGACGCGCTCGCCCGCTCCAGCGCCTGCGCCGGCTCGGTCCGACGCAGTCAACGATGCCGACACGACGGCGCTGTTCGCCGAGCGTCAGGCACGGCTCGCGTTGCTCCGCGGCGAGGGGCCGCGGATGCTCCAGGCCGGCAACTGGCGGCGCGCAGCCGAGCTTTGCCAGGCATGGTCGAACCTCGAATTTTGGAGTCCCGAGCCCTGGCGCTGCCTCGGTTATGCGCTGCAGGCGCAGGGCTATCACCAGGACGCGATCAACGCGTTTCGCAAGGCGGCGCAGTACGATCCCAACGATCGCAGCCTCGATGCGGCGATCGAAAAGAGCCAGAAGGGAATCGTGCTCGACTTCCTGAATCGTTATCGGCGGTAGAGCGGCGCGAGCAGCGAGAGGGGACCCGCGCGCGCAGCGCGTGGGGGTCGAGCGTCCGCGAGTCGCCGCTGGCGGCCGACGCGCGACGAAGCACCTGCGCTTGACGATGCAAGGAGGCCGCGGCGCGAGCAGCGAGAGGGGACCCGCGCGCGCAGCGCGTGGGGGTCGAGCGTCCGCGAGTCGCCGCTGGCGGCCGACGCGCGACGATTTTGCTCACTGACGCAATTCAGGAGGCCGCCCGTTGAACGTGCTCGTCATCGGCTCCGGCGGCCGCGAGCACGCGCTCGCCTGGAAGATCGCGCGCTCGCCGCGGGTCGGGAAAGTCTTCGT
>DASVPH010000058.1:0-40495 GCA_036382945.1 Casimicrobiaceae bacterium
GCGAGCGCCTTGCCGCCGGTCTTGGCCAGCGCCGCGGCCGCGTCGGCCACGGATCTGGCACGTTGGTATTCGATTGCGTACATGGTGTGCTGCCTCCTTGGACCCTTGGCTCAATTCGATACGTCCGCGCGTCGGCAGCCGCCCGTGCGGCCGGCACGCGCCCTTCGGGCCTTGAAACACGCCGGCCGCATAGACGGATCTCCTCCTCAGTGCTTGGCCGCCTGGATCGCGCTCCACACCCGGTGCGGGGTGGCCGGCATGTCGAGGTGCGCGACGCCAACCGCCGACAGCGCATCGTGCACCGCGTTCATCAATGCTGCCGGCGCCCCGATCGCACCGGCTTCGCCGCAGCCTTTCACGCCCAGCGGGTTGTGCGTGCAGGGCGTCACCTTGGTCGCGACCTTGAACGAGGGCAGATCGTCGGCGCGCGGCATGGCGTAATCCATGTAGCTGCCGGTCAGGAGCTGCCCGCTGTCCTTGTCGTAGACGCAAGCCTCGAGCAGTGCCTGCCCGATGCCCTGCGCCAGCCCGCCGTGCACCTGCCCCTCGACGATCATCGGATTGATGATGTTGCCGAAGTCGTCGCAGGCCGAGAAATTGACGACCTCGACCGCGCCCGTGTCCGGGTCGATCTCCACCTCGCAGATGTGCGTGCCGGCGGGAAAGGTGAAGTTGGTCGGATCGTAGAACGCCGTCTCGTCCAGCCCCGGCTCCAGCTTGTCCAGCGGATAGTTGTGCGGCACGTAGGCGGCCAGCGCAACTTCGCCGAAGCTCTTGCTGCGATCGGTGCCGGCGACGCTGAACTTGCCGTCCTTGAACTCGACGTCCGCCTCCGCGGCCTCCAGCAGGTGCGCGGCGATCTTGCGCCCCTTGGCGACGATCTTGTCGAGCGCTTTCACGATCGCCGTCCCGCCGACGGCGAGCGAGCGCGATCCGTAGGTGCCCATGCCGAACGGAATGCGGCCGGTATCGCCATGGACGATCTCGACATTCTCGATCGGAATCCCGAGCCGGCTCGCCACGACCTGAGAGAACGTCGTCTCGTGTCCCTGACCGTGGCTGTGCGAACCGGTGAACACCGTGACGCCGCCGGTGGGATTGACCCGCACTTCGCCCGCTTCGTACAGCCCTGCCCGTGCACCGAGCGCGCCGGCGATGTTCGACGGCGCGAGGCCGCAGGCCTCGATGTACGACGCGTAGCCGAGCCCGCGGAGCTTGCCGCGCTTCGCCGCCTCGGCTTGGCGTGCCGCGAAGCCTTTCACGTCGGCGATCTTCATCGCCTCGTCGAGGCAGGCCTCGTAGCCGCCGGTGTCGTAGGTGAGCGCGACCGGGGTCTGGTAGGGGAAATTGCGGATGAAATTCCGCCGCCGGATCTCGTCCTGGGCGATGCTCATCTCGGCGCCCGCGGCGTGCACCAGGCGCTCGACCACGTACGTCGCTTCCGGCCGGCCCGCCCCGCGATAGGCGTCGACCGGCGCGGTGTTGGTGAACGCGGCGGTGACTTCGCAGTAGATGAGCGGTGTGGTGTACTGGCCGGCAAGCAGCGTCGCGTACAGGATGGTCGGGATGCACGATGCGAAGGTCGACAGGTACGCGCCCATCGCCGCGGTCGTGTGCACGCGCATCGCCAGAAACTTTCCGTCCTTGTCGAGCGCGAGCTCCGCCTGCGTGACGTGATCGCGACCGTGGGCGTCGGCGAGGAACGATTCGCTGCGCTCCGCGGTCCACTTGATCGGTTGATTGACCTTCTTCGACGCCCACACCAGCGCCGTCTCTTCCGGATACAAGTAAATCTTCGAGCCGAAGCCGCCACCGACGTCGGGCGCGATCACGCGCACCTTGGTCTCGGGCAGGCCCAGCACGAATGCGGTCATGAGCAACCGCTCGACGTGCGGGTTCTGGTTGGCCACATACAGCGTATAGCTGTCGTCGGCGCGGTTATAGCTCGCCACCGCCGCCCGCGGCTCGATGGCGTTGGGGATGAGCCGGTTGTTGACGACGTCGAGCTTGGTGACGTGCGCCGCCTTGGCGAAAGCCGCGTCGACCGCAGCCTTGTCGCCGAGCGCCCAGGTGTAGCACTTGTTTCCGGGCGCGCCGTCGTGGATCTGCGGCGCCCCGGGCTTGAGCGCATCGACCGGATTGACCACTGCCGGCAGCTCCTCGTAATCGACCTCGATCAGCTCCGCCGCGTCCTTCGCCTGATCGGGGGTCTCGGCGATGACGAGCGCCACACCGTCGCCGACGTAGCGCACCCTGCCTAAAGCCAGCACCGGATGCGGCGGCTCCTTCATCGGTTGCCCGTCGCTGCCGGTGATGAGCCACCCGCACGGCAGACCGTTGACGCCGGTGAGGTCATCGCCGGTGTACACGGCGAGCACGCCAGGTGCGGCCTTCGCCTTGCGGGTATCGATCTTGCGTATCTTCGCGTGGGCGTGCGGCGAGCGCAGGAAGTAGCCGTGCGCATGGTGCGGCGGATTGACGTCGTCGGTGTACTGGCCGGCGCCGGTCAAGAAGCGCACGTCCTCCTTGCGGCGGACCGATTGGCCGATGATGTTCATGATCTACCTCCGCATGGCGACCGCACCCTGCGCGACCGCCTTGACGATATTCTGGTAGCCGGTGCAGCGGCACAGATTGCCTTCCAGCTCGGCGCGAATCGTCTTCTCGTCGGCGTCGGGATGCCTCTGCACCAGATCGATGGCGCTCAGCACCATGCCCGGCGTGCAGAATCCGCATTGCAGGCCGTGACACTCCTTGAACGCCGCCTGCATGGGATGCAGCTCCCCGTTCGTGGCGAGTCCCTCGATGGTGGTGACCTCCGCGCCCTCGGCCTGCACGGCGAGTATCGTGCACGCCTTGACCGCGTTGCCGTCGACGAGCACGGTGCAGGCGCCGCACTGCCCGGTGTCGCAGCCCACGTGCGTTCCGGTGAGCGCGAGGTTGTTGCGGATGAACTCGACAAGCAGCGTGCGCGGGTCGATCTCCGTGCGTTCCGGCTTGCCATTGACAGAGAGTGAAAGGGAGACGGACACGAGCGACCTCCTGCGGATGGATACCGGCGCTTCAGAAGGGATCCTTGCGAGCATTCAGCGCCAGCGCAGCTAGAATACTCCGCGCGGGGCGCAACGGCAACGTGACGCGGCGATAGCGACCGGCGACGGGGGAGGATGGCGGGGGCGCGCCGCGGGGGAGAATTCCGCGGCCAGGCGCTGGCGGTGCTCAAGGAAGGACTGCTGCCGTCGGAAGTGGCGCGGCGCGTTGGAGTGGATCGGCGCAGCGTGCGGCGAGCGACGCTTTGGCGTGGACTGTCACGTCGATCATGTCGGGCGGCTGCTACACGAGTTGGGTTGGAGTCCGCAGCTGCCGACACGCCACGCCGTCGAACGCGACGAAAGTCCGATCCGGCGTTGGGTCGACGAAACCTGGCTGCGAGTAAAAAAACGCCTGCCGCCGCGGCGCGGCGGTCGTCTTCATCGACGAAGCGGGATTGCTGATGGGGCCGCCGCGGCGGCGTACCTGGGCGCCGCGCGGTTTAATTACATGGAAGTTAATGGCTGTTTTCCACAGATAACGTCAAGCCGTTTTTAAAGAAAGTGTAAGAAACTTCGACGATCGGGGCTTCGGGGCTTGAAAGCATCGGCCCGGCCTACGCCGAGCTCCGCCTTGAGCGCAAGGACCCTGCCGGCACTAAACTCGCGCCACGGCGGCGAGCCCGCACAACCCAACACCTGCGCATCGGCGTGCCGCCCGCTGGGCCCCGCTGTTGCTCGCCCCAGCTACGAAGTATCCCCGCTGCGCTGCATCCGCGGCGGCGGCGAAAATGCGCATCAGCGCCTTCATCACCGACGCGACGCTCCAACCCACCCCAGCCTACGAGTTCGACCGCGCCTCTCCGGGTAGCCATGACCGTCGAGCGCCCTCCGCGCCCGACGCCAGTTGGGCTCGCTCAGCCGGCTTTGTCTTCTCCAGGCGCACCGCGCCGCGCTCGGCCTGCACTTGTTGAGCAGCTTGACGCTCGCATAGATCGCCTCGATAGCCGGAGCGGGAGTGTCCGTCACCCGTGCCATCTCCAGCACCGATCCGATCAGCGCCTCGGTCCGAGCGTTGCGTGGGTGAGCGCGCTGATCGGGCTGAAGGAAAGGTTGCCCCAGGCCTTGAGCCAGATTTCCGAGCGGATGTCGGTGAGCACCCCGGACTTCAGCCCGGACTTCACGAGCAGGTCATGGACGCGCTTCGCGCGCTCGGTCACCTTGCCGTCGAACTCTCCGATCGGGAAGCGGTCGCCCTCCACGTGATGGATGACCCATGCGCGCAGTGCCGATGGTTTGCTTCCACAACGGTAGGCAACGTTCCCTACGCCCCTTGCCATGCACGAGAATGCTAGCGTGAGGCTGCAGCGAGAGAACGTCGAGCCGAAGGCCGGTGCGTTCGGATACGCGCAGCCCAGCGGCAAAGATCAAGTGCAGCATCGCACGATCTCGGATCCCAGCCCAATCGACCGGCCTGGGTGCATCGAGCAGCGCCTGGATCTCCAGTGCGGTGAGGTGGCGTACCAGCCGCGTGTCGGTCCTCTTCATAGGGATGGCGAGGACGCGCTGAATCTGTTCGAGGGCCAGCAGTTCCGCTGCATGGCATTCGCGCAGCTCACCTATCGCGAGAGCCTGCGCGACATCGCGACCTGCCTGCGTTCCCAGTCCAGCGCGTCGAGCGCCGTCAGACCCTGCCCGCTCCCGACGCGCTCGAGGACGATCGTCGGGGGCAATGGACCGATCTGCTCGTGCTCGGCGCGGAGCCGCGATTCGAACCGGCTCTCGACGAAAAGGGCCGAGACGGCGCAATCGTGCAGTATGAACGCATCGCGCGAAGCGGGACTCGGGTTACAGTAAGCCTATGCAGCAGTCTGCAGCAGTCAATAGCTGCGCGCGCCCGTCACCGCCTCGCCCAAGAAGTGTCGCGCGTAGCGCGCTTCGACGCGCGCGAGCGGCAGCAGCACGAGCAGGTCGACCGTCTCGAACTCCGGATCCCACGCCGGCGCGCCGCAGATCCACGCCCCCGCGCGCAAGTATCCCTTGAGCAGGGCCGGGACCCGGGAAAGCGTATTGGCCGGTACGTCGCACAGCGCGAACGGTTTGCGCGGAACGACGCGGTACTCCGCCGGCGCAAGATGGTCGGCGATGAGCCTGGCATACACTGCGCTGGCGTTGAGGCCGCCGTCGTCGCTGGCGATGCTCGCGCAACCGAACAGATAGCGGATCCCGCGCGCCTTGACGTAGCGCGCGATGCCCGACCACAGCAGCATGATCGTGGCGCCGTTGCGGTAGCGCCGGTCGATGCAGGCGCGGCCGAGCTCCGCTAAGTGCGGGCGCAGCGGGGCCAACGCCTCGAGCGCGAACTCGCGCTCGGCAATGAAGGTTCCGGCGCGCTGTGCGCGCTCGGGGGTGAGCAGCCGATAGGTGCCGATGACCTCCCCGCTGCGGCCCTCGCGCACGATCAGATGCTCGCAGAACGGGTCGAACCCATCGCGCTCGACGCCGTTCCCCTGCGCGCCGAGCCGCGCGCCCATTTCCTCGACGAATACGCGGTGTCGGAGCTGCTGCGCGCAGCGCACGTCCTCGCGTGACTGGGCGATTGAAATAACGAGCCCTTGCGCCGCGTTGCGCTCGGGTGCGAAGGCATGCAGTCGGTTCATGTCGGGGAGTCTCCACACGATTTCGCTCGACTCGACGAGCGATCTCGAGCGGGAATGCTCTTTTGTGGGCGCGCCGACCGGCATAGTTCCGCGCTGCGCCGATGCATTTCTTGCTGCGCAGGATAGCGGCCGTCAGCCGGAATCCGACGATTCGCTGTTGGCAATTCGGAAGTGAACGCTGCGCCCGCTCGTTCGCGCGGCGCGGCAGGGGCTTCAGAAGCTCACCTGGGCGCTGACCCCGACCAGATAGTTGCGCTGCGCGGAGGGCTCGAAGAAGCGCCCGTTGGTGTCGCCGACGATCACCGAGCCCACATAGTTGCGATTGAGCAGATTGTTCACGCGCACGAACTCGCGGAACATCCAGGCTTGCAGCTTCTGCTCGAATCCCACCCGCACGTTGGCAATCGCGTAGCTCGGCGCCGCATCGGTGTTGCGGTCGTTGACGTAGATCTTGCCTCCGTACAGCCCTTCCACCGCGACGGACAGGTCGTACCACTCGGGACGCTCCCAGACGAGCTCGGCATACGCGTTCGCCTGCGGCACACCGGGCAGGCGCGAGCCCGCGGGAATCGGCACCGGCGGCACGCCGCTGGTCGCGTCGGAGGCGAACTCCGCCAGCAGGTACGTATACGATGCATAAGCGTTGAAGCCGCTCCCCAGCTTGGCTTCCCATTCCACTTCTACGCCGCGGCGACGGGTCTTGCTCGCGTTCTTGTAGGTGGTGCGCCCGCCGGTCGCGGTGTCGATGACGATCTCATCGGAAGTACGCGTGGTGAACACCGCCAGGTTCACCCGCTGCCCGCCGAACAGGTAGGCCTTGAGACCCGCCTCCGCCGAGCGGCTCACCGCCGGCCGCAAATCGAAGTTGAGCCCCGAGCCGATGTTGCGATACGCCAGCTCGATGAAGGTCGGCGTCTCGAACCCTTCGCCCCAGTTGACGTAGACGTTCACGTTGCGCGCCGCGTGCCACACTGCGCCGGCGACCGGGCTTAAGTGGCGATAGGCCACGCGGCCGCTGTCGTCAGGATTGAGCGCGGTGATGAAATGGTCCACCGAGTCGAAGCGCACGTCGCTGTAGCGTACCCCGGCGAGCAACGACAGCGCGGCGAGCGGCGCCCATTCGCCTTGCGCGTAGCCGTCGGTCGCGGCGATGACGTCGTCCTCGTCGCGGGCGAGCGCCCCCGGATTGCCGTTGTTGTTGACGAAGCCCTTGCGCCGCTGCTGCTGCCGATCATAGGCCACGCCCGCGGTCAGCGTGAGCGGGCCGCCGCCGATCACCATCCGCTGCGTGAGGCGACCGTCGACCCCGCCGAAGTCGCCATCCAGATCGGTCACCCCGCCCGAGGAGGTCGGCAGTGCGCCGGCCAACGCGAGATATTGCCGGACCCGCCGTTGCCCGCCATAGGCGGTCAACCGCGCCACCGTGCCGGCACCCAGCCGCCGCTCGACGCCCAAGCCGCCCTGCTGCTGGTTCACCGTCTTGCGCGTGTTGAACAGCGCCGCCGCCGGGTCGGCCTGCCGCGGATCGGCCTCCCATTGCGCCCGGGTAAGCCCAAGCGGATCCTGCGCCTCGGGCTGATAGAGCGAATTGCCGATCAGCGTGACGCGCGTGTCCGGATCGAAGTTGAACGTCATCTTGGCGTTGACCAGATCGCGCGACGCTTCGCTGTGATCGCGGTAGCCGTCGGTCGCGAAATGGTTGCCGGCCAGCACGTAGCCCACGCCGCGAGCGATGCCCTCGGCCGTGGCGATCGCGTTGTACGTGCCGTAGCTTCCGCCCGTGATCCGGGCGGAGGCCCGCGGCGGATCGGTGCCACTCTCGGTAAAAATCGCGACCACGCCCCCCGAGGCATTGCCATAGAGCGTGGAGAACGGCCCGCGCAACACTTCGATGCGCTGCGCGGAGGCGAGGCTGAAGCTCCCGGTCTGGCCCTGGCCGTCGGGCATGGTCGCGGGAATATTGTCCTGATAGAGCCGGATGCCGCGCACGCCGAAATTGGCGCGAGCGCCGAAGCCGCGCGAGGATACCTGCAGATCCTGCGCGTAGTTCCAGCGATTGGCCACCACGATCCCAGGTACGCGCGCGAGTGACTCGGACAGATTGACCCCGAGCTGATAGCGCTGGATCAGCGCCGCGTCCACGCTGTCGATCGCGACCGGCAGATCGAAGGCGCGCTCCTCGACACGCGTCGCGGTCACCACCAGCGGATCGAGGCGCTCGGGGACCTGTGCGCCGGCGGCCGCGGCGCACGCCGCGGCGGCCGCGACGAGCAGTCGCACGCTCCCGACGTTCCGGCCACGCTGCTCGACGTGTCTCATCTTTCGCCCGCTGCCCCTGCGTCGCGCAACTCGTGCAGCACAGCCGATCGTCCGCGCCCGGCGAGACCCACCCTGCTGCACTGTCACAGCCTCAAGCACGAGGTCGGCGGGACGATGCTCGGCGTCGGGGTTACCTGAGCGCACGACGGACATTTTGAAATGCGGTAGGAGTCTCGTATACTACAAGGATTCCGCAATCGCGGCGGAATTCGCTCAAAGGAGGATCATCATGCGAACCCAGCGGACCTGGACGTTGACTCTGTTGTCGCTTGCTCTGGCGCTCGCATTCGGCGGCGCATCCGGGCAGACCAACCTCGAAAAGCTCAAGCAGATGAAGGTGTCGGGCACCGACTTGAACATCCCGCTGGTCCCACAGACCGGCAAGAACGCCGACCAGCTGCGCGAGAACCTCAAGCTCGTCAAGCTGCCGCCCGGCTTCAAGATCGACCTGTACGCCGTCGCGCCCGACGCGCGGATGATGGCGATCGCGCCCTCGACCAACATGCTGTTCGTCGGTACGCGCAAGACTACCGTGTGGGCGGTGACGAACCGCAACAGCGGCGATGTCGCGACCGAGGTGAAGGCTTTCGCGCCCTCGCTCAAGTTCCGCAATCCCAATGCGGTGTGCTGGACCAAGGACGGCTTCCTGTTCGTGGTGGAGACCAACCGCGTCTTGACCTTCCCTGCTGCCGAGTTCTTCTATGAAGGCCCGGACGTCGCGGTCGCCGAGGTAGTGCCGGAGGGCCAGCTCATCCCGCCGGATGAAGAGTCGTTCAACCACAGCGGGCGGGTCTGCCGCATCGGCCCGGACAACAAACTCTACATCACGCTCGGCCAGCCGTTCAACGTGCCACCGCGCGACAAGCTGGCGCTGTACACGAAGTGGGGCGTCGGCGGAATTGTGCGCATGAATCGGGACGGCAGCGGCCGCGAGGTCTATGCGACGGGCGTGCGCAACTCGGTCGGCATGGACTTCAATCCAAAGGACAAGACGCTGTGGTTTACCGACAACCAGACCGACGGCATGGGTGACGATATTCCGCTGGGCGAGATCAACCGCGCGACGCAGGCCGGGCAGTTCTTCGGCTATCCGTATATCGTCAGCAAGACTCGCATCACCGAGTACGGCTACGACAAGGACCCGATCCCTGCCGGCGCGATCAACCCGCAGGTCATGACCGTCGCGCACGCGGCCGATCTAGGCATGAGCTTTTACACCGGCAAGCAGTTCCCGGCCAAATACCAGGGAGGCTTCTTCTCGGCGCAGCACGGCTCGTGGAACCGCACCACGCCGGTCGGCGCGCGCGTGCTTTTCACGTCGCTCAAGCCCGACGGCACGGCGGACAAGACCGAGGTGTTCGCTGAAGGCTGGCTCGACGACGCGACGGGCACCTACCGCGGCCGCCCGGTCGATGTGCAGGTGGCGAAGGACGGCTCGCTGCTCGTTTCCGACGACTACGCGGGCGCGATCTACCGCATCACCTACAGCGCGCCGTAGCGCCACCGCGCTGGAGGCAAGGTAACGCGCTGAGCGGCGTGCTCGCGCAGGGTGCGGGTGCGCGGAGGAATCGCGCACCTGCTTTTTGACGGGTAGCGAGCTGTTCGGGCTTTCGCCAACAACGCAATGATCGCTATCGATGTTCGGCCCGCTCGCTTCGGACTGTGGCTCGGTCTTGCGGGACTCTCTATCCTGGGCGGCGCAGCCGGCGTTCACGCCCAGGTCAGCGTCGCCGCGGGCAAAGCCAAAGCGCAAGCGTGCGCCGTGTGCCACGGGCCTTTGGGCCTGAGCAAGCTCCCCAATGCGCCGAATCTGGCCGGGCAGCCCGAGATTTACCTCGCAGAGCAGCTCAAGGCGTATCGCTCCGGCAAGCGCAATCACGAAGTGATGAGCGTGATCGCCAAGCCTTTGTCCGACGAAGATATCGCTGAGCTCTCGGCGTGGTACGCCTCTCTGGCGATCGAGATCAAACAGTAAGCGCGGTCGCGGAGCGCCGAGAGCTTGCCCGCATCCGCGCTGCGCGAGGCGATCCTCGCCGCGATTCACTGATCAGCTCGTGCCGTCGGCGAGCTCGACGAGCTGTCGGTGCAGCGCCGCCGGGATCTCGGACCCCTTTTTCGCGGCCGCCGTTGCGAGCGCCTGCCTGCGATCTCCGGGAAGCCGCACCGCGGGATCGGCGCAGATCGCCGCGATCAGCGTCTCGATCCGTTCGTCATAGACGGCTCGGCCAGCCAGCGCATCCGGATCGATGACGAGGAACGCCTGGCCCAGCCGCGGCCGGTTGCCTTCGTCGACGAAGAAGCTCGTGGCTTCGAACCCGAGCGCGGCGCCGGTAAGCGCGGTGACGAGAAGCTCGACCACGAGGGCGAGCATCGCGCCTTTCGCGCCGCCCATCGGCAGCATGCTTCCCGCGAGCCCCGCCTGCGGGTCGGTGGTCGGGCGGCCCTCCTTGTCCAGCGCCCAGCCGAGCGGGATCGGTCGCCCTTCCCGTGCCGCGACCATCAGCTTGCCGCGCGCGACCTCGGAGAGCGACAGATCGATCAGCAACGGCGCCTTCCCTTTTCGAGGGAAGATCGCCGCGATCGGGTTGGTGCCGAAGATCGGCCGCTTGCCCCCGGCGGCAGGCATCGCCGCGGGCGAGTTGCCGAACGCCAGCCCCGCGAGGCCCGCGGCTCCCACCGCCTCGAGGTGATAGCCGGCTACACCGAAGTGGTGACTGTTGGTCACGCCGGCAAACGCCACGCCGAATTCTCGCGCCCGCCGGATCGCCTGGGCCACCGCCGTGGCGCACGCCGAGTACGCAAGGCCGCAGCGCGCGTCGATCAGCACCGCGCCACCTCGCTCCGCCACGATCGCAGGCTGCGCGCTGCCGTCGGCGCGGCCGTTCTTGAGATGCGCCGCGTACTGGCCGATGCGCGACACGCCGTGCGAGGCGAGTCCGCGCGCCTCGGCGTAGACCAACGCTTGCGCGGTCGCCGTTGCCATGTCGGGGTTGGCGCCGGCGCGCGTGAGAGCGCGTTGCGCGAGCGCGTGCAGATCCGCGAGGCTCACCTTCGGCACCGGCGTCTTCCTAAGGAACCTCTGAAATACCTCCGCGCGGTTGCGACGGCCGCGTTTCGGGATGGGGTACGCGAAGCAACGAGCGACGTGTACCGGGCGTACACGAGCGAAGCTGCGACAAAGTAGACCGCCCGAAGCGCGGCCGTCCCTCCGGGCTGCGGCAAAATGCGGCGCCTGCTTCGTCGCCCTCCTCGGTAATAGGATCGCCTATTACCTTCGTCGGGCGTCTCGCATTCATCCGCATTTTGCTCGCAGCGCAATCCACGTGGGGGTATTTCAGAGGTTCCCTAAGCGGCCGACGGCGCAGCGTCGAGCGCCGCGGCGACCTTGTCGGCGACGAGCGCGGACACCTGCACGTTCGATTCGCGCGTCACCCCGGCGATATGCGGCGTCAGAATCAGATTGGGACAACCGGCGAGCGGTGAGGCCGCCGGCAGCGGCTCGGTCTCGAAGACATCGACCGCGGCGCCACCCAGGCGTCCCGTCCTGAGCGCAGCGGCCAGCGCCGCCTCGTCGAGGACGCCGCCGCGCGCGGTGTTGATGAGGATAGCCTCGCGCTTCATGCGCGAGAGCTTTTCGGCGTCGATGAGCCCGTGCGTGGCTGGCGTCAACGGCACGTGCAGCGAAACGACGTCGGCCTCGGAGAGCAGTTCGTCGAAGCGCCGCGGCGTGGTGTGCTCCTCGGCCCACACCGCTTCGATCAAGGGAATGTGCGCGTCGAAGCCGATCACGCTCAGGCCGACCGCGCGCCCAAGGCGGGCGGTCGCCCGACCCACGCTGCCGAAACCGACCACGCCAAGCGTCTTGCCGTGAAGCTCGCGGCCCATGCCGAGTGCGGCGCGCGGCCACTTGCCCGCGGCAACGGCGGCGGTGCTGAAATACGCCCCGCGCAAGAGCGCGAGCGCGGTGCCGATGACGTACTCGGCCACCGCGAGCGTGTTGGCACCGGTGGCCGGGATCACCTGGATCCCGCGCGCTGCGCAGGCCGCGAGGTCGATATTGTCGAGCCCCACGCCGAGCCGTCCGACCACGCGCAGCCGGGTTGCGGCGGTCAGCACTTCGGCATCGACTTTCGTCTTGTTCCGCACGATCAACGCGTCGGCCCCGCGAAGCGCGGCGAGCAGCGCTTCGCGCCGCTCGCCCAGCAGCGCGTCGTAGGTTGTGCTGAAGCGCCGCTGCAGCGATGCCACCGCGGCCTCGTCCATGAATTCGGCGATGACAATCTGGGTCATGAACCTCAGCTCTGCATCCCCCAGCGGCGCACGGTGCGCACCTCGACCGTGCGGAAGACCACGTTCTCCACCAGAAGCCCGATGACGATCACCGTGAGCAGCCCCGCGAACACGCTGGGAATCTCGAGCTGGTTCTTGTTCTCGTAGATGAACCAGCCCAGGCCGCCCGAACCCGACGAGACCCCGAAGACGAGCTCCGCGGCGATCAGCGTCCGCCAGGCGAAAGCCCAGCCGACCTTGAATCCGGTGAGAATGCTCGGGAACGCCGCGGGAACCAGGATTCGCCCCACGTACGACAGACCGCGCAGGCCGTAGTTGCGGCCGACCATGCGCAGCGTGTTCGACACCGCGAGGAAGCCGGAATGGGTGTTGAGCGCCACCGCCCAGAGCACCGAATGAATGAGCACGAACACGATGCTGCCCACGCCGAGCCCGAACCAGATCAGCGCCAGCGGCAGGAGCGCGATCGCCGGCAGCGGATTGAACATGGCGGTGAGCGTTTCCAGGAAGTCGGTGCCGAGGCGCGAGCTGATGGCGATGACGGTGAGCAGCGCCGCGAGCGCGATGCCCGCGCCGTAGCCGATCAGCAGCACCTGGATCGAGGTCCAGGCCCTGGCGAGTAGCGCACCGTGCACGAACCCGTCGGCGAACGCTTCGACGGTGGCGGTGAAGGTCGGAAAGAGCAGCGGATTGTCGAGCCAGCGCGAATAGAGCTCCCACGCGGCGGCGAGCAGCACCAGGATCGTCACTTTGCGTACCGCGGCGAGGTTGTAGACGCGCTCCCAGGCCGAGAGCGGCTTCTCGATGATCCCCCGCTCGCCGACGGCTTCCGGTTGCCGGTAGATGTCCTCGCGCGTCGTGGCCGGATCAGGCATGGGGATGCTCCTCCTCGTGTTCGACGGCGTCGGCGAACAGCATGTCGTGGATGCGTCGCTCGAGCGCCTGCGCTTGCGCCGGGTCGGCGCGCTCGCGCGGCAGGCTGCTCAACTCCGCCTTGACCTGCCCCGGGTGCGGCGAGAGCAGCAGGATGCGGCTGCCGATCTTGATCGCCTCGGGGATCGAGTGAGTGACGAACAGCACGGTGAAGCGCGTGCCGTCCCAGAGCTGCAACAGCTCGTCCTGCATCTTGCGGCGCGTGAGCGCGTCGAGCGCGGCGAACGGCTCGTCCATCAGCAGCACGTCGGGCTCCATCGCCATGCCGCGCGCGATCGCCACGCGCTGCTTCATGCCGCCGGAGAGCGTGTGCGGGAAGCTGTCGGCGAAGCGAGTGAGGTTGACCTTGGCGATGTATTCGAGCGCTTTCTCCTCGGCGGCCTTGCCCGCCAAGCGTCCGCTGGAGGTCAGCGCGAACATCACGTTCTGCTTGACCGTCTTCCACGGCAGGAGCTGATCGAATTCCTGGAACACCATCATCCGGTCCGGCCCGGGGCGGGTGACGACCTGGTCCTTCAGCCGGATCTCGCCTTCCACCGGCGCCATGTAGCCGCCGACCGCCTTGAGCAGGGTCGACTTGCCGCATCCCGAGGGTCCGAGCAGCACGAAGCGGTCGGCGGCGAAGACCTGGAAGTCGACCCGGTAGGTCGCGGTGACGAGATGATCGCGCGTCTTGTACTGGAGCGTGACGCCCCGGACATCGAGAATCGGCGCCGCGCCTGCCATCATCGCCTCGCCGGTTCGGGCCTCGTCACGCCTGCCAGGGCAGGTGGTCGAGATCGACGTTGCCGCCGGAAAGAATGAGCCCGACGCGCATGCCCCGCACCTCGATCGTACGCTCCAGCAGGCAAGCGAGCGGCACGGCCGCCGAAGGCTCGACGATGAGCTTCATGCGCTCCCAGATCATGCGCATCGCGCGCACGATCGCCTCTTCGCTCGCCGTCCCGATCGCGTCGACGTGCTCGCGAATCGCGGTGAGCGTTCGCGGCGAAAGCGTCGTGCGCAGGCCGTCGGCGATGGTCGTGGTCGCAGCTAGCGCTTCGACGCGGCCGGAGCGGAAGCTCCGCGCCGCATCGTCGGCGTTGGCCGGCTCGGCGCCGAAGACGCGAAGCGCCGGCGAGCGCGACTTCACTGCGATCGCCGTGCCCGACAGCAACCCGCCGCCGCCCACCGGAGCGATGACCGCATCGAGGCCCGCCGTCTGCTCGAGGAGCTCGAGCGCGGCGGTGGCCTGTCCCGCGATCACCCGGACGTCGTCGAACGGGTGCACCAGGAGCGCGCCCGTCTCGCGCTGCACCGCGGCGCAGCTTTCCGCGCGGGCGGCGACGGTGGGCGCACAGAAGCGGATGGTCGCGCCGTGGCGCCGCACGTTTTCCTGCTTGACCCGCGGCGCGGTCTGCGGCATCACGACGAAGGCAGCGATACCGCGCCGCGACGCGGCGTAGGCCAGCGCCGCGCCGTGGTTGCCCGACGAGTGCGTCACCACGCCGTGACGCGCCTCGGCCTCGGCAAGCGAGAACACGGCGTTGCTCGCTCCGCGCGCCTTGAACGCGCCTGTACGCTGCAGGTTCTCGGCCTTGAAGAAGATCCTCGCCCCGACCTCGGCGTCGAGCGAGGCGGCGGAGAACACCGACGTGCGTTGCACATGCGGCGCAATCCGCTCGTGTGCCGCGCGGATGGCGTCGAGATCGGGCAGCGTCAGCGCGTCGCCAGCGTCGGCATCCGGCATTAGGTTCCTTAACTTCCCGGCAGCGCGTAGACGTTGGGAAAGAACAGATCCTTCCAGGAGTCGGGTTTGACCTTGATCGCGCCGGTCTTGAACATGAAGTCGACGTACTTCATGACGTTCTGCGGCGTGGTGGTGAACACGATCGCCGGATCGTTCAGCATCGCCAGAATGTCCTGCACCGTGTCCTTGTCCTTGGAGATGCGCAGGTAGGCCTCGGCGGCCGCCTTGCGATCGGCGTTGATCTGCCCGATCGCCTCGTCGAGCGCCTTGACGAACGCATTGTAGATGCGCGGATTCTCGTTGCGAAACTTGGACGTCGTCCAGACCACGTTGAATGTCGCCGGCCCACCGAGCACGTCGTAGGAGTTGAGCACCGTGTGGATCGCCGGGTTCCTGAGCTGCTGATACTGGAACGGCGGCGAGCCGAAGTGGGCGGTGATCTCGGACCGACCCGACAGCAGCGCGGTCTGCGCGTCGGGGTGCGACAGCGTCACGGTCAGCGGATCGAGCTTGCCCTGCTCGCCCGGACCGAAGGCTTTCTCGGCCGCCATCTGCAGCGTGATCGCCTGGATCGAGACCTTGACCGCCGGCAACGCGATGCGGTCCTTGGCCGTGAAGTCCTTGATGCTCTTGACGTTCGGGTTGCGCGTGTTGAGGTAGAGCGGCATCGAGTTGATCGCCGAGACCGCCTTGACGTCGAGGTTGCCGCGCGTGCGCGCCCACAGCGTCACCAGCGGTGCCACGCCTCCCGACGCGAACTGCAGGCTGTTCGACAGCAGCGCATCGTTCATCACGTTGCCGCCCGCGAACTTGGCCCAGCCGACCTTGAGGTCCGGAATGCCGTTGGCTTTGGCGTATTTCTCGATCAGCTTCTGCTCCTCGATGAGCATCAGCGGCAGATAGCTGATGCCGTACTGCTGCGCGACCTTGATCTCGGTCACCTCGGCCCGCGCGAGCGGGGCCGGCACGACCAACGCTGCGGCGACGAGCGCCGCCGGCCACACTGCTATCCATGAAACGATGACTTTGCGCATGCGGCCCCTTCTCTGATTTGCCGCGAGACGGCGCTTATCGGCGCGCCGCGCCACGGTGATGGATCTGAACTCCGGCCGGTACACCTCAGGCGCTCTCGTAGAGCCGCGTCAGCACGAACTCACGGTGTCCGAGGACCTCCGCCGCGGTGAGCCTGCCGTTGACGGTGCGGAACATCATGTCGAGCAGCTTGTCGCCTGCCTGGTCCATGGTGATCTCGCGTTGCAACAGCCCCGAGATATCGAGGTCGACGTGCTCGCTCATGGTGCGTACGGTGCGCGGATTGGCGCACAGCTTGATCACCGGCAGGATCGGATTGCCGATCACGTTGCCCTGCCCGGTCGGGAAGAAATGCACGACGAAACCGGCGGCAGCGCAGAGGGTGACCATCTCGGCGGCTGCCGAGGAGCTGTCCATGAACCACAGACCCGGGTGGGTCGGTGCCTCCGCCTTGTCGAGCACCCCGTCGACCACGCACTTCTTGCCGATCTTCTGGATGTTGCCGAGCGCCTTCTCCTCGATCGTGGTGAGCCCGCCGGCGATGTTGCCCTTGGTCGGCTGCGAATCCATCAAATCCGAGGTCCTGTGCCGGTTGATCACCTCCTGGTAGCGATCGAACATGCGCATGAATTCCTTGCGCACCTTGTCGTCGCGACAGCGCGCGGCGACGAACTGCTCGCCGCCGGTGAGCTCGGTGGTTTCGCCGAACAGTAGCGTGCAGCCGGCGGCGTAGAGCTTGTCGAAGGCGTTGCCTACGGTGGGGTTGGACCCGCAGCCGGAGGTCGTATCGGACTCGCCGCATTTGCACGAGACCCACAGCTCCTTCAGGGCACACTCGACGCGTTGCAGCTCGCTCGCGTACTGCAGGTATTCCCGCGCAGCCTTCGACGCGCGCATGATCGTGTCGTGGTCGCCGTGCAGCTCGATGCCGAAGCCTGCCACCGGCTTGCCGGTCGCGGCGATGCCTTCGACGACGCGATTCGTCCACTGCTCCTCGATACCGATGACGATGACCGCGGCGACATTGGGACTGCAGCCAGTGCCGATCAGCGTGCGGAAGTGCAGGTCGAGGTCAGCGCCGAACTGCAGCCGTCCGTACGGATGCGCAATGGCGAGCACGCCCTTGATGTTGTTCGCGACCGCCTCGGCGGCGGCGTTCGACAGGTCGTCGACCGGCAGGACGATGACGTGATTGCGCACGCCCACACGGCCGTTATCGCGGCGGTAACCGTGGAATGTGGATTGCATGAATGAAAATCTCCGTCGAACTGATATCGCTCACCTCGCCCCCTCTCGGGGGAGAGGGCTGGGTGCGGGGCGGTCAGCGGCGGTCGCCTCCCGCCCTCTTCCTGCACGTCGGGGTGAGGGGGTCGGCTTGTCGCTACCACCGCTTGGTCTTGATGTTATGTACATGCGCATGCTGCCCGGCCTTGATCGGCGCGACGACCTTGCCGATGTCCACGCCGTACTTGATCACGGTGTCGCCCACGTTCATGTCCTTCAACGCGACCTTGTGACCGAGCGGAATGTCCTGGCTGCAGGTCAAGCTGATCGTGCGGTCCTCGTCGAGAATCAGCCCTGTCAGGCTCTGGCCGGCCTTCACGCCTTCGGCGACGACGACGGCGACCGAATCTCCGGGGTCATGCAGAACGCAATGAATCATTCGTTTGCTCCTCTTGCGCTGGCGCGTCTTGCTACGCCCCGATAATACCGCGGGCGGCGACGCTTGGGGCAGAGCGGCGACTCGCGGACGCTCGACCCCCGCTTTGCTTCGCTCGCCGGTTTCCCCTCTCGCTGCTCGCGCCGCGCATCAAAGATCGAGCTCCGTCTGCGCCACCGGCGCGAAGAACTTTCGATGCGCGGGGCACGGCCCGAGCTGGCGCAACGCGGCCAGATGCTCGCGGGTGGCGTAGCCCTTGTGCCGCGCGAAACCGTACGCCGGATAGCTCCGGTCGAGCTCGAGAAGCATGGCGTCGCGCGCGGTCTTGGCCAGGATCGACGCGGCGGCGATTCCGGCGATGAGTCGATCGCCGTCGACGATCGCGCGCGCCGGACAGTCGAGCGGCGGGCAATGCAGCCCGTCGATCCACACCACGTCCGGCTTGGTCGCGAGACTCTCGATCGCCCGCCGCATCGCGAGCAGCGTCGCCTGCAGAATGTTGAGCGTGTCGATCTCGCCGACGTTGCTCTGCGCCACGGCCCAAGCGACGGCGCGCCGGCGAATCTCGATCGCCAGCGCCTCGCGCGCCTGCGGCGTGAGGAGCTTGGAGTCGCGCAATCCCCGGAGCCGCTGCTTGGGGTCGAGAATCACGGCCGCAGCGACCACCGGTCCCGCCAGCGGTCCGCGTCCCGCCTCGTCGACGCCAGCGATCAACATGCGATTCCTGCGGCGCGCAGCTCCGCCTCGACCGCGTCGGCGACGATCGCTGCCGTGTCGGCCTCGAGCGAGCGTGCCATGCCCGCAAAGAGCGCTTCGAGGCGACGCCGAACGAGCGCGTCGTCGTAGAGGTTCAGCGCCGCCCGCACGAGGTTTTCCACCGTCGCTTCGGCCTGCAGGAACTCCGGCACGACGAAGCGCCCGGCGAGCACGTTGGGCAGTCCCACATATGGGAGCAGTAGTTTCCGCGCGACGATCTTCGCGGTCAACGCGTGCACGCGATAGAAGATGAGATGCGGGCAGCGCGCCAACGCCGCTTCCAGCGTGGCCGTGCCCGACGCCACGATGCCGACATCGGCCGCCTTGAGCGCCCGGTCGGCGTGCCCGTACAGGAGGGTCAACGGCAGGGCATGGAGCTGCAGCCGGTCCAGCGCGATTTCGAAGTGCTCGCGCGTCTCGCGGCTCACCAGGGGCACCAGAAATCTCGCGGCGGGATGCGCCTCCGCGATCTGGGAGGCGACCCGAAGCAGCAGCTCGCTGTGCATTTCCAGCTCGGAGAGGCGGCTTCCCGGCAGAAGCGCGAACGCCGCTTGCTGGTCGAGCTTCAAGAGCCCTCGAGCCTCGCGCCGGCTCGTCGCCGTCGCCGCGTCTCGCGCCAGCGGGTGTCCGACGAAGGTCACCGGGAGGCCGGCGGCCGCGTACAGCGCAGGCTCGAAGGGAAACAGCGCGAGCAGCCTGTCCGCCGAACGGGCGATCGTGGCGATGCGCTCGCTCCTCCAGGCCCATACCGAGGGGCTCACGTAGTGGATCGTCCGCACGCCGGCGCGCTTGAGCCGCGCCTCCAGCCCGAGGTTGAAGTCCGGCGCGTCGATGCCCACGAAGAGCTTCGCGTTCGCGGCGAGCAGTCGCAACCGGAGGTCGCGCCGAAGGCGTACCAATGCCGGCAATTGCGCGGCGACTTCCGCGTACCCGCGCAACGCCAACCGCGCCATGGGGTACCACGCTTCGCACCCGACGGCCTCCATCCGCGGCCCGGCGATGCCCGCGAACCGCACCGCGGGCAGCCGCGAGCGCACCGCGCCGATCAGCTCCGCCCCGAGCGCATCGCCCGACGCTTCGCCGGCGACGATGCCGATGGTGATCCCTTCGCCCCCCTGGCGCATCCTATCGGCGTAGCCTCCTTGTTCGAGCGAGCGAGTGTGTAACCTCACGTGTCGGCTACGGCGTCGACTCGCCGCGCGTGATCCCCGCGCATTGAGCGGGGCGCCCGGCGAGGCGGAGCGAGGCTCCGCGAGCAACGCCAGCGGAGGCGACCCGAGCCGGGCGCGAGACCCGACAGCGCGACGCCTTGCGCTCACGCGACCAATCGTGGAGGCCCCTCGCTGCCCGCTCGCGCCGCGCCGTCAACGGATGATCCCCCGTCCCGGCACGTCCAGAAACGCGCTCAGCAGCGCCAGCGCAGGGACCGCAGCCGCCTCGGCGGCAACGGCGCTGCGCGCTTCCTCCAGCGGCAGCTTGGCGCGATAGAGCGCCTTGTATGCGCGGCGCACCGCGGCGATGTCCGCGGGCGTGAACCCGCCCCGGCGCAGCCCCTCGCTGTTGATCCCGCGCGGCTTGGCCGGATAGCCCGCGGCGGTGACGAACGGCGGCACGTCCTGCAGCACGATCGACCCTGCGGCGACCATGGCATGCGCGCCGACCCGGCAGAACTGATGCACGCCGACGAAGCCGCCGAGGACCGCGAAGTCGCCGACGACGACGTGTCCGGCAAGCTGGGCGTTGTTAGAGAACGTCGTGTCGTTGCCGATCACGCAGTCGTGCGCCACATGGCTGTAGGCGAGCAGCAGGTTGCGATCCCCGATCGTCGTCGTGCCGCGATCCTGCGCGGTGCCGGCGTGGACGCTCACGAACTCGCGGATGACGTTGTCGTCGCCGATCGAGGTGGCGGTCGGCTCGCCGCCGTACTTGCGATCCTGCGGAATGTCGCCCACGGAGGCGAACTGGAAGATGCGATTGCGTCGGCCGATGCGGGTGCGGCCGGCGATCACCACGTGGCTGGCGATCCGCGTTGCTTCGCCGATGTCGGCCTCCGGACCGATGAGCGAAAACGCGCCCACGCTCACGTCGGGCGCGAGACGGGCTCCGGCGGAGACGATCGCCGTGGGGTGGACGTTCGCCATCCGGATTACGCGCGAACGTCGCGGACCGCGGCCATGAGCTGCGCTTCGGCGACCAGCTCGCCGTCCACACTCGCCTTGGCCGCGAACTTGAACACGCTGCGCACGACGTTGAGCTCGACGGCTTCGAGCAGGAGCTGATCGCCGGGAAACACCGGACGCTTGAACCGCGCGTCGTCGATGCCGGCGAAGAACAGCAGCGATCGAGCGTCGTGACGCTCGCCGCGCGTCACATAGGCGAGGATCGCGGAGACCTGCGCCATCGCTTCGATGACGAGCACCCCAGGCATCACGGGATAGCCCGGGAAGTGGCCCTCGAAGAAGGGCTCGTTCAGCGTCACGTTCTTCACCGCCTTGATCCGCTTGCCCACGTCGCATTCCAGCACTCGATCGACCAGCAGGAACGGATAGCGATGCGGCAGGTGCCGCATGATCTCGTGGATGTCCATCGCGGGCACGGTGTCAGGTCTCCTCTTTGCTGCCGGCGCGCTCCAGCGCACGGACGCGGTCGACCAGAGAGCGTAGCCGGCGCATGGCGACGGCGACATGCTGCCAGTCGCGATGCGGGAGCGCAGGAAACGTGCCCGTGTAGATGCCGGCCGAGCGAATCGAATCGAACACTCCGGTTGCCGCGGAGACGGTGGTACCGTCGGGGATGTCGAGATGGCCGCTGATCATGGCGGCACCGCCGATCTTGCAGTCGCGGCCGATCGTCGTGCTGCCGGCGATGCCCGCACACCCGGCGATCGCGGTGTGCGCGCCGATGCGGCAGTTGTGACCGATCTGGATCTGGTTGTCGAGCTTGACGTCGTCCTCGATCACGGTGTCGCCGATCGCGCCGCGGTCGATGGTCGTATTCGCACCGATTTCCACGTCGGCACCGATCAACGTCTGGCCGATCTGCGGCACCTTCAGCCAGCGGCCGCCCTGCTCCGCCATGCCGAACCCGTCCGCGCCGAGCACGGCGCCGCTGTGCACGATCGTGCGCGCGCCGATCCGAGTTCGCGCATACAGGACCACGCGCGGGTGCAGCACGCAATCCTCGTCGACGCTGCAATCCTCGGCGATGACCGCCCCGGCGCCCACCTGCACGCGCTCGCCGATGAGCGTCCGCTCGCCGATCACGACATGCGCCGCGATGGCAGCGCTGGCCGCGACGCGCGCCCCCGCCGCCACCACCGCGGTCGGATGCACGCCCGGCGTGGGCGCGCGCGCCGGATGCAGAATCGCTGCAACGCGCGCGTAGGTCGCGTAGGGATTGGTCACGACCAGCTTGGGCAGCGCCGTCGCGGTCGCGTCTGCGGGCGCGACGATAACCGCGCTCGCCCGCGTGGACGCGAGGTGCGCGCGGTACTTCGGGTTGGACAGGAAGCCGATCGCTCCCCGACCCGCGTTGTCGAGGCTCGCCACACGATCGATCAGGACCTCACCGTCGCCGGAGAGCTCGGCACCGCACGCTTTCGCGAGCTGGCGTAAGGGAATTCCGACCGCGTCCGGTGGGCCCATGCGCTCGCGGCGCGTCCGCCTACTTGTCGGCGAGCGCCTTGACCACCTTGTCGGTGATGTCGATCCGTGCGCTCGCGTAGACCACCGGGTCCTGCAGGATCAGATCGAATTTATCGGCCTCGGCGATCTGCTGGATGACCTTGTTCGCCCGTTCCTGCACGGCGGAGAGCTCCTCGTTGCGGCGCAGATTCAGGTCTTCGCGAAACTCGCGCTGCAGGCGCTGCAAGTCGCGGCTCATGTTGGCGAGGTCGCGCTCCTTGTTGCGGCGGTCGGCTTCGGCCATGGCCACGCCCTCCTTCTCGAGGAGAGCCTGCAGGTCCCGGACTTGCTTGGCGAGCTTCTGGATGCTGGCGTCGCGGTCCGCGAACTCCTTCTCCAGCTTCTGCTGCGCGCGCTTCGCGGGAGCCGCCTCGCGAAACAGCCGCTCGGTATTCACGAACCCGATCTTGTAGACGCCCTGCGCCGATGCCGAGGCGGCGACGAGAGCGACGAGCAGCGCGCCGGCGGCCCGTACGATCGCTTGCTTCATGCGTTGTTTCAACATTTCTCTCCTGCTCTTTAGAACACCGTCCCCACCTGAAACTGGAAGCGCTGCAGCCGATCACCAGGTTTCTTGTTCAGTGCGTAGCCGTAGCTGAACTTCAGCGGCCCCACCGGGGAGTTCCACGCCAATCCCACCCCTGCCGAGTAACGGAACGATTCGAACTGGGGCTGCGAGCCGTTGTCGTAGATCTCGCCGGCATCCGCAAACACCGACAGCCGCACCGACTGATCTCCCGCTTTGGTGCCCGGCATCGGAAAGAACAGCTCTGCGTTGCCGATGATCTTGCGCCGGCCGCCGATGGTGTTGCCCTGGCTGTCCTGCGGGCCCAGCGATGCCGTCTCGTAGCCCCGAACCGACCCCACGCCACCCGCATAATACGCCTTGAAGAATGGAAGTGGCTTGTCGCCGATGCCGCCGCCGTAGCCCACGTCGCCGCGCAGCATCCAGACCAGGCTTGCCGGCAGGGGCGTGAACCACTGGATTACGTAATTGAGCTTGTAGTAGGAGAGGTTGCCGAACGGCATTCCCCACTCGGCCAGGGCGCTTTGCAGCAGGCCGCGGTTGGGGAAAAGAATATTGTCCCGGGTGTCTCGCGCCCACCCGGCGCTCAGGATATAGCTGTTGGTCACCGCCCCGAACGCGTTGACGAAAGCGTGATAGATCGGCGGGCTGCTGTCGACCAGCGAAAGACTGGTGTGCTCGAAGCGCACGCCGAGGAGCACGCTGTCGGTTTCGGTCACGGGCACGCCGAAGCCGACCGCGCCGCCCAGGGTCTTCGACGAATATTGCGCGATCGGCAGCGACGACGAGTCGACGGTCTTTTCGTAGACCTCGAGCGTGCGCGAGATGCCATCGACGGTCCAGTACGGCTCGGTGTACGTTGCCGAGATGACTCGGTTGATTCTGCTGGTATTGACCGACGCCACCAGCGCATTGCCCGTCCCGAGGACGTTGTTCTGCGAGACCGAGCCCGTCAACACCAGCCCGTCGGCGCTCGAGTAGCCGACCCCGGCGAGCAGGTTGCCGGTCGGCTTCTCGGTCACCGTCACGTCGAGGTCGACCTGGTCCGGGCTGCCGGGCACGGAGGGCGTCTCGACGTTGACGTCGTCGAAGAAGTTGAGGCGCGTGATCCGCACCTTCGATCGCTCGATGCGCGTCGAGTCGTACCACGCCCCCTCGAGCTGGCGGAGCTCCCGCCGGATGACCTCGTCGCGCGTCTTCAAGTTGCCGCTGATGTTGATCCTGCGGATGTAGACGCGCCGCCCGGGGTCGATGAAGAAGGTGAACGCCGCGGTGCGCTTCTGCCGGTCGATCTCGGGAACCGCGTTGACGTTGGCGAAGGCGTAGCCGTCGCTGCCGAGCCGGTCGGAAATCGCCTTGGTGGATTGCGTAAGCTTCTCGCGCGAGTACACGTCGCCGGGGTGCACCAGGATGAGACGCATCAGCTCGCTTTCCGGCAGCAGCAGCTCGCCGGCGAGCCGGATGTCGCTGATGGTGTATTTCGGACCTTCGGTGATGTTGATCGTGATGTAGATCTGCTCCTTGTCGGGCGTGATCGACACCTGCGTCGAGTCGACCAGGAACTCGAGATAACCGCGGTTGGTGTAGTAGCTGCGCAGCGTCTCGAGGTCGGCCTGCAGCTTCTGCTTCGAATACTGGTCGTTCTTGGTGTACCACGTGAACCACCCGGGTGTGGAGAGCTGCATTTGCTTGATGAGCGTGCTCTCGGGAAACGCCTTTGCGCCGATGAGGTTGATCTTGGCGATCTTGGCGACCTCGCCCTCCTCGACGGTGAAGTTCACCGCCACCCGATTGCGCTCCTGCGGCGTCACGGTGGTCGTGACCTGCATCGCGTAGTAGCCGCGATTGATGTATTGGCGCTTGAGTTCCTGCTCGGCGCGATCGAGCGCGGAACGGTCGAAGATGCGCGACTCGGCCACGCCGATGTCCTTCAGCGCCTTGCGCAGCGTGTCCTTGTCGAATTCCTTGGTGCCGACGATGTCGATCTGGCTGATCGTCGGCCGCTCCTGCACGATGACCACGAGGACCCCATCCTCGGCCTCCAGCCGGACGTCGCGGAAGAAACCTGTCGCGTACAACGCCTTGACCGCGGCCGAAGCCTTCTCGTCGTCAACGCGATCGCCCACCTTGATCGGCAGGTAGTTGAACACGGTTCCGGCGTCGGTCCGCTGCACGCCTTCGACCCGGATGTCGCGCACCGTGAACGGCTCGAAGGCGAGCGCCGGCGGCGCGAACCGCGCCCAGGCGAGCAATGCAAACAACGCGAACCAGGCCCTGATCCCGGCGGCGGCGCGCGGCGAGAGCGCCCGCGCCCCCCGACGGGCATCAAAGGAGACGAGAAAGGTCATTGAAGAGCGCCAAAGCCATCAACATGGCCAGCACGGCCATGCCGATGCGCTGGCCGACCTCGAGAGCGCGGTCGGAAACGGGACTGCCTTTGAAAATCTCGACGAGATAATACAGCAAGTGCCCCCCGTCGAGTAAAGGCACGGGCAGCAAGTTGAGCACGCCGAGGCTGATGCTGATCAGCGCCAGATAGCCGATGAAACTGAGCACGCCCGCCTGCGCCGATTGTCCGGCGAAGTCGGCCATGGTGAGCGGCCCGCTGATGTTCTTGAGCGACGCGCTGCCGATGACGATGCGGCCGAGCATCTTCATCGTGAACACCGACAGCTCCCAGGTTTTGATCGCACCTTGCGCCAGAGCTTCGCCCGGCCCGTAGCGCACCGTGACCGCGAGGTCGGCCGCAGCCGCGGGATCGAGCGCGAGCCGCATGCCGACGATGCCGACTTTGCGTCCGTTCTGCTCGGTCGGCTCCGGTGTGAGCGCGATGTCGAGCTCGCGGCCGTCGCGCCGAACGGTGAATCGCAACGGCTCGCCCGGATGCGCATTGGTCATGGTCGCCACGTCGGCGGGCGAGCGCATCGGCTCGCCGTCGATCGCGACGATGGCGTCGCCCGCCTCCAGGCCGCCGACCGCTGCCGGCTTGCCGGGTACCGTGTCGCGAACCACCGGCGCACCGAGATCCAGCTTGAGGCCGAGCGCGGCAAGAAAGTTTCCTTCCCACTCGCTTTCGCTCAAGCCCGCGAGCGAGAGCGTGCGCTCGGCGCGCAGGCCACCGGGACGCTCGACCGCGACGCTGACCGCGTCGCTGCCCGATGCATGCAGGAGCTGCCAGCGCAGGTCCTGCCAAGAGCGTGTGGCCGTGCCGTCGACCGCGGTGACGACATCGCCCGCAGCCAATCCGGCGAGCGCCGCGGGCGAAGCCTCGGGCGGAGAGGCGAGCACCGGGCGCTGTCCCGGCACGCCGGCGAGATAAGTGCCGGCGAAGAGCAGCACCGCGAGCAGCAGGTTCGCAAGCGGCCCGGCGGCGACGATCGCGCTGCGCTTCAACACGCTCTGGCGATTGAATGCCCGGGCGCGGTCGGCGGGCGCCACCTCGCCCTCGCGCTCGTCGACCATCTTGACGTAACCGCCGAGCGGAATCGCGGAGATCGCCCACTCGGTCGCGTCGCGTCCGACGCGCCGCGACCACACGACGCGGCCGAACCCGATCGAGAACCGCAGCACCTTGACGCCCGCAAGCCGCGCGACCAGGTAATGGCCGAGCTCGTGGAACGTGATCAGCACGCCGAGCGTCACGGCGAAGGCGAGGATCTTCTGCAGGAGGCCGATCATGCCGAAAAGGCGATTCGCCCCAGGAGCTCCCGCGCCAGCGACCGCGCCGCACGGTCGGCGTCGAGCGCATCTTCGATCGTGTCGACCGCACGCGCGGGCAGCCGCGCCAGCGCCTCGGCGCACACTCCGGCGATATCGAGGAAGCCGATGCTGCGCTCGAGGAATGCGGCGACCGCGATCTCGTTGGCCGCGCTCAAGGTCGCCGGCGCGCTGCCGCCCGCAACGAGCGCGGTGCCGGCCAGCGCGAGGCACGGAAACCGCGCCGGGTCCGGTGCGGCGAAATTGAGGGCGCCGATCTGCGCGAGATCGAGCGACGCCACACCCGCACCGATGCGTTCCGGCCACGCCAGCGCCTGCGCGATCGGCGTGCGCATGTCCGGGTTGCCGAGCTGTGCCAGCACCGAGCCGTCGACGTATTCGACCAGCGAGTGCACGATGCTCTCCGGATGGATCAGGACCTCGATCTCTGCGCGCCCGACCCCGAAGAGCCAATGCGCTTCGATCATCTCCAGGCCCTTGTTCATCATCGTGGCCGAGTCGACGGAGATCTTGCGACCCATGCGCCAGCGGGGATGAGCGCAGGCCTGCTCGGGGGTCGCGTGCGAGAGCTCGGCCAAGGGCGCGGTACGGAACGGTCCGCCCGAGGCGGTGAGCAGAATCCTGCGTACGCCGACTCGCCCGGGCGTAGCGTCGGCGGCCACCGGAAGACATTGAAAGATGGCGTTGTGCTCGCTGTCGATCGGCAGCAGGGTCGCGCCACCCTCCCGGACAGCCGCCATGAACATGCCGCCCGCGAGCACCAGGGTTTCCTTGTTGGCGAGCAGGATGCGTTTTCCAGCGCGTGCTGCGGCGAGCGTCGGCGCGAGCCCTGCGCCGCCGACGATCCCGGCCACGACCGTATCGGCTTCGGCAAGCGTGGCGATGTCGCCCAGGGCTTCCGGCCCGGCGAGCACGCGCGTCGGCAGAGCTTCGCGGCGCACCGCGTCGGCCAACTGGCGCGCAGCCCCCACATCGAGCAACGCCGCATAGGGCGGCCGGAAACGCGCGATCGCTCCGAGCAGCGGCTCCCACTGCCGGTTCGCGGCGAGCGCCGTCACCGTGAAGCGATCCGGGTGCCGGGCGATGACGTCGAGCGCTGAGGCGCCGATCGAGCCGGTCGCGCCCAGAATCGTGATATTGCGTGCCGGGACCCGAGCCATGGTCAACGCAGCGCGTACTGCGCCAGCAGCGCAGCAGGCGGCATCACCGCCAGAAGCGCGTCGATGCGATCGATCACGCCGCCGTGCCCGGGCAGGATCCAGCCGCTGTCTTTGAGTCCGCGTTGTCGCTTGAGCAGCGACTTGAACAAATCGCCGACCACCGACAGCGCCGCGAGCGCAACCACCAGGCCGACGCCGCCGGCGAGCGCGGGCGGAGCCAGCGCGCCCGCGTTGACGACCTCGGGCGCCAACCACAACAGCGTCAGCGCGTACACCGCGGTGGCGGCGAGCGCGCCGTACACGCCCTCCCAGGTCTTGCCGGGGCTCACCGTCGGCGCAAGCTTGTGCCTGCCGAAGGCGCGGCCCGAGAAGTACGCGGCGGTATCGGCGATCCAGACGATGCCCATCGTAGCCAGTAGCAGCGCGGGCGAGCGCGCCTGGAGCTGGACTGCCGCGATCCACGCGGCGAGCAGGACCAGCCAGCCGGTGAGCGCCAGCAGGAGCTTCGACTCCACTCGCCAGCCCGCGGCGAGCCACGCCGGCGCGAGCGTGAGCCAGAACAGCGTTGCCGCGCCGCCGGCGTAAAGGGTCACCGCCGCAGGCCAGCCGGCATCGGGCGCGAAGCGACTCGCCGGAGCGAACAGCAGGTCTATGCCGAGCGCGACGGTGCTCGCCACGAAGGCGAGCCGCGCCGGCTTGGGGTAGCCCGCAAGATGCCCCCACTCGTGCGCGGCGATGGCCACCACCCCCAGTGTGACGGCCCCCCAGCCGCGAGGCGGCAGTCCGAACAGCGCGGCGAGCGTCAGCGGAAGCAACACCGCCGCGGTCAGTATGCGGGTCTTGAGCATGAGGGAACGGGCAGCGCAATTCACGTGGGGGTATTTCAGAGGTTCCTTAGCTGGCCGCGAGCTGCTCGCTGGTACGGCCATAGCGCCGCTCGCGGCGCTGATACGAGGCGATCGCCGCGTCGAGAGCCTTGGTGTCGAAATCCGGCCATAAGAGGTCGGTGAAGTAGAGCTCGGTGTACGCGAGCTGCCAGAGCAGGAAGTTGGATACGCGCTGCTCGCCGCCGGTGCGGATGAACAGGTCCGGCTCCGGGGCATACGCCATCGACAGGAACGGCTCCAGCGCCTCGGGCTCGAAGCCGCGCGCGGCTTCCGGATGCGCGGCGAGCAGCCGCTGGACCGCCTGCGCGATGTCCCAGCGCCCGCCGTAGTTGGCGGCCACCGTGAGCGTGAGGCGGCGGTTGTCCGCCGTCAGCGCCTCGCCGGCGACGATCAGCTCGCGGATCTTCGGCTCGAAGCGCAGGGTGTCGCCGATCACCCGGAAGCAGATGCCGTTCCG
This sequence comes from Casimicrobiaceae bacterium, assembly GCA_036382945.1. Lineage (GTDB taxonomy): Bacteria > Pseudomonadota > Gammaproteobacteria > Burkholderiales > Casimicrobiaceae > PALSA-1003. The sequence goes on from DASVPH010000058.1 coordinate 28,839, forward strand.
ATGCAGCTTGGCCACCTCCCGCTCGAGCGCCCGCAGGAAGAGCTGCATCAGGATCGAGACCTCTTCGGGGGGACGGCGCCAGTTCTCGCTGGAAAACGCGAACAGCGTCAGGAACTCGACCCCGCGCTCGATGCACGCCCGAATGGCCGCGCGCACCGCCTCGACACCCTTGCGATGCCCGGCCACGCGCGGCAGCAGACGCTGCTTGGCCCAGCGTCCGTTCCCGTCCATGATGATCGCGATGTGCCGCGGCACCATGCGCGGCGCGGGTATCTCGCGAGTGGAGCTTTCGAACACCGGGGCAGGCTCGACCGGAAAGCGGGTTTCCGAAGGCGGAGATTCCGCGGGGCGGCGTCCGGCCGACAGCGCCATGGCCGTCAGACCGCGAGCAGATCGGCTTCCTTGGCCTGGAGGACCGTGTCGATCTCGGCGATGTAGCGATCGGTGAGCTTCTGCACGTCGGCCTGGGCGTGCCGCTCGTCGTCTTCCGACACCTGGTGGTCCTTGAGTAGCTTCTTCAACTGCTCGTTGGTGTCGCGGCGGACGTTGCGCACCGCGATCCGCGCATTCTCGGCCTCGTGACGCACGACCTTGATCAGCTCCTTCCTGCGCTCCTCGGTCAGCGCGGGCATCGGCACCCGGATCAAATCGCCCGAGACCGCCGGATTGAGGCCGAGGTCGGAATCGCGAATCGCCTTCTCCACCACCGGAACCATCTTCTTCTCCCAGGGCTGCACCGCGATCGTCCGCGCGTCGGCGAGCGTGACGTTGCCGACCTGGTTGATCGGCATCATCGTCCCGTAATAGTCGACCTGGATATGATCGAGCAGTCCCGTATGCGCGCGCCCGGTGCGCACCTTCTGGTAGTCGTGCTTGAGCGTCTCGACGCTCTTGTGCATCTTCTGCTCGGCGGATTTCTTGAGCTCCGGAATCATCGGCTCCTCCTAGCAATGCACCAGCGTGCCCTCGTCCTCGCCCATCACGACCCGCTTCAGAGCGCCCGGCACGAAGATGCTGAAGACTTTGAGCAGCATGTTCTGGTCGCGGCACAGGGCGAGCGCGGTCGCATCCATGACCTTGAGGTTCTTGACGATCGCCTCGTCGAAGGTGAGCGTCGGGTAGCGCTTGGCGTCGGCGTTCTTCTTCGGGTCGGAGGTGTACACGCCGTCGACCTTGGTCGCCTTGAGCACGATGTCCACGCCCATCTCGCGGCCGCGCAGCGCCGCCGCGGTATCGGTGGTGAAGAACGGGTTGCCGGTGCCGGCGGCGAAGATCACGACTTTGTTCTCTTCCAGATAGCGTAGCGCCTTGCCGCGGATGTAAGGCTCGGCGACCTGCTCGATGGACAGCGCCGACTGCACGCGCGACACGAGCCCTGCGCGCCGCATCGCGTCCTGCAGCGCGAGCGCGTTCATCAGCGTGGCGAGCATGCCCATGTAGTCGGCCGTGGCGCGGTCCATGCCGGCGGCTCCGGGCGCCACGCCGCGGAAGATGTTGCCCCCGCCGATCACCACCGCCACCTGCACGCCCAGCCGCACCACCTCGGCGATCTCGGCGACGATGCGGTCGATCACCTCGCGGTTGATGCCGTAGGGATCCTCGCCCATCAGCGCCTCGCCCGAGAGCTTGAGCAGGATCCGCTTGTAGGCGGGCTCCGTCCGCGCAGCCGCGACTGCCGGCAAGGTGGCGACGATCGGTGCATTCATGGTGTGCTCCGTCTATCGCGTTGGGTTGGCGGTGGCGTTGGCGAACTTACGCGGTCTTGGCCATCGCCGCCACTTCGGCCGCGAAATCTCCCTTTCTTTTCTCGATGCCCTCGCCGACCACGTACAGCTCGAAGCTCTTGACCGCCGCGCCTCGGGCCTTCAGATATTTCTCGACCGACTCATCGGGGTTCCTGACGAACGGCTGGCCCAGCAGCGTCACTTCGGACAGGAACTTGTTGAGCCGCCCTTCGACCATCTTCGCGACGATCTCCGGCGGCTTACCCGATTCGGCGGCCTGCGCGGCGAAGATCGCCCGCTCGCGCTCGATCAGCTCGCGCGGCACTTCATCGCGCGAAACGCACACCGGCCGCACCGAGGCGACCGAGGCGGCGATGTGCATCGCCACGTCCTTGCCGGTCTGCTCGTCGCCGCCCTCGTAGGCCACGGTGACGCCGATGCGCCCGCCGCCGTGCAGATACTGCGCGAGCCTTCCCGCCGTGGTGAGGCGAGCGAAGCGGCGCACCGTCACGTTTTCGCCGAGCTTCTGCACCAGCGCCTGGCGCGCGGCGTCGACGCTCCCGCCGGCGTGCGCCAGCGCCGAGAGCGCCGCGAGGTCGGCCGGATGCTTCTCCGCGACCCGTTGCGCCAGCGTACGCGCGAAGCCGACGAAGTCGACATTGCGGGCGACGAAATCGGTTTCGCAGTTGAGCTCGACCATCGCGGCGGTCTTGCCGTCGGCCGCCATGAACGCGCCGATGACGCCTTCCGCCGCGATTCGATCGGACGCCTTGGACGCCTTGGCGCCACGCCGGATGCGCAAGAGCTGCTCGGCCTTGCCCATGTCGCCGGCCGCTTCGGTCAGCGCCTTCTTGCACTCCATCATCGGCAGCCCCGTGCGGCTGCGTAGATCCATCACCATGCTCGCGGTTATCTCCGCCATCGTGCTTCTCTCCGTTGCTTGGAGCGCCGCGCCCGCGCTTTGTCCGCCGCGCCGCGACGTTCCGTCATCCGTTCCCGCCCGTCGAGCCAACCTTCGGGCTCCGGCGGCGAAAAAAAAGGGGCTTCGGCCCCTTGTTCGGCCCGCTCAGGCCGCCGCTTCGTCCGCCGAGACCTCGACGAATTCGTCGGGCTGGACGATCTCCTGGATCACCTGGCTGCGACCCTCGAGGATCGCGTCGGCCACACCGCGGGCGTAGAGCCGGATCGCGCGGCTGGAATCGTCGTTGCCGGGAACCACATAGGCGATCCCGTCGGGCGAGTGATTGGTGTCGACCACGCCGATGATCGGGATGCCGAGCTTCTTGGCTTCCGTCACGGCGATCTTCTGGTAGCCCACGTCGATGACGAACACGGCATCGGGCAGCGCGCCCATCTCCTTGATCCCACCCAGGCTGCGATTGAGCTTGTCCATCTCGCGCTGCAACGTCAGCGCTTCGCGCTTGCTCATCTTCTCGAAGGTGCCGTCCTTCGCCATCGTCTCGAGGTCCTTCAAGCGCTTGATCGACGCCTTGACCGTCTTGAAGTTGGTGAGCATGCCGCCGAGCCAGCGATGGTCGACGTAGGGCATGCCGGCGCGCTGCGCCTCCTCGGCGAGGATGTCCCGCGCCTGGCGCTTGGTGCCGACGAACAGGATGGTGCCTCGGTTGGCGGCGAGCTGGCGGACGTACTTCATCGCCTCCTGGTACATCGCCAGCGTCTTCTCGAGGTTGACGATGTGAATCTTGTTGCGCTGGCCGAAGATGTATTCCGCCATCTTCGGGTTCCAGTACCGCGTCTGGTGGCCGAAGTGGACTCCGGCTTCCAGCATTTGACGCATCGTGACCGACATTACTACACTCCTTGGTCAGGGTTGAGCCTCGATCCGCCGCTCGACCCGGTGCGACGTGGCGTCGACTCCCGAGCACCCTGAACGGGCGGATCTGCGAATTGCTCGGCGGATAGCCGCAGGGCCCGGGCGCCGCGAAACGCTCCAAAGCGCAGCAGGTTCAAGCCCTGACCGCCATCACACCAAGCTAACTTTTGATTCTAGCACAATTTTTTGCTCGGCCGCGGTGCGGCGCGTGCGAAGCGTTGTCCGTCTTCGGCCGATCCCGCCGATGAGCGCCTGGACCGATTTCCTCTCGGCCCGGGGTGCCTCGTTTGACGGCGCCGCCGTGACCGGGTTCGGCGAGCCGGCGGCCGAGCTCTCGACCGCGCGCGAGGCGGCCGTGCTTTGCGACCTGGGAGCTGTGTCAGCGCTTGCCGTCGAAGGCCGCGAAGCGGCGACCTTCCTCCAGGGTCAGCTCACCAACGACGTCGAAGCGCTCGCGCTCGGAGCGTCGCAGTTGTCGGCGTGGTGCTCGCCCAAGGGGCGCGTGCTGGCGAATTTCCTGCTCCATCGCCTGACCGACGAGCGCTTCGAGCTGCTCCTGCCGGGCTCGCTGGCCGAGCCGATCCGGAAGCGCTTGAGCATGTTCGTGCTGCGCTCCAAGGTGACGATCGCCGATGCGGGCGCGGCCTCGGTGCGCATCGGTGTAGGCGGACCCGCGGCGCGCGCGTGCCTCGCGGAGGCGCTCGGCGCGACACCGCTCCTGCACCGCGCCATGGCAATCGACGGCGGCGCGCTGATCGAGGTCCCGGGCGAGCGCTTCATCGCCTTGGTGGCCCCCGAGCGCGCGCCGAGCTTGTGGGGGCGGCTCGCTCGCGCGCGGGCGGCCGGATTTCCGTGCTGGCAGTGGCTCACCGTGCGGGCCGGTGTGGCGATCATCACGCCCCCGACCCAGGACCAGTTCGTCCCGCAAATGCTCAATCTCGACGCGCTCGGCGGCATCAGCTTTCGCAAGGGTTGCTATAGCGGACAGGAGATCGTCGCGCGCATGCAGTACCTCGGCCGGCTCAAGGAGCGGCTTGCGCTCATGCACGTCGATGGCGGGCCGCCGCGGGAGGGCACGCGGCTGTTCGCCGCTGCCTTCGCGGATCAACCGTGCGGCACGGTCGTCAATGCGGCCGCGGCCCCGGGTGGCGGGGCGGATCTGCTCGCGGTCGCGCAACTCGAGGCGATCGCGAGCGAGAGCTTGCGCCTGGGCGCGACGGACGGGCCGCCCGCGACGCTGTTGCCCCTGCCCTACGCCCTGCCTGCAGCCGCCGAACCGCGGGGCCGCCTCGCGTGAGGCCGCTGGTTCACTGCTACTGCTACTACCGGGTCGCGCCGGCGCACGCTGAAGCTGCACGCAAGGCAGTGCGTGCGGTGTTTCGGAGCGTCGAAGAGCGACTCGGCGTTATCGGCCGGCTGCTGCAACGCGAGACCGATGCGCTCCTCTGGATGGAAGTCTACGAGAACGTTCGGGACCCTGAGCGGCTCGAGCTCGCTCTGGCCGAGCTTCTCGCGGCGCACCGTTTCTTCGCCTGTCTCGCGCCCGGATCGGAGCGGCGCATGGAGCGCTTCGTCGCGGCGGCATAAGCCCGCGCTGCTCGACACGGAGCATCGTCCGTAGCCCATGTGCCTCGCCCTGATCGCGCGCGATGCGCAGCCCGAGCTGCCGCTCGTCATCGCCGCCAATCGCGACGAATTCCACGCCCGGGAAGCGGCGCCGGCGCACTGGTGGCCCGACGGTACGCTGGCCGGTGTGGATCGCGTCGGCGGCGGCACGTGGTTCGGCGTCGACGGCAAAGGGCGCTGGGCGCTCGTCACCAATTTCCGCGAAGGCGTACCGCGCGACCCCAAGGCGCCCTCGCGCGGGATGCTGGTCACGCGCGCGCTGGCCGACCCGGCGCCGCCGCTCGTTTGCGCGGCGGCGATCGCGCTCGACGGCTCACGCTATCACGGCTTCAACCTGCTCCTCGGCGATTGCGCCCAGGCGGCGTACAGCTCGAACCGCGCCAGCGGCGCGCTCGCGCTCGGCGCAGGCATTCACGGGCTGTCGAACCACCTGCTCGACACGCCGTGGCCGAAGCTCGTGCGCGGCAAGGCACGACTCGCCGCTTACCTCGAGAGCGGCGAGTCGCGCCTGGAGCCGCTATTCGAGCTGCTCGCCGATCGCGCCCAGGCCGAGTCGGCAGCGCTGCCTTCGACCGGCGTGTCGCCCGAATGGGAGCGGCTGCTGTCGAGCCCGTTCATCGTCGACCCGCGCTACGGGACGCGCTGCTCGACGGTGCTGACGATCGATCGCGATGGTGCGGCGCGCTTCGCCGAGCGCAGCTTCGACCCGGAAGGACGGTTGACCGGCGAAGTCGCGTTCGCGTTCGCGGTCGAGCCGTGAGCGAGCCTGAAGCCTACGTTCAGTATCCGGACAGTCGCAAGCGCGCCACGCCTCCGCCAACCGACAAGGCGCAGCGCGCGCCCACCGGCAGCGTCAGCTTGTCGCGGCGGTGCCCGAAAGGCAGGCCGGTGAACAACGGCACGCCGAAGCGGCTGCGGCATTGTTCGACCATCGCCGCCAGATCGTAGCCGTTGTCGTTGGGGCCCGGCTCGTAGCCGTTGAACTCGCCCAGGAGCAGCGCGCGCTGGCGGCCGAGGATGCCCGCGTGATGCAACTGGTAGAGCATGCGCTCGATGCGATAGGGCGCCTCGCCGACGTCTTCGATGAACAGGATGCCGCCGTCGATGCGCGGCAGGTAAGGCGTGCCGACCAAGTGCGCGATGAGCGTCAGGTTCCCGCCCCAGAGCGTGCCTTCAGCGGCAAGCTCCGGCGGACCGGCAAGCGCGCATTCGACTTCGTACTGCGTGCTCGCCAGCAATCCCCAGCAATGCTCGAGGGTGAACGCCGACGGCGTCGCGGCGCCGAAATCGTAGGCCGCGAGCGGTCCGGCAAACGTGACCATGCCGCGCGCGGCGAGCGCGGCGAGCTGGAAGGCGGTGAAGTCGCTGTGGCCGAGCCAGCGCTTGTTCGCGGCGGCGATCGCACCGAAGTCGAGGCGGTCGAGAAGCCGCGACCAGCCGTAGCCGCCGCGGACGGCGATGGCGAGCTCCACCCGGGGATCCTCGGCCATGCGCATGACCGCCGCCGCGCGCTCGGCGTCCGGCGCCGAGAAGCGCTGCCAGCGCGTGGTCACGGTGGGATCGACGACGATCCGATGCCCGGCGGCTTGAAGTCGCTCGACAGCGCGCGCGATCGTTTCCGGTTCGGTCACGAAGCCCGCCGGCGCGTAAAGCCCGATGCCGTAGCTGCGCGAGCTCATTCTGCAATGGTGCGCCGCGCCGCGAAGAACGCCGAGAGGAGCGCGCCGCATTCCTCCGCCAGCACCCCGGCGGTGACGCTCGTGTGGTGGTTGAGCCGCGCTTCGGCGAACAGATCGACGATGCTCCCGCACGCGCCCGTCTTCGGGTCGCGCGCGCCGAACACCAGCCGGCGCACGCGGGCATGCATGATCGCGCCGGCGCACATCACGCACGGCTCGAGCGTTACATAGAGATCGTAATCCGGCAGCCGGTAGTTCCCGAGAGCGGCCGCGGCATCGCGCAGCGCCGCGATCTCGGCATGCGCAGTGGGGTCGTTGCCGGCGATCGGGGCGTTCCCGCCGCGCCCCACGATCGCGCCGTCGCGCACGACCACTGCGCCGACCGGCACCTCGCCGCGAGCTTGCGCGGCACGCGCCAGTGCGAGCGCCTCGCGCATCCAGTGCTCAGCGTCCGGCGCCGCCGCCACGTCGTACCGCGCGGGAATCTCGTTGCGCACGCTCGTGGAGCTCACGTCAGCGCGGCGGCTCAGCATCGGCGAGGACGGCATCGGCCTCGATCTCGACCAGAAGCGCCGGATCGATGAGCCGCGCCACTTCCACCATCGCGCACGCGGGCCGGATGTCGCCGAAGGCCTCGCCATGCGCGCGAGCGACCTCCTCCCATTGCCCGATATTGGTCACGTAGATTCGCGTGCGTACCACGTCCGCCAAGCCCGAGCCGCCGCTCGCGAGCGCGCGCTCGATGTTGGCGATCGCCTGGCGGGTCTGCGCATAGGCATCGCCCTGGCCCACGATGCGCCCGGCGGCGTCGGTGGCCGTCGTGCCCGAGACCCAGATCTGGTTGCCGACCTTGACCGCGCGCGAATAGCCGACGATCGGCTCCCAGGGTGTGCCGGAGGAGATCAGCTCACGCTTCATGGCCGTTGCGCACCTTTCCTCGCTCCCGCTCGATCATCAACGGCACTTGCAAGCCTCTGTGCCGTAGCGACAATTTCTCCGTGCGTTTCCCGTTTAGCGTCATTTTTATCGTCAGAAAACGCGGGACGTTGCCAGCTCTGGGCTTTATGGACCGGTTTGCGCGGCGCCTACTCCTGCGACTGCATTGTCTCGTGCGATCCGGCTCTGCGATATCGAGACTCGAATCGCCGTCCGCGCGAAGCTTTGAGCGACCGTGCATCGATGCCTCGCAAGCCATCGGGCGCACGCTCGAAGCATCGATCAAGACCGATGTCCTCCTGCACTCGTGTCGCAGATCAATGCGCAACCGGCGTGTGCTTCCCCGTTTCCTTCCACGGCCTGATCTTCGCGAGCGTCTTCGCGAGCATCGCCTTCGCGACCTCGGTGTCATAGTCGGCCTGCAGCCGCAGCCACCAGCCGTCCGAGAGTCCGAAGAACCGGCACAGCCGCAGATCGGTGTCTGCCGTGATGGCGCGCTTGCCGGCGAGGATCTCGCCGATGCGCTGCGCGGGCACGCCGATCTCCTTTGCCAGCCGGTAGTTGCTCATGGCCAGGGGCTTCAAGAACTCCTCGGCCAGCATCTCGCCGGGCGACACGGGTTTGAGCTTCCTGCTCATGTCGATCTCCGTCAGCGATAGTCCACGATCTCGACGTCTTCGGCGGCGGCGCCTGTCCAGCGAAAGCAGACGCGGAGCTGATCGTTCGTGCGGATGCTCCACAGGCCCGCGCGATCGCCGTTGAGCTGCTCCAGCCGATTCGCCGGTGCTACGCGCGGATCCTCGATGCGCCGTGCCAGGTCGAGCTGCTTCAACTTGCGAAGCGCCGGGCGCTCGGTGTTGGCGAAGCACGCCACGCGGCGCAGGCCGAACAAGGCCTCGGTGTCGGCACACTTGAACGTCTTGATCGCCACCGCTACAATAGTAACGCTATGCGTGATTAACGTCAACCGCGATGATCGATGCCCCGTTCCCCGGTCTACAAATGGGCGTTCGCGCCGCGCTTTCGCAGGCACGCGTTCGGCTGGCGCTCCCAGCCCGCCGTGCAGCGGGTCAGGGAAGCCGCGGCTGAGATTCAGAAGGTTGCGAAGAAGGACCCGGCGCTGGCGGCTGCCGGCGCGGTGATCTTCCTCGAAAAGGTCTCGCCGGCGCTCGAACAGGTCGACAGTTCTTCCGGCGCGATCGGAACCGCCGTCAATTGCGCGATCGAGGCGTGCGCGAGGATCGTCGCCGATGCGCCGGTGGACGACCAAACGCGCGACAAATGGCTCGACCGGCTCTGGGAAGCGCACCAGAACGACGAGATCCCCTACATCGAACGCCTGGGCGACTACTGGGGCGAGTTGTGCGCGTCACGCGGGCGCGCTTCGGCCTGGGCGGATCGCCTGATCGGCACGGTGGAGTTGGTGTGGAGCCCGAAAAGGAAGCCCGGAGGCTACTTCCACGGCACGATCGCCTGCCTGAGCGCGCTGTTCCACGCCGGACGCCACGAAGAGCTTCTCGCGCTCCTCGACAAGGCCCCCTACTCCATGTGGCACTACCGGCACTGGGGCGTCAAGGCGCTGGCGGCCATGGGCAGGAAGACGGAGGCGATCCGCTACGCCGAAGCGAGCCGAGGACTGAACGACAACCCGATTGCAATCGCGCGCGCGTGCGAGGAGATCCTGCTTTCCTCGGGGCTCGCCGACGAGGCATATGCGCGCTACGCGATCGAGGCCAATCAAGGAACGACGTTTCTCGCGACCTTCCGATCGATCGCGAAGAAGTACCCGACGAAGGCGCCGGCGAAGATACTCGATGACCTGGTCGCGAGCACGCCGGGCCAAGAAGGCAAGTGGTTCGCCGCGGCGAAGGATGCGGGGCTCTTCGAAGAGGCCATTGCACTTGCCCAACGAACACCGTGCGATCCACGCACGTTGACGCGGGCGGCACGCGACTTCGCTGCGACGAGCCCCCGATTTGCCGTCGAGGCCGGCCTTGCCGCGCTGCGCTGGATCGCCGCCGGCTACGGCTACGAAATCACGGGTCTCGATGTGTTGTCAGCCTATTCGAGCACCATGGATGCCGCGAAGAATTGCAGCGCCGTCGACGAGATCGAAGGCCGCATTCGCGAGTTGCTCGCCGCGCCGACCTCTCCCTCGAAGGAGTTCATGGCCAAGGTGCTGGAACGAAGCCTGGACGTTCGATAAAGCAGGCAAGACCCTTCGCATCGCAAATACCGGTCTGACGCGCCATCAGGGACGCTATTTGTCGGCTCGCATCAATTCGTAGGCCTCACATCGAGTCCCCTCACCACGGAAAGCGCCCCTTCAATTCATCAAGCGCGAGCTGCACACGCTCGTCGGTGTTGCCCTGCAGGCTGAGCGTCAGGGAAAGCGGATCGACGGTTTCGCTGTTCGACCGCATTGTCATCCACGGCTACTTGAGCGCGCTCACCCGGCCTGAGCAAGTGGTCTACTTCTTCCGCCAGGTCGTGGGCGTCGAGGCTGTCGACAAGGAGGTCTTGAGCCGCCGCACGGGAGAGTATCAGGACCGGGTGGAGGCGTTTGCCCGCAATCACCACACGCCCATCGAGTGGGCCGAGAAGGGCGTGCGCAAGGAAGACTATGTTCAACGTTGGCTGCGCTCGATGGTGCGCTCGAAGCGCTACGGCGTGTACTTCATCTTCAGGAGCATGGAGCAGGGACCGACCTTCCGCTGCACCGTGCCGAAGTATCCGACCAAGGATCCTTATCACCGCATCCTCGCCCCGCAACGCAGTCGCTTCACCCACTACTACTTCTACATTCGCGACCAGACCTTGGGGCCGATCGCGATGCGCGTGGGCTCTTTCTTTCCGTTCCAGACCACCTATTATCTCAACGGCCACTCCTTCATCGAGCAGGAGCTCAATCGGGCGGCATCGGCTTTCGCAAGCACGACAACGCCTTCGTGGCGGTCGCCGATCCGGCCGCCCTGCAGGCTGCCGCCGACCGCATGAGTCCCGCGCTCATCCGCGAGCAGCTCGACTACTGGACGCCGCTGTTGGGGCCGAAGTTCTCGGCCAAGGAGCGCGCACGCATCAGCTTGCGCCGCTTCTACGCCATCAGCCAGATTGAATACTGCCGCAACTTCATCTTCAAGCGCCATTTTCCGATCCACAAGATCTTCGAGCGCAGCCGCGAGTTGGAGCTATGGCGACTGTCCGCCGACAAGATCGCCGAGATCTTCGGCACCCGCCTCAGCAAGAAACTGCACGGCAAGCTCAACACCACGCTCGAGCAGATCGAGCACGGCCATCACATCTTTCGCGCCTACTGGAAGCACGCCTTCGTCAAGCAGTACGAGAAGTTCGCCACCTTCCTGCGCAACGAGGTCTGCTCCAACAATCTGGCCGACTTCGGCCTGCGCAAAGGGCTCGAGCACCCGGGCGACGTGCGCGAGAAGTTCCTCGCCATCACCGAGCACTTCACCACCTTCCAGGCTCGCTGCCTGAACGCCCATGTGGACTTCCCGCTTCTGCAGCGCCTGGCGCTACCGATCACCGTGGGCAGCGCCACCCTATCCCGGCATCAAGATCCACGACACCCGCATCATTCGCCTGCTGCAAGTGCTGCTGCATGCCAGCACTACCGTCGGTGGCTGGCGCACCGAGCAACTCCACGAGGTCATCGTGATCAGCTTTGGCCTCTGCGACCAACGCTATGGCCTGAACCAATTACGCTACGACCTGCGCAAGCTGCGCGCCCACGCCTTGCTCGAACGCGACGGCCATCGCTACGCTTACCGACTCACCGACAAGGGAGTCAAGGTCGCGCTGCTGTTCGTGCTCTTCCACCAGCGCCTATGTGGCCCTCTTGCC
>DASVPH010000059.1:0-8695 GCA_036382945.1 Casimicrobiaceae bacterium
ACCGGAGTACGAATTCGCTCAACGCATCACTTGGTAACGCCGAGCGTCGACCGCCAGCCAAGCGCGCCGCCGGGTAGGCGCATGCCGGCGGTCGCCGGACACGCGACGCGAACTCGCTGACGCTCCCCAAACATCCGCACCTGGGGCGACCGTGGCCTCGCGGCAACCCCTGACCATCTCAGCTTCCCAACGGTCTGGGCAAGTCGAGACGTGCTACGCTGCTCGCGATGACGCGCCGTGTCGTTGGATTTCCTATCCTTAACGCCCAGCGTGTACTTGTCAAGATAGGAGCCGTTCGCCGAACTGTCTGCGCAGCTCGTGTATGCGCCGGATTGGCCGCCGACGTATGCGGCGCCCAGTGCTATCCCGGTGAGCGTGAAGCGCTGAATGTTCTTCGTCACCGTCACGCTTCCGATGTTGTAGCTCAGCACGCCGGTGTCGGCGGCGGTCGGCGTGAACGTGGCCGTTCCGGCCTGCGTAATGCCAAATTGAGCGGGATCATAAGGCACGATGCCGAGATACGTTCCGGTCGTCACGTAAAGCCCGCCGGTGTAATTCCCGATGCCGTCCGCGGTCAATTCACCGGTGTACCAGATCGGCTGATTGTTCGGCCCGTAGACGTAGAAGGTCGCGAAGATGAAGTTATCGCTCTGCACGAGGTTCACGCCCCAGCCGTTCTCCGGCGGGCTCCACCAGATGTCGCTGTAGTCGGCCGCGCGCGCCTAGCGCGGCGGAAAAGAGGAGCATGGCCAACAGCAGTCGCTTGAGCATGGTGATTTCCTGAGCGTAGATACTCGAGTCTACCCACTCGGGACCGGACGTGCTGTAACAAACGGTAACGTCGCGGCGATCGCGGCCCGATCGGGCAACGCGGGCTGCGCGCCGGCCGCGGTGCAGGCGAGTGAGCCTGCGGCGACGCCAAAACGGAGCCCCTCGGCGGGCGCTGCACCGGCGTCGAGCGCCGCCACCAGCGCGCCGACAAAGGCATCGCCGGCCCCGGTGCTGTCCACGACCGCGACTTTGGGTGCCGGCGCGGCCACGGTCGTTCCGTTGAATCGCAACATCGCTCCTCGGGCTCCCAGCGTGATCGCCACCGCAAGCTCAGGTGCATCGGCGACGGGCGGCACCGCCGCGGAGGCTTCGGCCTCGTTGACCACAAGGACATCGACCTGCCGCAGAAGTTCGATCGACAGCGGCCGCGCCGGTGCGGCGTTGAGAACGATGCGCGCACCAAGCCGGTGGGCGCGCACGATCAGCGCCGCGTTGGCGTGCGCCGGCACCTCGTGCTGCAGGACCACGATGGTTTCGGGCGTAAGCAGCCTGTCGGGTACGGTCGTCGAATCGGCGAGAGCGTTGGCGCCAGGCGCAACTGCGATGCAGTTCTCGCCGTGGGCATCGACTAAGATCGTCGCGCAGCCGGTAGGCGCCGCAACGCGCGCCACGCCGTGGAGGTCGACGCCGCCCGCCGAGAGCAGGGAAAGGGCCGGCTCGACGAACGCATCGCTTCCGACCGCCCCGACCATCCGCACCGAGGCTCCCGCGCGCGCGGCCGCGAGCGCCTGATTCGCGCCCTTGCCGCCAGGGTAGGTCGCGAACGACGCATCGCCGACGGTTTCCCCGGGGGCAGGGAAGCGAGCGACACGCGTGACGAGGTCGAGGTTGATCGATCCGAAGACGACGATCATCTTGCTTCAGGCGTGCGCCGGCGGATACGCATTCACCACGCCCTTGACGAGGAGGATGTTGCCGTACGGCCGCAGCTCGCCGGTGCGCAGGATGGCGAATGCGGCGCCGGCGCGCGCGTAGAAGGCGGCGCGCTCCCAATGCCCGATCTCCGCATCGGCGAGCCCATGGCGCGTGAACACCGCCGCGAACTCGCGTACGGGCTCGGGCAAGGCGTCGGGATCGCCGACCACCGCCATCGTCAGCGCCGCGGGTTTGACGAACGTATCGAGGGGAAAAACGGTCAGCACCGCGTCGAGCGTCTCCGCCGCCGACGCCCCGGCGGCGTGCAGCAGGCGCCTGCCGACGCTCGCCGCCGGAAAGTTGGCATCGACGATGACCAGCTCGTCGCCGTGGCCCATCGCGGCCAGCGCATGCAGCAGGTCGGCGTGCAACAGTGGGTGGATGCCCTTTAGCACCACTACGCCTTCACGCCGCCGGCCGTCAAACCGACGACGATTTCCTTCTGGATGACGATCGTCAGCAGCAGAACGGGCACGGTGACGACGAGCGCCGCCGCGGCCAGCGGCCCCCACGCGAGCTGCTCGAAGGTAAGGACGTTGTAGACCGCCGCCGGCAGCGTCCGCGTCGCGCGGCCGGCGAGCACCGCGCCGAAGACGAAATTATTCCACGAGAAAATGAACGCGAGGATCGTACCGACGACAATGCCGGGGCGCGCGAGCGGCAGCGCGACGTAGCGGAAGCTGGTCCATACGCTGCCGCCGTCGATCAACGCCGCTTCCTCGAGCTCCTTCGGCAGCGTTTCGAAATGCCCCGCCATGATGTAGACGACGATGGGAACGGTGATGACGAGGTGAGTGATGACGAGAGCGGTGAGCGTGTTGTTGAGCCCGAGGAGCTGGAACACCGTGAACAGCGGGATCAGGTAGGAAAGCGCGGGCGTCATCCGTGCGATCAGGATCAGCACGGTCAGCTTGTGGGCCTGCGCCCGCGCAATACCGTAGCCCGCGGGAATGCCAACCGCCAGCGCAATCAACGTTGCTAGGCCCGAGACGACGACGCTGTTCCAGAAATACAGCCCCATCGAGTTCTCGGCAAAAACCTGCACGAAATTGCGCAGCGTCGGCGGAGCGGGGATGAACACGGGGGGATAGGACAGATTGTCGATCTCGTTCTTGAGCGACAGCGACAGCATCCAGAAGAAAACGAGGATCGCCGGCGACACGATCACGACGACCGAGAGCGCGAACCCGACCCTGCGCAAGCGGCGCCGGATGCGGGCGCGGCTGGCAAGCGGCGCCACAGGGACGTCAACGCTGGTCGTCACGTCCACGCCGCTCTCTGCCGCACGTAAAGCAAAAGCAGCGCCAGCGCGAGGATGATGATGAAGAACACGACGACGACCGCGGAGGCGTTGCCTACGTTGTAGAAGGCGAATGCCTGCAGGTACAGGTAGAGATTGATCGTCTCGGACGCGGTGCCGGGACCGCCCTGGCTGATGACATAGATCGTGTCGAAGGCCTTGAGCGCATCGATCGTACGGATCACCGCCGCGACGACCAGGAACGGTGCGATCAGCGGGAGCGTTATATAGCGAAAGAGCTGCCACTCGGACGCGCCGTCAAGCCGTGCCGATTCGTACGGCTCGGTCGGCAGCGAGGCCAGGCCACCGAGAACGATGAGCATGACCAGCGGCGTCCAGTGCCAGATCTCGACCAGCACGAGGCTCGGTATCACCCAGGTCGGCGAATAAACCCAGAGCGACGCCGGCAAGCCGACGAGAGACAACAGGTAGTTGAGCACGCCCTGCTGCGGATGGAACATCATCGTCCACACCAGCGCCACCGCGACCGGCGTCGCCATCATCGGCATGGTGAATACGGCGCGCAGCAGGCCCCGGAACGGAAACTCGCGGTGGAAGATCAATGCGGCGACGAGCCCAAGGATCAGCGGCACGACGACCGCGAGGGCGGTGAAATAGAACGTGTGAACGATCGATTCGAGGAAGCGCTGGTTCGTCGCGAGCCCGGTGTAGTTGGCGAAGCCGACGAACTGCGCGACCGTACCGATCCTCCAGTCGAAGGCGCTCATCCAGACCGTGAACAGCCAGGGAAAGATGATCACCGCGCCGACAACGACCAGCGCCGGCACGATGAACAAGTAATAGCTGCGGTGCCGTCGGGCGAGAAAACCCGGGCGTGGCGTCGCTGACATGTCTCGCACGGCTCCTCACCCGCGCTTCGCGCTCCCTCTCCCCGCAAGCGGGGAGAGGGGTGGGGTGAGGGGTCGTCTCATGCGGAGAGCAGTTGCAGGCCGAGGCTACCTCAGGCTTTTTCGCTCTTGTCCAGAACGGGCTGGAACTCCGCGGTCGCCTTCTTCAATTCCGTTGCCGGATCGGCGCCGTTGATCATGTTGGTCAGCGCCACGCCGAAGACATCGCGGAATTCGGTCACCGGCGAAATAATCGGCAGGCCGGGCTGGGCGATGCTGGCCGACTTCAGCATGGTCTCGACCCATTCCTTCGGGGCCTTGAAGTCGCTCGACTGCTGCGCCGCTGCGTAGGCCGACTTGCGCACCGGGGCGCCGGCGGCCGCCTGCAGCATCCGCGTCTGATTTGCCTTGTTCGACGCCCACTGGAGATAGAACCACGCCGGTCCCTTCTTCTTGCTGAACGGCGATATCCCTTCGCCGTCGGCGAACAGCGCCGAAACCTGCGCCTTGGGGCCCGCCGGCATGACCCCATAGCCGACCTTGCCAACGATGCGCGACTTGGTCGGATCCTCCAGCGGTTGCGCGAAGCCGATGCCGTCGAGCCACATCGCCGCCTTGCCTTGCAGGAACAGGCTCTGCGCTTCGTTCCAGTTATAGCCTGCCACGCCCTGCGGCCCGTACTTGGCAAGAAGCGTCTGGTACATTTTCGCGGATTCGATCGCTTCGGGCGTATCGGTGAGGAGCTTGCCCTTGGCGTCGACGAAGCCGCCGCCGTAGCCGAGCAGGAAGCTCGTCCATACGGGGACGTTGGCATTCTTGAGACCGCGGCCGACGAAGCCGGCTATGCCCTTGCCGGGATCGTTGAGCTTCATCGCCGCGTCGATCATTTCGGCGAAAGTCTTCGGATAGGCGACGCCTTTGGCGGCGAAGACCTCCTTGTTCCAGTAGACGACCCAGGGATCGAGATTGAACGGCAGGCTCAGGACGCGGCCGTCGGGCTCGACCGCGTAATTGAGGCCGCCCTTGGCGAAGTCCGCGAAGTCCAGGTCCGGCGCCGCCAGCGACTTGTCATTGATGAACGGCCGCAGATCGGTGAGCCAGTTGTTCTTCGCGAACTGCCGCTTCTGCACGTGATACGACAACGCGATCACGTCGAAGCTCGGGTTGCCGGAATTTAATTCGATGACGGCTTTCTGGCGCTGTTGCTGCTCCGGAACCATTTCGGACCCGACCTCGATGCCGGTCATATCCGCAAATTCCTTGTGATACTTGGAGAGCAAATCGCCGCGCGGGCTCTTGACGAGCAGAATCTCTATCTTCTCGCCCTTGAAGCGCTTCCAGTCGAATGCGGCCTGCGCCTGCGCGTTGAGCAGGCCGGCGCCGGGCAGCGCGCCGAGCGCAGCGGCGCCGGCTCCCGCTCGCAGCAGCCGGCGGCGCGATGCGTCGGGTCGATCGTCACGCGTGTGGTCAGCCATGGTTTTCCTCCGTGGTGGGCCGAAGCGGGTTTTCGCAGCGCGCGGGCCGCGGTTGCGATGTCTTCAGGCCGAAATGATACTCGGCTGCACGCGGCTTGGTCACAGGCGTCCTTCGCGCTCGGGCGCGATGCCGCAAGCTGCGACCACTTCGAGCCACGCGCTGCGCGCACCGGGGTCGAGCGGGACGAGGGGAGGGCGCAGGGCGTTCCACGCGGGCTCGCCGGTCAGCTCCGCCTGCAGCGCCTTGAAAGCGGCAAAGAGGGGGTAATGTTCCAGGGCCGCGATGAAACGCTCGACGCGCGCCAGGTCTTCCCGGTGGTCGGGGACGAGCGCCTGATCGAACAAGCGCCGGATGAGCCGCGGATAGAGATTCGCGATGCCGCAGATCGTGCCCGCGCCGCCTGCGGCGAGCGCGGCGGGCAGATGCGGCTCGAAACCGACGAAGATTGCGAGTTGCGGAAACGATGCGAGCAGGCGCAGCGAGTGCTCGAGATTGCATTCGCTGTCCTTGACGCCGGCGAGCTGCGTGGGATACGCCGCCGCGATTCGCGCAATGACGGCATCGGCAATCGGTACGCCGCTGACTTGCGGTATGTGGTAGAGAAACAGGCGCAACCGCGCGTCGGCGACACCGTCGATCACGCGCGCATAGCTGGCGTAGACGCCGTCGTCGCTGACGTCCTTGAAGAAGAACGGCGGCAGGACCAGCGCACCGGCGCAGCCGCAGGCGACCGCGTGTCGCGTCAGCTCGATGGTTTCCGGCAACGCCGCGCAACCCGTGCCGGCAAGAATGCGCGCCGGTTCGACGCCCGCGTCGAGCAGCGCTTCCAGGCCGGCCAGGCGCTCGGCGACCGAGAAGGACTGGCCTTCGCCGGTCGTGCCGAACAACGCGATGCCGTCGACGCCCGCGGCAAACAGCCGCGCCACGTGCGCTGCCAGACGCGCGTGATCGGGACGTCCGTCCGTGTCGAGCGGCGTCAGCGTTGCGCACCAGACGCCTTGCAGCGGCGCGGTTGACATGTCAGGCTCCCCGTCTCGGTCGTCGCGCCATCGGCATCGACAGCGGATACTATAGCGCCAATGCAAGCACCGGATGTGCGGCGCTGAGATGATTCGCGGCAAATGCTGAGCGCCTCGCTTATCGCCAAGCTGCGGGCGTCGCCGCTGGGGTTCGGCGGCGCGCCTCTCGGCAATCTCTTTCGCCCCGTGTCCGACGAGGCGGCCGTTGCCCTCGTCGACCATGCCTATAGCGCCGGCGTCCGCTATTTCGATACCGCGCCGCACTACGGCCATGGCCGCTCGGAGCGGCGCATCGGGGATGCGCTGCGCGCAAAGGCGCGCGACGACTATCTCCTGTCGACCAAGGTCGGCCGCCTGCTCGAGCCGCGGGCCGGCGCGCCGCGCGACCAGCATGGTTACGTCGACACGCTGCCGTTCGTGCAGCGCTACGACTACAGCGCGGAAGGGGTCCGCCGCTCGCTGGCTGACAGCCTGCAACGCCTCGGCTTGGCGCGAGTCGATATCGTCTACGTGCACGACATCGACCGCGACACGCATGGCGAAGCGCACGCGCGGCGTTTGGCGGATACGCTCGAAGGCGGCCTTCCGGCGCTGGCCGAGCTGAAAGGCGAGGGCAGGATCGAGGGCTGCGGGCTGGGCGTGAACGAAGTTGCGATCTGCCGCCAGGTGCTCGCGTACGCGGACCTCGACGTGATTCTCCTCGCCGGCCGCTATACGCTCGCCGACCAATCGGCACTGGCCGAACTCTTGCCGGAGTGCGAGCGCCGCGGTGTGGCGATCGTGCTCGGGGGACCGTTCAATTCGGGCATTCTCGCCACGGGCGCGCGTCCCGCGGACGGCTCGCTGCCTTGCTTCAACTACGCGCCTGCGCCGCCGGAGATCATCGCGCGCGTCGCCGCAATCGAGCGCGCTTGCGCCGAATTCGCGGTTCCGTTGCAGGCGGCGGCGCTGCAGTTTCCCGTGGCGCATCCTGCCGTGGCGAGCGTGATTCCGGGCACGCGGAGCGTCGCCGAATTCGACGCGAACCTGCGCATGCTGCGACATCCGATCCCGCGCGAGTTCTGGAGCGCGCTGCGCGAGCGGGCGCTCGTCGATCCGCGCGCGCCTTTGCCGGGCGATAGCCCCTCACCCCAACCCTCTCCCCGCACGCGGGGAGAGGGAGCGCGAAGCGCGGGTAAGGGGCCTGTGCAATGAGCGGGCGCGTCGACGCACACCATCACGTCTGGCGTCTCGACCGCGGCGACTACGGCTGGCTCACTCCGGCGGCGGCGCTGGCGCCGATCTATCGCGACTTCGACCTCGCCGATCTGCGGCCGCTGCTCGCGGCGGCGGATGTGGATACGAGCGTGCTGGTGCAGGCGGCGCCGAGCGTTGCCGAAACGCGTTTTCTGCTCGACGTCGCGCGCGCAAGCGCCGGGCTAGTGCGCGGCGTTGTGGGCTGGACCGACCTCGGCGCGGCCGACGCGGTGGAAACGCTGGCGGCGCTGGCGGCTGACCCGTTGCTGAAAAGCGTCCGTCCGATGCTGCAGGATCTCGCCGATCCCGCTTGGATCGCGCGCCCCGAGGTGCAACCGGCGCTCGCGGCGCTGTCGCAGCTTGGGCTGCGCTTCGACGCGCTGGTAAGACCGCGCGAGCTGAAACCGCTGCTGCGCGCGCTCGAGCGCCAGCCCGATCTCGCCGTCGTCGTCGATCACTGTGGCAAGCCCGAGATCGCCGGCAATCGCTGGCAGCCGTGGGCGGACGCCATCGCGGCCATCGCGCGGCATACGCGAGCGCATTGCAAGCTGTCGGGACTCGTGACCGAGGCGGGCGTGGATTGGACCGTCGAACGGCTGCAGCGGTACACCGATCACGTGCTGCAATGCTTCGGGCCCGAGCGCCTGCTGTGGGGCAGTGACTGGCCGGTCGTCACGCTCGCGGCGAGTTACGAGGCGTGGACTGACGCGGCCGATGCGCTCCTTGCAGGAATATCCCCCGCTGACAAGGACCAGATCTTCGGGGCCAACGCGCGCCGCTTTTACGGCCTGGAGTAGCTATGCATCGCCCCGTCAGAAAATGTGCATCTGCACTTCCATTGCGTGGTCATCGACGGCGTGTTCGACGCGGCCGCGGCGGGCGGGGTCATCTTCCGTGCCGCCATCGGGGTCGGTGCGCCCGCCATCGCCGCGGTGACGGCTGAGCGCAGCGGTGAGTTGGGCGCGAGCACGCCGAAGTAACGGTGGCGGTGGACGCGCGGGGGGGGGCACCACGGCGGCGAGGCGGTCGAGCCGCTTGAGTGGCGTCAGGATCTGCGGGCCACTGCCACC
>DASVPH010000060.1:0-1589 GCA_036382945.1 Casimicrobiaceae bacterium
GCGCGTCGACTACAAGATGCGCGTCGACGACCTGGTCGCGCTCGGGCGCGACGTCGAATGCCAGGCGCTCGCCCGCGCCGTCAAATACCATCTCGAGCAGCGCGTGTTCCTGAACGGACAGAAGACGGTGGTGTTTCGATAGTCCATCGCCGCGGGGTGAGGGGTTATCGCCGCAGCCACCCGCGCACCTGCGCGCCGAACACGTTCTCGGCCAGCCCCAGCAGCACCAGCGCGACCCCGGCGACCTGCAACGGCGCCAACCCCTCGCCCAGGAAAATCGCACCGCTCGCCAACCCCGACACGGGAATCAGCAGCGCGAACGGCGACACCAACGCCGTCGGATAGCGGTGCAGCAGCGCCGCCCACGAAGCGAAGCCGAAGAGCGTCGCGCCCCAGGCGAGGAGCAGCACGCTGCCCCAGGCCCACGCGCTCGCCGAGGCGATCGCCGACCACGCCGTTGCGCCGCCCTCGAACGCGTACGACAGCAGCGCGAGCGGCAGCGGCGGCACGAGGCTCGACCACACCACGAGCGCGAACATGTCGGCGTGATACGTCGTCGCGGCCCGCTTCGCGACCACGTTGCCGACCGCCCAGGCCAGCGCGGCGGCGATCACCAGCAGGAAGCCGATCAGCGTCGAGGTCACGCCCGCCATCAGCTTGTAGACGCCGAGCAGCGCGACGCCGAGGGTTGCGATCGCCGCGCCCAGCAGATCCTCCCTGCGCAACCGTTCGCCGGCGAACGCGATCGCCAACCCGACGGTGAAGAACACCTGGAGCTGAATGACGACCGACGACAGCCCTGCCGGCATGCCGAGCTTCATGCCCAGGAACAGCAGCCCGAACTGAAACACGCCGATCCCGAAGCCGTAGCCGACGATGAAGCGCCACGGCATGCGCGGCCGCTTGATGAAGAACACGAGCGGCACCGCCGCCAGAGAGAAGCGCAGCGCCGCAAGCGCGAACGGCGGGATCTCCCGCAGTCCGACCTTGATCGCGACGAACGAAAAGCCCCAGAGGGCGACGACGGCGAGAATCAGCGCGAGATCGCGCGCCGCCAGATGCGGCTTGGCGCTCAAAGCTCGACCGCGCGCCCGGTCTGCAGCGACTCGCGCAGCGCGATGCCGATGCGCGTGGCCTCGGCGGCGTCGAAGAGCGTGAGCGCGGGCGGACGGTCGTCTCGAATCGCTTGCACGAAGTCCAGCGTCTCGCGCAGGAATGCCTCCTCGAAGCGCTCGTAGAAGGTCGGCGTGCACTCGTTGCGAACGCCGTGCGCGTCGGAGATCTCGACGCGGTTCAGCCGCGGGTTCGTGCCGATCGCGAGCCGGCCCTGCGTACCGAACACTTCGGTCGACGTCTCGTGGCCGTGCGCCATGGTGCGCGAGGCATAGAAGCAGGCGAGCTTGCCGCCCTCGAACTCGCACATCGCTACGCCGTTGTCGACGTCGCCGAGCTCGCGCAAGCCCTCGTGGATCGCCACCGTGCCGGCGGCGAACACGCGCAGCGGCTTCGGCGCACCGAGGAACCAGCGCGCGAGGTCGATGTCGTGCACGCTGCAGTCGAGAAAGATGCCGCCGCTCGTGGGCGCGAAG
>DASVPH010000061.1:0-10613 GCA_036382945.1 Casimicrobiaceae bacterium
CAATAATTCGCCGGAAATGCATCATCCATAAGTCTAACCCGTCCGGACGACCCATAACCCCCTGATCCGCCATACGCTCGGTGCGCACGACACCTCCTAATGTAACGGAGAAAGGCATCACATCGTGCCCGTCCCTTCCAACGCCGACCGCCTTGACTCCAACGCCCCCGCGTGCCGCCTGCTCGAGCGCCTGCGCGCCCGTGTACGCACGAAACATTACTCCATACGCACCGAGGATGCATACGTCGACTGGGTGAGGCGCTTCATCGTCCATTTCGACTGCCGCCACCCGAAGGGACATGGGCTCGCCCGAGGTCGAGCAGTTCCTCACCAATCTCGCCGTCGACGCCAATGTGTCGGCCTCGACGCAGAATCAGGCGAAATCTGCATTGCTGTTCCTCTACCGCGACGTGCTGGGTGTGGATCTCGCCTGGCTCCAGGGCGTGACCCGCGCCCGGACGCCGGAACGCCTCCCGGTCGTGCTAACCGAAGCGGAGGTGTCATGCATCTTCCAGCACCTCAGAGGGCACTACCTCCTGATGGCCAAGGTCCTCTACGGCGCCGGACTACGCTTGATGGAGTGCGTGCGCCTGCGGGTGAAGGACGTCGACTTCGGGCGCGGCGCGATCGTAGTTCGCGACGGCAAAGGGCAGAAGGATCGCATCACGATGCTGCCGCAAGCCGTCGAGCTCCCGCTGCAATGCCACCTTCGCCATGTCCGGCTCATCCACGACGAGGACCTGCGCCAGGGCGTCGGCGCGGTTTATCTACCATTTGCGCTGGCGCGCAAGTATCCCGGGGCGGCGCGCGCCCGGGGATGGCAGTATGTGTTTCCGTCGATGAAGCTCTCGATCGATCCGCGCAGCGGCGTGAAGCGCCGTCACCACGTCGACGAACAAGGGCTCCAGCGGGCAGTCAAGCAAGCGGTCCGCGACGCCGGCATCGACAAGCCGGCGACGCCGCACACGCTGCGCCATTCGTTCGCCACGCACCTGCTCGAGTCCGGGTACGACATCCGCACGGTGCAGGAGCTGCTCGGCCACGCAGACGTGAGCACGACGATGATCTACACCCACGTCCTCAATCGCGGCGGACGGGCTGTAGTGAGTCCGCTGGATCGACGCTGAACCCCGCGACACTAACTAAGCCGAAGTAGCCGATCGCGCGCGCCATCATCGCTGTGCCCGGCGTTCCGTTTGGCCAGGTCCATCGGGAAGCGGGGCTGCGGTACCTGCACGCCTACGACACCGAGCCGGAGCTCGCCTGGAATCTCGCCGTGGGAGTGCGGCGCAGCGACGAGGCGCTGCTCGCGGCGATCAACACCGCGGTCGACAAGCTCATCGCCGACCGTACGCTCGAGCGCATTTACGCGAAATGCGGTGTCGACTATCGGCGCCCTTGATTCGCGTAGCCCCCGCATCGGTCGCCCCGGCGTAGAGCCTGCCCCCGAATGATTGAATCGGGGGACGGGACCGAAGTTGACGCTCCGCGTCGGCTAAGTGACCACCTTACCGCAGCAGCATCTCCGGCCGGATCGGCAGCTCGCGCACCCGAATTCCGGTCGCGTGGTAGACCGCGTTGGCGATCGCCGGCCCGACGCCGACCGCGCCGAGCTCGCCGATCCCGCGCGCGCCGATCGTGCTCGCGTGCGGATCGAACTCGTCGACGAAGAGCGTGATGCGGGTGTCGAGCTCGAGGCGATGCGCATCGCCGTTGACGCGCACCGAGATGGTGAAGCGCCTCGGCTCGAGCGCGACGGGCCGCTCGGTTTCACGCTGGATCGGTCGCTGCAATAGGTCGGAGTCTTGGGCCATCGAAGGTGCCTCACGGGAAAAGTCAAAGTGCGAAGGGAAAAGTCAAAGTGCGAAGGGAATTTCCGGAATGCTTCTTGCACTTCCTGCGCAAACGATGAAACACGTCGGCGCCGCGAGCCGGCGCTTCGCGCATTGCGGACCTCGGGGTCGCCGGTCCGGCGCGCACGGACTCGCATTCCCGTCGCGCGGCAACGCGATCATCGTTCGACCCGGCTTGTTGGGCGGCGTTCCGTGGCGCGCGGCATCGGACGCGGGAAGCGGCGCCCGGCGCGCTTCCCGGGGCTGCGTTATGCTGGCGATGAGGCCACGCCGCGATGACGCCGCCCCCCGATCCGCTCAACCCGACGCGCAGGAAGCATCGCTTCAACCCGGCGTGGATGCGCGAGCACGTCACCGACCCCTGGGTGCGCGAAGCGAAGGCGAAGGGCTACCGGTCGCGCGCGGCCTTCAAGCTGCTCGAGCTCGCCGCGAAGGACCGGCTGCTCCGCCCCGGGATGGGCGTGGTCGACCTGGGCGCGGCGCCGGGGAGCTGGTGTCAGGTCCTGCGCGAGCGGCTCGGACGCTCGGCGCGGATCGTCGCAGTGGACCTGCTGCCGATGGACCCGATCGAAGGTGTCGCCTTCGTTCAGGGCGATTTCCGGGAAGAAGCGACACTCCGGGCGCTCGAAGCCGCGCTTCAGGGCCGCAAAGTCGACCTTGTGCTCTCGGACCTGGCGCCCAATATCAGCGGTATCGAATCCGCCGATCAGGCTCGAAGCGTACATCTGGGTGAGCTGGCGCTGGAGTTCGCCGCGGACTGGCTGCAACCCGGCGGCGATCTGGTCGTCAAAGCCTTTGAAGGTGAAGGATTTAGCGAGCTCAGGCGGCAGCTTCAAGGGCGTTTCGAGAAGGTGTATGTGCGCAAACCCAAGGCGTCGCGCGACCGCAGCCGCGAGGTGTTTCTGGTCGGCAAAGGGTTCCGCCCGGCCCCTGCGGCCGACAAGGGGGTTCGTGCCCCCTCCGAAGGGTGAGGGACGGGGGTCGCACCCTGTTAGAATTAGGTAGTAATCGGCGCCCGGAGCGCTGGTGTCCCGTTCCGTAAGTTCCGACGATAAAGGAGCGAGGGGAATCGGTCGCCAGGCAGGGCGCGAGGCCGACAGCGTAGCTCGGGCTACGGTGAGGCCGAGCAACGCAGCAGGGCGGCCGAGGCCGCCGCGAACTATCAAGCGAATTTGCGGAACGGGACACTAGGAAGGAACCGCGTTGAACAACCTGCTCAAGAACCTCCTGATCTGGCTGGTCGTCGGCCTGGTCGTGCTTACCGTCGTCAAGCAGTTCGACGCGCGTCCGGGCGCGAAGGACACCGTGCCGTACTCCGAGTTCATGGAGCAGGCGAAGCAGGGCAAGGTGGAATCGGCGTCGATCGAGGGCCGGACCATCAAGTGGGTCGGCACCGACAAGAAAGCCGCCATCACCTACAGCCCCGGGGACCTGTGGATGGTCGGCGACCTGGTCAAGTACGGAGTCAAGGTCCAGGCCAAGCCCGAGGAAGAGCAGAGCTTCCTCGCGCAGGTGTTCATCTCCTGGTTCCCGATGCTCTTGCTGATCGGCGTGTGGGTGTTCTTCATGCGCCAGATGCAGGGCGGAGGCAGGGGAGGCGCGTTCTCGTTCGGCAAGAGCAAGGCGCGCATGCTCGACGAGTCGAACAACACGGTAACCTTCGCCGACGTGGCTGGCTGCGACGAGGCGAAGGAGGAAGTCTCGGAGCTGGTCGAGTTCCTGCGCGATCCGTCCAAGTTCCAGAAGCTCGGCGGCCGGATCCCGCGCGGCGTGCTGATGGTGGGCAACCCCGGCACCGGCAAGACGCTGCTCGCCAAGGCGATCGCCGGCGAGGCCAAGGTGCCGTTCTTCTCGATCTCGGGCTCGGACTTCGTCGAGATGTTCGTCGGCGTCGGTGCGGCGCGCGTGCGCGACATGTTCGAGCAGGCGAAGAAAAACGCGCCGTGCATCGTGTTCATCGACGAGATCGACGCGGTCGGCCGCCAGCGCGGCGCGGGCCTGGGCGGCGGCAACGACGAGCGCGAGCAGACGCTCAATCAGCTCCTGGTCGAGATGGACGGCTTCGAAGGCAACTCGGGCGTGATCGTGATCGCCGCGACCAACCGGCCCGACGTGCTCGACCCGGCGCTGATGCGCCCGGGCCGCTTCGACCGGCAAGTGGTGGTGCCGCTCCCCGACATCCGCGGCCGCGAGCAGATCCTGCTCGTGCACATGCGCAAGGTTCCGCTCGCCGGCGACGTGAAGGCGGAGATCATCGCCCGCGGCACGCCGGGCTTCTCCGGAGCGGACCTCGCCAACCTCGTCAACGAGGCGGCGCTCTTCGCCGCGCGCAAGAGCAAGCGTCTGGTCGACATGGAGGACTTCGAGCTCGCCAAGGACAAGATCATGATGGGCGCGGAGCGCAAGTCGATGGTCATGTCCGAGGAGGAGAAGAAGAACACCGCGTACCACGAGTCCGGCCACACCGTGGTGGCGAAGCTCCTGCCCAAGTCCGACCCGGTGCACAAGGTGACGATTATCCCGCGCGGGCGCGCGCTCGGCGTTACCATGCAACTGCCCGAGCAGGATCGCTATTCCTACGATCGCGATTACTTGCTGCAGCGCGTCGCGGTGCTCTTCGGCGGGCGCATCGCCGAGGAGATCTTCATGCACCAGATGACCACCGGCGCGGGCAACGACTTCGAGCGCGCCACGCAGATGGCGCGCGACATGGTCACGCGCTACGGGATGTCCGACGCGCTGGGTCCGATGGTCTATGGCGAGAACGAGGGCGAGGTCTTCCTCGGCCGCTCGATCACCACGCAGAAGAACGTCTCCGAGGCGACCATGCAGAAGGTCGATCAGGAGATCCGGCGCATCATCGACGAGCAGTACGCGCTCGCGCGGAAGCTGATCGAGGACAACCGCGACAAGGTCGAGGCGATGGCGAAATCGCTGCTCGAGTGGGAAACGCTCGATGCCGACCAGATCGACGACATCATGCGCGGGCGGGCGCCGCGTCCGCCCAAGCCCGCGTCGACCCCGGCGAATCCCACCTTCGGTCCCAACGCCGGCCCCGACGCCGTGCCTTCGGCCAACCCGGCCTAGTTTTGTCGCCCCGGCGAAGGCCGGGGCCCAATTTCGTCTTCTTTATACGGCGGCGCCACTTGGATCCCGGCCTGCGCCGGGATGACGATCACGTCGCCGGCCGCTCCGGCGTCCACTGATACAGCCACGTCTCGGTCAGCGGCTGTCCGTCGGCGCGTAGGTAGAGCCGCAAATCCACCGGTGCGACGCTCTCGTCCTCGGGCTTGAGATCGAACATCGCCCAGTAGCCGCGAATCGCCTCGAGTGGTCGCGCCGACGCGATCTCGACCGTGCCGCGCGAGGCGCTGATCACCGGCTCGACCTTCACGCCCTTCGCGATCAGCGGCAGGTTGTCGCCGGCGAAATCGATGACGAAGCGCCAGGAGCTCTGTAGTGCTATCCACACGGCGTGCGGGGGAGGATTCCTCTCGCAGCGCGGGGAGTACACTGTGTCGCGTTCGGTAAGTTCCGCAAGTTCCGACGGGCCATGCTTCCCGAAGTGCGCGCGATGCAGGGCAACCTTCGCTGCGGCCGGTTCAGCATTGCGCTCGACCGGCCGCGGGTCATGGGCGTGCTCAACGTCACGCCCGACTCGTTCTCCGACGGCGGCCGCTTCGTCGACCCGGCGCGGGCGCTCGAGCACGCGCGTCGGATGCTCGCTGACGGCGCCGACATCCTCGACATCGGCGGAGAATCGACGCGGCCGGGCGCGGCGCCGACCGCCGAGGCCGACGAGCTCGCGCGCGTGATTCCCCTGGTCGAGACGCTGCGCGGCGAGTGCGACGCGCGCGGCGTGCCGCTCTCGGTCGATACGCGCAAGCCCGGGGTGATGCGCGCGGCGATCGTCGCGGGTGCTTCGCTCATCAATGACGTCGGCGCGCTGCGGGCACCCGGGGCGCTCGACGCCGTCGCCCCGAGCGAGGCCGCGGTGTGCCTGATGCACATGCGCGGCGAGCCCGCGACCATGCAGGAGCGGGCGAGCTACGACGACGTGGTCGGCGAGGTGAAGGCCTTTCTCGCCGATCGCGCCGCGGCCTGCGAGCGTGCCGGCATCGCGCGCGATCGCATCGTGGTCGACCCCGGCTTTGGCTTTGGCAAGACGGTGGGCCATAATCTCGCCTTGCTCCGCTGGCTCGCCGACATCGTGGCGCTCGGTTATCCGGTCATGATCGGCGTCTCGCGCAAGTCCACCCTCGGCGCGCTCACCGGTCGCGAGGTCGGCGAGCGCACCGCAGGCAGCCTCGCCGCGGCGCTGGCCGCGGTGGCGCGCGGCGCGGCGATCGTCCGCGTGCACGACGTGCGCGAGACGGTCGATGCGCTCAAGGTGTGGCGCGCGGTCGAGGGCGCGAGCAGGTAAGCGAAGGACGAACGCTCTCTCTAGATCGACCTCAAGATGACGCAACGACGCTACTTCGGCACCGACGGCGTGCGCGGCCGCATGGGCGAGCCGCCGATCACGCCCGAGCTGGTGTTGAGGCTCGGTCACGCCGCGGGGCGCGTGCTGGTCTCCGAGTCCGAAGGCAAGTCCGGCGAGACCCCTGCCGTGCTGATCGGCAAGGACACGCGCATCTCCGGCTATCTTCTCGAAGCCGCGCTCGAGGCGGGGCTTTCCTCGGCGGGCGTCGACGTTTATCTCACCGGACCGCTGCCCACGCCCGCGGTCGCCTATCTCACGCGGGCGCTGCGCCTGTCCGCAGGGATCGTCATCAGCGCTTCGCACAACCCCTTCGAGGACAACGGCATCAAGTTCTTTTCCGCCTCCGGCACCAAGCTTCCCGACGAGGTCGAGCACGCGATCGAGCGCAGCATGGACGAGCCGATCGCCTGCGTATCCTCGCGCGAGCTGGGCAAGGCGTTTCGCGTCAACGACGCCGGCGGTCGCTACATCGAGTTCTGCAAAAGCACCTTCCCCAACGAGCTCGATCTCAAGGGCTTGAAGCTCGTCGTCGACTGCGCGCACGGTGCGGCCTACGACGTCGCGCCGCACGTGTTCCACGAGCTCGGGGCCGAGGTGATCGCGACCGGCAGCGAGCCCGACGGGCTCAACATCAACGACGGTGTGGGCGCGATGCATCCGCAGCATCTGCAAAACGCGGTCGTCGAGCACGGCGCGGATCTGGGCTTGGCGCTCGACGGCGACGGCGACCGGTTGATCATGGTCGACGGCGAAGGCCGCGCGTACGACGGCGACGAGCTGCTGTACGTGATCGCGCTCGACTACTGGCGGCGCGGCGCGATGGCGGGCGGCGTGGTCGGCACGCAGATGACCAACCTCGGGCTCGAGCAGGCGCTCGCCCGGCGCGGCATTGCGCTCGAGCGCACGCCGGTCGGCGACCGGTACGTGCTGGAGCGAATGAAGGAGAAAGGCTGGATCCTCGGCGGCGAGAACTCCGGCCATATCATCTGTCTCGATAAGCACACTACCGGCGACGCGATCGTCGCTGCGCTCGCCGTGTTGCGGGCGCTGCGCGAGCAGGAGACCACGCTCGCGGCGGCGACCGCCGAGGCGCCGCTGTTCCCGCAACGGCTGGTGAACGTCCCGATCCGCCGCGGCTTCGACTGGCGCGCGAACGAGACGATCCGGGAGGCCGAGCGCTCCGCGCTCGCCCGTCTCGACGGCAGCGGGCGCGTGCTGCTGCGGCCGTCGGGCACCGAGCCGGTGTTGCGCGTCATGGTCGAGGCGCGCGAAGCCGAGGCCGCCGACGCCATCGCGCGCGAGATCGCCGCGGCGGTGGCGAAGGCAACCTCCTAGGCGCGGCAGCCCGGGCCGAGGCTGAAGGCCGATGCCCGGGTCGGCAAATCGTTGAGGCACTTGCCCCGGGATTCGCTGCGCTCATCCCGGGCTCGCGCGCCACACGCGATCTCGCTCCTCGCTTGGGCTCGGTATAATCGAGCGCATGGTTGCCATCGTTCGTGCGGCGCCGCCGAGTTCACTGGCAACCGCGGATCCTGAAGCGTTCGCCGCCTGGCTGGAGCAGGTCGGCGCGGCCTACACGTCCGACGAGCGCGCGAGCCTTGCCAAGGCGCTCGACCACGCCCGCGAGCGTTATCGCGATCTCGCCACCGCCGACGGCGAGCCGTGGCTCGATCGCGCGCTCGGCACCGCGGCGATCGTCGCGGGTCTCAAGGTCGACGCCGACTCGGTGCGCGCCGCGATCCTGCTCGGGCTGCCGTCGCTCGCCGGTTTCGACGCCGCCGCGCTCGCGGAGCGCTTTGGCGCCGAGATCGCGCAGATCGTCGTCGGCGCCACCCGCATGGGGGCGATCCGCGCGGCGCCCGACAGCGCCGGCAAGCAAGAGCGCGACCTGCAGGCGGAGAACCTGCGCAAGATGCTGCTGGCGATGGTCGAGGACATCCGGGTGGTCCTGATCAAGCTCGCCGAGCGCACGCAGGCGCTGCGCTTCCTGGTCGGCGGCGAGAACGCCTCGGCCGACGCGCGCGCCCACGCGGCGCGCGAGACGCTCGATCTGTTCGCGCCGCTCGCCAACCGGCTCGGCGTGTGGCAGCTCAAGTGGGAGCTCGAGGACCTGAGCCTGCGCGCGCTCGAGCCCGAAGCCTACCAGCGCATCGCGCGGCTGCTCGACGAGCGCCGTCTCGACCGCCAGCATTACATCGAGAGCGTCCAGGCGGCGATCAAGCGTGAGCTCGCCGCGGCCGGTATCAAGGCGGAGGTCACCGGCCGCGCCAAGCACATCTACAGCATCTGGAACAAGATGCGCCGCAAGGGCTCGGGGATCGAGTCGCTCTACGACATCCGCGCGGTGCGCGTGCTGGTCGACGAGGTCAAGGACTGCTACGCGGCGCTCGGCGTCGTGCACAACCTCTGGGCGCCGATCCCGCGCGAGTTCGACGACTATATCGCCAAGCCGAAGGCCAACGATTACCGCTCGCTGCACACCGCCGTGATCGGTCCCGAGAGCAAACCGCTGGAGGTGCAGATCCGCACCTTCGACATGCACCGGCAGTCGGAGTACGGCGTGGCCGCGCACTGGCGCTACAAGGAAGGCGCGCAGGCCGGCCGGCGCGATCCCGGGTACGAGGAGAAGATCGCCTGGCTGCGGCAGGTCCTCGACTGGAAGGACGCGGTCGCCGACGCGGGCGAGTGGCTGCAGCAGTTCAAGTCGAGCCTGTTCACCGACACCATCTACGTGTTGACGCCGCAAGGCAAGGTGATCGATCTGCCGCGCGGCGCCACACCGGTCGACTTCGCCTACGCGGTGCACACGAGCCTCGGCCACCGCTGCCGCGGCGCGAAGGTCGACGGGGCGATGGTGCCGCTCCACTACGTGCTATCCAGCGGGCAGCGGGTCGAGATCGTCGCGGTGAAGCAGGGTGGGCCCTCGCGCGATTGGCTCAATCCGGAGCTCGGCTACGTGCACAGTCATCGGGCGCGCGCCAAGGTACGGCAATGGTTCAAGGCGCAGCAGGCCGAGGAGACGATCGCGCACGGGCGCGAGACCGTCGAGCGCGAGCTCGCCCGCGCCGGCCTGACCGCGGTCAAGCTCGAAGCGCTCGCCGCCGCGGTCGGTTTCGCGAAGCTCGAGGATTTCTTCTCCGCGGTGGCGCGCGCCGAGATCAATCTGCGCGCGCTGCAGAACGCGATCCAGGCGGTCGGCAGGCCGGCGGCCGCGCGCGCACCGGCCGCGGACGAGGCCTCGGTGGTCACCCGCGGAAGCAAGGCCGCGGGCGCGGGCAGTGGCATTCTCATCGTCGGCGTCGATCGATTGATGACCGGGCTCGCGCGCTGCTGCAAGCCCGCGCCGCCCGATCCGATCGTCGGCTTCGTCACGCGCGGTAAGGGCATTTCGATCCATCGCCAGAGCTGTACCAACGTCGCGCGCATGCGCGAGCGCCAGCCCGAGCGGCTGATCGCCGCCGACTGGGGAAGCCCTCGCGACGAAGTGTTCCCGGTCGACGTGCTCGTGGAGGCGATGGACCGGCAGGGGCTGCTGCGCGATGTCACGGAAGTGTTCTCGCGCGAGAAGATGAACGTCACCGCCGTGAACACGCTGACCCGGAATCTCCAGGCACGGATGGCGTTCACGCTGGAGGTGCGGGGCCTGGGGGACTTGAAGCGCGCGCTGGCGCTGGTGCACGAGGTGCCGGGCGTGCTATCGGCCGCGCGGCGGTAGCGGCCCGAGCAGCGAGAGGGGCCTCCGCCACCATCGCGCGAATTTTCGGTGTCGAGTTGTCAGCCCTCGCGTCCGGCTCAGGTCGCCTCCACTCGCTTTCGCTCGTGGAGCCTCGCTCCACCTCGCCGGCCGCCCCGCTTGCGCAGCGCGTGGGGGTCGAGCGTCCGCGAGTGGCCGCGGCGGCCGACACGCGACCACGCACACTCGCTCGCGGGTGCAAGGAGGGCGCCGACGCGAGCCCGCAGCGCGTGGGGTCGAGCGGGAGCGAGCGCCGCGCGAGCCCGCAGCGAGGAGCTTGCCTGTCATCCCGGCGGAGGCCGGGATCCAATCCGGCCGCGTACGAATCGGGTCCCGGCTCGGTTACCCCAATCAGCCGGGGCGACAACCCAATCACCAAATCCGATCGCGGGGTTCCGTAAATGCGATTGGACTCTCGGCGCCTGTGCCCATAGATTGGAGGTCGGAGGCAACTTCGAACGCGTGGCTACCCGCCGTGGCGTTCAAAGGACTACGACATGAAAGCCACAAACTTTCTCTTGGATTCGCCGAGGCTGACCGGCCT
>DASVPH010000062.1:0-22467 GCA_036382945.1 Casimicrobiaceae bacterium
TTCACACCTCCGACTGAAAGTATAGGACATTATTTACGCAGGTCTAAATAACTAGTCCTCCGTATAGGATACAGTCGACGTCCAACGCTGCGCGGAATCCGTCGGCCGGCGCCGCGAGTGCTTCGTACGTGAGCTCCTGCCCCGTCTGCGCGGCGAACGTGTTATGGATGCGCGGCGACTTCGTGTGGCCAAGCGGATTGCCGAACAAGGCGTAACGGTCGGTCATGAGTCCTCCACCGGTCCTCGCCTGAACGCGCTCAAGCGGTTTTCTGCGCGGGCGCGTGCCCGCCGAGGAACAGGCGGTTCAGATTCGGGCTGCACAAATCGGCCATGGCGGTCCCCCTACCTGGACGCCCGTCGCACGGCCGTCACTTGTTTGACAGGAGCGTCCGGGTGCGCGCCTGGCAGTGATGGGTCGTGGGGAAGCCGTTTCGCAACGTCACCAAGGAGTATGCCCCGCAGGCTGCAATCCTACTCTCGCTCGGGTCGGAGCCTCTGTCAAATGTCGTGTACGCGAGTTGAGTACGCGCTGATCGTGACATCGGCCTTGCGGCTCACCCGCCTTGCAGCGGATGCTAGGGCTCAGCTCGCGCGCCAACCTTGATTCGGTTGCCGACCAGTCGATGATTAAAGAATCCAATACGCGCTATTTATCCTGGTGCATGGACAGACTTTTGTGACAAGGTTATTGTGACAAAAGGTTACGATCATTTTATACAGGCGCCGTCGGCGCGTCTTCCGCGGTCGCATGCTTACGTTGACTCGACTACTCTAGCTTTGACGGAGCCGCAATGAGACTGATTAGCACGTTGTGCGGTGGGCTGCTCGCCGTTGCGATAACAATGGACGCCGCCGCGCAGAACCAACCGATCACGCTCGTGAACCTGCTCGAGCTGTCGGGGCCGATCGCCTCGGCCGGCACCAACTACCGCGACGGCGTCTTGCTCGCGGTCAAGGAGATCAACGCCGCCGGCGGCGTGCTCGGACGCAAATTCGAGGTCACCACGCTCGACACGCAGAGCAACCCCAGTGTATCCAAAGCGCTGGCGCAGAGGGCGGTCGACATGGGCGCCTTTGCCGTGATCGGGCCGACTTTCTCCGGTTCGATGGTAGTCAGCGCGGCCGAGACCCGGCGCGCGGAGATCCCCAATTTCACGGGCGCCGCGGCCGCTTCGATCACCCAGCAGGGCAACCCCTACGTAATCCGCACCAACACGACCCAGGCCGCGTCGATGCCTCTGACGGCGCGCTACATCAAGGATAGCCTTAAGGCCAAGTCGGTCGACATGATCTACATCAACTCCGACTTCGGCAAGGGCGGGCACAACGAATTCCTCAAGGCGGCCGCGGGGCTCGGCCTCAAGATCGGCGCGGACATCTCAACCGACCAGGGGCAGCTTGACTTTTCAGTGCCGGTTCTGCAGGCGAAGAGGTCGAACGGTGACGTACTGTTCGTCTACACCAACGAGGAAGAGAGCGCGCGGCTCCTGCGGGAGCTGCGCAAGCAGGGCTACGCCAAGCCGATCGTGGGCGAAGCGACTCTCGTCGCCCAGGAGACAATCGAGTTCGCCGGCGAAGCGGCCAACGGCGTGCTCGGCCACGTGGCGCTGACGGCCGACGCGCCCACGCCGGAGATGAAAGCCTTCAACGAGAAGTTCATGAAGGAATACAAGCGCAAGTCCGACCATAATGGCATTCAGGGCTACACGGTGCCCTACATCATCAAGGCGGTGAGCGAGAGGATTGGCAAGATCGACAGCAAGGCCTTCGCCGCGGCGGTCAAGGAGATGCCGCTGTACGTGAAGGACACTCCAGGCATCTTGATGAACATCAAGTTCGACAAGGCCGGCGATCCGGATCGCGTGAGCTACATCGTCGAGGTCAAGGGCGGCAAGCAGGTCGTGATTGCCACGGTGCCGCCGCTGAATTCCTTCTGATCTTAGCCGCAATCGTTCCGTCGTCGTCCGCGAGCAGTGGCAGTGGCGCGAAGCCCGCGGTCGCTACGCATGAGCATTCTAGGCTTTGGCGGTGCATGAAACACTGCCATTGCGTGGCTCAATACTGAGTATTGGGTGCACTGGACTTACACCAAGCCATGGCCATCCTAGGATGCCGTGCGGGTGAAGACGGGAGGCGAGGAATGGCGATTGCGCGTGTCGCGGTGGTGACGGGTGCGGCCAGCGGAATCGGCCGGGCGACTGCCCGGCGGCTGGCGGCGGGCGGGGACTTCGTGATCGTCGCCGATCACAACGAGGCGAGCGGTGCAGCGGTGGTCGCGGAGATCAGCGCGGCCGGCGGCCGGGGCGAATTCCGGACGGTCGACGTCGCTGACGAAACTTCCGTCGACGATTTCGCGCGACGCGTAGAGGGGGAAGTCGGCCCGATCGGCGTGCTCGTGAACAGCGCGGGGGTGCTGCAGAACGTCGCGGACATCGCCACATTCGACCTCGCAGAGCACGACAAGGTCTGGGCGATCAACTATCGCGGCACCTACCTTTGCTGCCGCGCCGTTGCACCGCGCATGGCCGCTCGGCGCGCGGGCAGCATCGTCAACATCTCGTCAACGTCCGCATTGGGCGCCATGCCACTGCTCGCCTACGGCCCGGGCAAGGCCGCCGTGCAAAATCTCACCGCGATCCTCGCCGTGGAGCTCGGGCCCGATAACGTCCGGGTCAACGCCGTGGTGCCCGGTTATGTCCTGACTGAGCAGATGCAGGCACGCATCGAAGCCGGCAAGCGCGATCTGCGGTCGATGAAGCTGCACAGCGCGCTGGGCAGGATGGTGATGCCCGACGACGTCGCCAACGGCATCCACTTCCTCTGTTCCGACGCCGCCTCGTGCATTACCGGCATCGCGTTGCCTATCGATGCGGGGTACCTTGCGGCCGTGACCTATCTCCACCATCCGGGCCTTGCCGGCGTGCATCCGCGCCGCGTCGACAAGATGCCGGTCGCTTGACGATGCAGCAGCAGGGAAGATCGCAAGTGCTCGTGGAGCTGATCGAATCCGGCGTCGCGGAGCTCGCCATCCACGGCCGGAGTGCGGCAACGCGCGACCGCCTGATCGGCCTCCTCAAAGCGCAGCAGCCCGCCGCGTGCATTCGCGCAGATACGCCCGACCCTTCGGGCTTCGGTCTCGTGGTGAATGGCATGCCGGCGGGCATGAAAGCGGGCGATCCGCTGCTGCCGGTAATTGCCGGCGATCAGCTCGGCCTCGGCGCAGGGGAGTTCGGTTTGCTGTCGGCAAGCTTCGGAGTCGGCCCGATTGCCCCGTCTGCGCGGCGAACGTGTCGTGGATGCGCGACGCCTTCATGTGGCCGAGCGGATTGCCGAACAAGGCATAACGGTCGGTCATGAGTCCTCCACCGAGCCTCGCCCGAACGCGCTCAAGCGGTTTTCTGCGCGGGCGCGTGCCCCCCGAGGAAGAGGCGGTTCAGATTCGGGTCGTCGAGCAGCGTGGACGCGGGCCGATCGAGAGCGAGCCGTCCCATCTCGAGGACCAGCGCCCGATTCGAGTATTTCAGCGCCGTGCGCACGTTCTGCTCGACCATGAGCACCGTCGTTCCGCTGTCGGCGAGCGAGCGCAGCAGCGTCATCACCTCCTGCACGAGCTTCGGCGACAGGCCGATCGAAGGCTCATCGATCAGGAGCACGCGCGGACGAAGCAGCAGCGCGCGGCCGACCTCGAGCTGCTTCTGCTCGCCGCCCGACATGGTCGATGCCTGGTTGTCGATGCGCTCCTTGATGCGGGGAAAACGCGCGAGCACCTCGTCGATCCGGCCCGCGAGCTCGCCGCGCGGCAGCGTGATGCCGCCCAGCTCCAGGTTGTGGCGCACCGAGAGCGATCCGAACAGGTTGCGGCCCTGGGGAACGAACGCGATGCCTTCGGCGAGCAGCGCGCGCGGCGCCTTGCCGTTGATGCGCTTGCCCTCGAACCGAACCTCGCCCGAGCGGGGAATAAGCATGCCGAACAGCGTCTTGAGCACGGTGGACTTGCCGGCGCCGTTGGGGCCGATCAGCAGGGTGATCTCCGCCTTGCGCGCGTCCAGCGTGGTCTCGTTGAGAATGGTCAGGCTCGGCGAATAGCCGGCGACGACCTTGTCGAACTCGATGATCTTCTCGCTCATGATCGCATGAATCCTGAGGTCATCCCGGCGCAGGCCGGGATCCAATTTTCGGAACCGACCCTTGGGCCCCGGCCTTCGCCGGGGCGATGGCGGACCGGAACGTCCGTATCAGTTGCCAAGGTAAGCTTCCAGCACCTGCCGGTTCGACTGCACTTGCGCCGGCGGTCCCTCGGCGAGCACCTTGCCCTCGACCATGCAGATCACGTGCGGGCAGAGCTTCATGATGAAATCCATGTTGTGCTCGATGACGACGAAGCTGCCGCCCTGCGTCTGGTTGAGCTCGACCAGCCGGTCGTGCAGCTCGTCGACCAGGCTCGGGTTGACGCCGGCACAGGGCTCGTCGAGGAGCACCAGCCGCGGCGCGGGCATGAATGCCATCGCGATGTCGATGAGCTTCTGCTGCCCATAGGACAGACTTCCCGCCGACAGGTGCGCGACGTGGTTCAAGCGAAACAGCTCGATCATCTCGTCGGCGTGGTGGCCCAAGCCCGCGTCGGGTTGGGCAAACATCCGCCCGGGCATCGTGCCCTTGAACTCCTGCGCGGAGACAATCAGGTTGTCGCGCACCGAGAGCTTGCCGAACACCTGCAGCGTCTGGAACGTGCGTCCCACGCCGCGCCGCGAGAGCTCCAGCGGCGACATGCCGGTGATGTCCTCGCCGCAGAATTCCACGCTGCCGGCTGTCGGCCTGATCTGGCCCAGGATCGCGTTGAACAGCGTGGTCTTGCCCGAGCCGTTGGGCCCGATTACGCCGACGATCTCGCCCGGCCCGACCGAGAAGCTCACCCCGTCGACCGCCTTGATCGCGCCGTAGTGCTTCTGAACGTCCTTGACTTCGAGAAAGGTCGGCCGCGTGGTCATCGAGCGCCTCCGCCGATGCGGAACCGGTCGGCGAGCGAAAGCAGCCCGCCCGGCAGGAACACCATGAGCACAATCAGCGCGAAGCCGAAGATGGCGAGATACCAGTCCTGCAGGAAGCGCAGCCACTCGGGCAGCAGGATGACGATCACGGAGCCCAGCACCGGACCGAAGAAACGGCCCGAGCCGCCGACGATCAGCGCGAGCAGCATCATCAGCGACACCGAGAGATTGAACTGCCCGGGCTCGATGAAGTTGACGAGCGCCGCGAGGTAGACCCCGCCGATACCGGCGCAGGCGGCGCCGATCGCGAAGGCGAGCAGCGTGTACGCCGTGATGTTCACGCCCGTGCTCTCGGCGCGGATCGGGTTGTCGCGCAGCGCCGCGAAAGCCCGCCCCCACGGCGAGCGCAGCAGCCACCACAGCACCAGCGCGAGCAGGATCAACGAGACGTACGAGAAGTAAAAGAACGGCAGCGCGCCATCGAGCGAGAAGCCGAACAGCGTGGGTCGCGGAATGTTCGACACGCCGAACGTACCGCCGGTGAGCTGCTCCTCGTTGCGCATGACGAGGTACACCAGGACGTTGAAGCCCAGGGTCGCGAAGGCGAGGTAGTGGTGCTGCACGCGCAAGGCCGGCAACCCGAGCGCCAGACCGATCACGAAGCAGGCCACCGCGGCGAGCGGCAGCACCACCCAGAACGAGACACCCAGCTTGGTCATTAGCAAAGCGGCGATGTACGCGCCGATGCCGTAGAAGGCGGCCTGGCCGATCGATATCTGTCCGGCGTAGCCGACGATGAGGTTCAGCCCGAACACCGCCATCAGATACACGGCGAGCAGCGTCATCAGGTACACGCCGTAGCTCTTGAGGAACGGGGGCAGCGCGGCGACCGCGACCAGCGCGATCGCGAGGACGATCTTCTGAGCGTTGTTCATACGGCCTCCTCGTGCCCGTAACTCGATCTCCCAATGTTGTGCGTCGTCCGCTCGGTATTCGCGCGGCGCCGAGCGCTTCGCGCGCCTCTTTGAAGAGCGTCGTAGAGGGTATCGTCGAGAGTCGGCGCGACGGCTCGCGCGCGGACGCGCCCTTCGGGCCTTGCTTCGCCCCGCGCGCTCGCCGGGTCCTTAAATTCTCGTGCCGCGCTCATACCTTGCGCTCCTCGGCCTTGCCCAGCAGGCCTTCCGGCCGGACGATGATGACGATGAGGAACAGCAGCAGCGCCACGCCCTCCTTGTACGCGGCCGAGACGTAGGCGCCGGTCAAGTTCTCGAGCACGCCGACCAGCACGCCTCCGAGCAGCGCGCCGCGGGTCTGGTTGAAGCCGCCGATGATCGCTGCGTAGAACGCCTTCAGCCCGAGCGATTCGCCCATGTCGAACTTGGCGAGATAGGTCGGCGTGACCAGCAGCGCCGCGACCGCGGCCAGCACCGCGTTGATGAGGAACGTGTAGAGCACCATGCGCGTGACGTTGATCCCGAGCACCTTCGCGGCGTCGGTGTTCTGCGCGACCGCCTGCATCGCGCGGCCGGTGACCGTCCGGTTGAGGAACATCTGCAGCCCGATGACGATCAGCCCGGCGATGAGCAGCGTGCCCACGTCGGCGTAGGAGACCTTGAAGTCGCCCAGCGCGAGCAGTCCCTCCGGAAACGGGTTCGGGAAGGGCAGCGCCTGGGCGGTGACCCCCGCCTTGACGACCTGCTTGAGGCCGATCGCCAGCCCCAGTGTGGCGATCACCAGCGGAATCACGCCGTGGCGAAGGAGCGGGTTGACGATCAGGAGCTTGAACGTGTAGCCGAGCAGCAGCATCGCCACCGCGCAGGTGAGCAGGAACGCAAGCCACAGCGGGGCGCCGAAGCCGATGAAGTACAGCATCACGAAGGCGGGGAGCATCACGAACTCGCCCTGCGCGAAATTGATCGTGTTCGACGCCTGCCAGAGCAGCGTGAAGCCGAGCGCGGCGAGCGCATAGATCGCGCCGGTCGCCGTGCCGGAGATGATGAGTTGCAGAAAATCGGCCATGCCTCCTCCTTCGCGGTGTGCGACCGCGCCCGGGGGGCGCGGCCGCATCTCAGGCAGCGCTGCCTATCCGTACTGGATCGGATTCACCGGCGGCAGGACCTGCCTCACGACCTGCTTGCCGTTCACCACCTCGGTCAGAAAGTGAGTGCATGCCCCGGCTAGTGCCGCAGCGGGCCGGCAACCTGCGCGCACAGCCACGTCGCCGCCCTCCGGCCGCGCGCCGCGACAGCCGGGGCCGGCAGG
Source organism: Casimicrobiaceae bacterium (assembly GCA_036382945.1). Classification (GTDB taxonomy): domain Bacteria; phylum Pseudomonadota; class Gammaproteobacteria; order Burkholderiales; family Casimicrobiaceae; genus PALSA-1003. Next base: position 7,251 of record DASVPH010000062.1, read on the forward strand.
TGCAGGTACTCGTCGTTGACGACGTCGAACGAGTATTCGCCGCGGTAGCCGGCGCGCTCGATCCGGCCGACGAGATCGACGATCGCCACGTTGTGGTTGCCCTCCGACGGGAACACGCGCCGGTGGCGCGCGGTCTCGATGAGATCGTCGAGGTCCCACAGGAAGTCGGAGAGCTGCACGAGGAAGATCTTCTCGCCGGGGATGGCATCGAAGCCCTCGCGCGAGGTGCCGCGCGCCAGGACGTGGAACGAATCGATGGCGAGCCCGACGTTGGCGTGATTGGTGAGCTTCACGGCTTCCCAGGCGGCGGTGTATTCGCTGATCCAGCGACCCCACGCCAGCGCGCCGTAGGCGATGCGGATCCCGGGCGCCGCAGCCAGCGCGCCCAGCATCGCGAGATCCTCCGCGATCTTGTGCGGATCGCCGCTGGCGTAGGGCGAGGTCGTCGATACGACGATGAGCAGCGGCGCATCGACCGAGCGCATCACGTCGAACATCGCCCGGGCGATGTCGATCTTGTAGTCGAGCATATGCCCGGACAGCCCCTCGAAATCGTGCAGGAGCTGGAATGCGACCACCTTGAGTCCGCTGCCGGCGACGAGCTCGACCGCGACCTCCACGCCTTCGGGATGTCCGACCAGATCGGCGCCCGAGAGCACGATCGCGCCGAAGCCTGCGCCCTTCGCGGCACGCAGCTTCTCCTCCAGCGTGCCGGCGAGGGTGTTGGTGTTCATCGCGAAGCGCGTAAGCTGGAGCACTGAATCACCCCCAGGTTCAGGCTGATCGATCATCGGACGAGTGTCCGACTAACGAACAGCGTAGGCCTTCCATTGTAAGGTCGATTATCGATTGGCCGGTTCTGTCCGGGTGACCGGCTTCGGGTATTTCCACTTATTGTGCACCCAAAGCCAATCGGCCGGGCTCGCGCGGATCTCCTGCTCGAGCTTACGCGCGTAGCGCTCGGTGATCCAGGCATCGCCTTCCTTTGCGTCGCCGGCCTCGGCGTAGGGCGGCTCGGCGAGCACCTGCAGATGCACCGCATACCGGCCGCGCTCGAGCCGTCGCATGGCGACATAGACCACCGGCGCTTCGAGAAAGCGGGCGATCTTCTCGGCCCCGACGAAGAACGCCGTGTCCTGGTTCAGGAAGCGCGTCCAGTGCTTGGCCATGCTCTTGAGCGGGGTCTGATCGGCGACCAGTCCGTACGCGCGCGGCTCGCCCGCGCGGCGGAGCAGCTCGAAGGCGAAGCTCTTGATCGGGATCGGCTTGCCACCGAAGCGGCTGCGCGCCTCGCGCATGTAGGCATCGAGGCTCGGCATGCGGATTGGCTTGTACACCGCGTCGATCGCGATGCCGAAGTGCGCGCCGCCGCCGGGGAGCAGCCACTCCCAATTGCAGACGTGCGCCGTGAGCAGGATCACCGAGCGGCGCTCGGCGACGAAGCGCTCGACGAGCTCCGGGTTATCGATCACCATGCGCTGCTTCAACTGCTCGGCGCTCGCGCGCCAGCCCCAGAGGAGCTCCACGAACACCTCGCTCATGTTGCGATACGAGCGCTCGAGGATCGCGGTGCGCTCCTGCTCCGTCTTCTCGGGAAACGAGCGCGCGATGTTGCGCACGGCGACGTCGCGCCGCCAGCGCAGCAGGCGGAACGTGACAAAATAGACGACGCGCGCGAAGCGGTAGAGCGAGGCGAGCGGCAGGCGGCCGAGCGAGCGCAGGAGCAAGACCATCGAGGAGCCGAGCGTCAGGCGACGCCCGCACATTTTTTCGGCGACAAGGCGGCGAGTGAGCGTAGACGATTTCCACGAGCCCGGCAATGCGCAGCACGTTCCCCTCGAGCTGCCCTCGCCGGCTGCGAACATTTCGCTATGGTGGGCGACGCTCGAAGCCGGCGATATCGACTTCGCGCGCCTGTCGTCCTGGCTCGCACCGGCGGAGCACGCGCGTGCGGCGCGCTTCGGGCGCGAGTCGCTACGCCGCCGCTACGTCGTCGGTCGGGCTTCGCTGCGCTGGGTCCTTGCGCGTGCGCTCGGCCTGTCGCCGGGCACGGTTCCGATCGTCCGCGGCGAGCGTGGGCGACCCCATTTGCAACGCCAATGCGATCTCGACTTCAACGTCTCGCACACCGACGACGTCGCATTGATCGGGATCGCCCGCGGCTGCCGCATCGGGGTCGACGTCGAGCGCACCGATCGCGAGGTCCACGCCGATGGGCTGGCACGCAAATTCCTGACCCCGAGCGAGCAGACCATGCTTGCGCCGCTCGGCGAGACCGCGCGGCGCGAGCGGTTTCTGCGCTACTGGACCTGCAAGGAGGCGATGAGCAAGGCAACCGGGGAGGGGCTCTCCGCGCCGTTCCGGCAGCTCGAAGTGCGCCTCGCGGAGACAATCGAACTCCTCGACGGTCCAGGTCCCTACCGACCGTCGCGCTGGCGGCTCCATGCGGCGCAGGTTCCGACCGGATTCTTCGCGACCGCCGCCCTCTGGTCGCGCGATCCGCCCGGGCCAGGTTAGAGCGCGCCGCCCGATCGCCGCGGCCCGGGGCGACGCGCTTCGCGCGCTACGCTGCCTGGCTCCACCAGCCCCCGATGTCCTTGTCCGTCCCGAGGGTCCAGAGCGCGAGCACGGCAACCACGATGCCGACGATGACCGCATTCCACATCGCGATGGCGAGGCCACTGAAGCCGAGCACCCAGGGCGAGATCAGGAGCCAGACGCCGAAGGCGACGTTGATCCATTCCTCCCACGCCATCACCTTGAACAGCGCGATGAGCGCGGCGGCAGCGATCAGGATTCCCAGGACCACCGCGTTCCAGGTCGGCGGCATCTCGCCCTGATGCTGCAGCGCCCAGGGGGAAACGATCATCCAGATCCCGAGGATCAGGTTCACCGGGTCCTGCCAGTGCTTGATCGATTTGGACATATATCTTCTTCCGCGAAAAAACGGCCACTCTCGGGTGACCTGGAGGAAGACCAGGGGCGCCGCCCGGACGCCGAAACCGTAGGCCTGACCCGGGCGAGCCACCGACCTACGCTTCCGCGCAGGCCACCCGCATGCCTACGGCGAGTTAGATCGCCCGGCGACAGCCGGGTTCCCGGCCGTGCTCGGGCGCCGTTGCCGGGCGGGCGCTCGCGCGTCCGGCCCCGGTCCCAAGCGTCAGCCCCCTGCACCTCGATCTTGCGCGGGGTGTATTGCGCGCGCTTCGGGATGCGCCGGGTGAGCACGCCGTCCTTGAGATTCGCCTCTACTTCCGGTATTGGACCTGCAAGGAGGCTATGCGACAGGCGGAAGTCAGTCGAGCCGATGCGCCCCTGTCACCTTCCCGAGCTGGCGGTCGAACGTGCCGAGGGGCAAGTGCCCGGCCTTGCGCGCAGTCTCCAGCACAAGGCAATCGGAGAAACCCAGCGTCGGCTTGGCGCGGAATTGGGTAAGCGCGGCCGCGACGACGTCGGCATCCTGGAGCGTCAAGTCGGCGTGCGCCAGCAGTCGCTCCACCGCGGCCGCCATCTGTTCGCCCGAGCGCTCATAGACCGCGTCCAGAACCCATAGCGTTTCCACGAGCACCACGTGCGACACCCACGCACCCTTGGCAACAAATCTTTCGGCCGACTCGAGTTGGTGCGGGTCGTCGCGGACCAGTAGTCGCACGAGCACATTCGTATCAACCGCGCGCATGGCGTTGGCGAATGTGTTGCCTGATCCCTTCCTTCACGTCCACCTTCGCCTTCCGCCCGCGCGAAGTGCCAAACAACACGTCATGAACCTCAGCAGATGTGTAACGACCTGCCCGCCGGACGACAATCTCTCCACCGGTTTCGGTCCACTCCAATACCGAACCCGGACGCAGTCCCAACTTCTTGCGAATCTCCGCAGGCACGGAAATCTGGCCTTGGGCCGTCAGCTTCGATTGAGCTATAGGCATGAGGGTACATTACTCCGGTAATTGCTCATCGTCAACCCGATGCGACCTCCCCGCATCGGGCGAGAGCAGGCGAGAGCAGGAAACTACGCCACCGCCACCAGTCGATCCAGCGTCGCCGGATCGGCGAGCAGCGCCTCGCTCGCGGCCCGGTGCACCACCCGCCCGCGTTCGAGCACGATCGCCTGCGTGGTCAGGCCCAGCGCCAGGCGCGCATGCTGCTCGACCACGATCACCGCGAATTCGCCGGCGCGCACGATCTCCCCGATCACCTTGACGAGCTCCTGCACGATGATCGGCGCCAGTCCCTCCATCGGCTCGTCGAGCAGAAGCAGCTTCGGATTGGTCATCAGCGCGCGGGCAATAGCGAGCATCTGTTGCTCGCCGCCGGAGAGCTGATTGCCGAAATTGCGCCGCCGCTCGTCGAGACGCGGAAAGAGCTTGTACACGCGCTCGAGCGTCCAGAGCCCGCCCCGGCGCTCCACCGCGATGAGATGCTCTTCGACCGTGAGCGAAGGAAACATGAACCGCTCCTGCGGCACCCAGCCCAGCCCAGCGTGCGCGCGCCGCCACGTCGGCAGGCGCGTGATGTCCTGCCCGCGCAACGTGAGCCGTCCACGCTTGAGCCGGGTCAGCCCCAGCAACGTCAGCAATAGCGTGGTCTTGCCCACACCGTTGCGGCCGAGCACGGCGAGGCTCCCGCCTTCGTCGAGCGCGAGCGAGATGTCGTCGAGGACCACCGCGTCGCCGTAGCCGGCCGTCAGCCCCTCGGCGCGAATCAGCTCAGCCATGCTGCGCTTCGCCGAGATAGACCTCGCGCACGCGCGGGTCGCGGGCGATTTCCTCGGGCGTGCCCTCGACCAGCACCAACCCGCCGACGAGCACGGTGATGCGCTCGGCGAAGCGGAACACGAGGTTCATGTCGTGCTCGATGAACACGATCGTGACCTCACGCGGCAGATGCGCGATGGCGTTGAACAGCTCCGCGCTCTCCGCCGACGGGATGCCGGCGGCCGGCTCGTCGAGCAGCAGCACCCTCGGCCGGGTCGCGAGCGCCAGCGCGATCTCGAGCAGGCGCTGTTTGCCGTACGGCAGCGCGCGTGTGGCGGTGTCGGCGTCGCGATCGAGCCGCACTTGGGCGAGGATCTCGCGCGCTGCGTCGATCGCCGCGCGCTCCGCCGACACCGTGCGCCACCAAACGCCGCCGCGGCCGCCGCGCTCGCAGCAGGCGAGCACCACCGACTCCAGTGCGGTGAGCCCCGGGAACAGCGTGTTGATCTGGAAGGTGCGCGTCATGCCGCGCTTGACCCGCGCGTGCTGAGGCAGGTCGGTGACGCGCTCCTCCCCGAGGTAGACCTCCCCCGCGGTCGGCGCGAGGAAACCCGTCAGCAGGTTGATGAACGTCGTCTTGCCCGCGCCGTTGGGACCGATCAGCGCGTGCCGCGCACCGGCTTCGAACGCGAGGCTGATCTCGCTGTTGGCCACGAACGCGCCGAACGCCTTCGACAACGCTTGCGTGCGCAGCGCCGCGCTCATGCCTTGGCGTTTGCCAACCGCCGCCGCAGCGACACCAGCCCGCCTATCAGCCCGCCGCGCGCGAAGAGCACCAGCAGCACGAGCAGCAGCCCGAGCCAGAACTGCCAGTAGACCGGGTTGAGATTGGCGAGATAATCCTGGAGCAGCATGAACACCGCCGCGCCCAGCAGACCGCCGTACAGATAGCCGGTGCCGCCGAGGACCAGCATGATAAGCAGCTCGGCCGAGCGCTCGAAGCCGAAGACGTCGATGCCGACGAACTGCGTGGTCTGCGCGAGCAGCGCTCCGGCGATGCCGGCGATGCCCGCGCCGACGGTATAGACGGCGACGAGCTTGCGCCGCACCGAGGCGCCGATCGCCGGCATCCGCCGCTCGCCCTCGCGGATGCCCTTGAGGCTCAGCCCGAAGGGCGAGCGCACCAGCGCACGCGCCACGTTGAAGACGAGGAACAGCACGACGAGGCTGTACACATACGCGGTCCTGCCGTCCAAGCCGAAACCGAACAGGCCGAAGATCTTTTTCATCTCGACGCCGTACAGTCCGTCGACGCCGCCGGTGATCGACGAGGCCTGGTTCGCGACCTCGTAGAGCATGAGCCCGATGCCGAGCGTCACCATGAGACGCGTGAGATCCTGTCCGCGCACGATCAGGAAGCTCGTGATCCATCCCGCCGCCGCGGCGATCGCGGCCGCGAGCACGAGCCCGGAGAGCGGCTCGCCGTAGCCGTGCCGCGCCAGCAGTCCCGCCGTGTACGCGCCCAACCCGAAGAACGCCGCGTGACCGAGCGAGATGATGCGGGCGTAACCGAGGATCAGGTCGAGCGACAGGGCGAACAGGCCCGCGATCAGGATCTGGCTGCCCAGCGTGAGGTAGCTCGGGAACAGGAAGAAAGCGGCGACCGGGATCAGCCAGAACGCGATCTCGTACCGGCTCCAGCGCAGCGTCGGCAGACTGGTCACGATCGCCGCCCGAGCAGGCCGGAAGGAAACACGAGCAGCAACGTCACCATCGCCGCGTAGATGATGAACGCGCCGATCTGCGGGACGTAATACTTGCCCGCGACGTCGAGGACACCGAGCAGCAGCGCCGCGAGCAAAGGGCCGCGGATCGTTCCCGCGCCGCCGACCGCGACCACGAGCAGGAAGTAGACCATGTACTTCAGCGGGAAGGTCGGATCGAGCCCGAGCACGTCGATGCCGAGCCCTCCCCCGAGACCCGCCAAGGCCGAACCGAGCGTGAAGGTGATGCTGAACACGCGCTCGACGTTGATGCCCAGGCCTACCGACGCCTGCTGGTTGTCCACCGCCGCGCGAACCTGGGCGCCGAACCGCGTGCGCTCGACCAGGTAGGTCAACAGCAACGTCAGCAGCGCGACCGTCGCGATCAGGAACAGCCGGTACGTCCCGAGGTCGAGGCCGAGCACGCGCACCTGGCCGGTCAGGAACGGGGGCAGGCGCACCGGCTGCTGCGCCGGCCCGAAGAAGTAGGTCGCGGTGGCGATCGACATGAAGGTGAGGCCGATGGTGAACAGCACCTGGTCGAGTTCCGCCGCGCGATAGAGCCGGCGGTAGAGGACGCGCTCGAGCAGCGCGCCGACCGCGCCGCTCAGCACGAAGGCGATGGCCAGCGCCGGCAGGAACGGCACGCCGAGCCGCGACATGGCGATCACGGCGGCGTAGCCGCCGAGCGCCGCGAAGGCGCCGTGCGCGAGGTTGATGAACTTCATCAGCCCCATCGTCACCGACAGCCCGATGCTGATGAGGAAGAGCAGGCTCCCGTACGCCAGCCCGTCGAACAGCACGCCGATGAAGCTGACGATGGCGGTCATTCTCGTCGCGTTCCGCTACCCAACCGTCACAACGGGATCGAATGGCAGGTCGCCCCGGCTTGAGGCCGGGGCGCAAGTTTGAACCGTGAGCGCCACCGGGTTCCGAACTTGGGTCCCGGATCTCGCGCTTCGCGCTCGTCCGGGATGACGCAACGGTTTCCAATCGCGCTGCGGTTTCAGCTCGCGCTCTTGGACCGTTGCGTCATTTCCCCGGGTCCTTCTGATCGGGAAACTTGTCGAACTCGACGTTGTAGAGCTCGCCGCCGACCTTCTCGACCTTGCGGATATACACCGTCTGCACGATGTCCCGGGTCTGCGGATCGATCATGACGGGACCGCGCGGGCTCATCCACTTCGCGCCCTTCATCGCCGCGACCAGCTTCTCGCCGTCGGTCGAGCCGTTGGTCTTCTTCAGCGCTTCGTAGATGAGCGCCATGCCATCGTACCCGCCTACGGCCATGAAGTTCGGGCGCAGCTTGTTGCCGTTCGCCTCGGCGTAGGCCTTCTTGAACGCCGCGTTCTCCGGCGAGTCGTGCGCGGCGGAGTAGTGGAAGCTGGTGATGAGGCCCAGTGTCGGATCGCCCATCGCCTCGAGCACGCCGTCGTCGGTGATGTCGCCGGTCGCGATCAGCTTGATCCCGGCCTGCTTCAAGCCGCGCTCCTCGTAGCCCTTCATGAAGGCTATGCCCTGCTCGCCCGCCGGCAGGAACAGGAACACCGCCTGCGGCTTGGCGTCCTTCACGCGCTGAATGAACGGACCGTAGTCCGGGTTCTGCAACGGCGTGCGCACGCTGCCGACGATCTCGCCGCCCGCCTTCTTGAACGCTTCGGTGAACGCCTTCTCGGCGTCGAGCCCCGGGCCGTAGTCGGCCACCACCGTGTACACCTGCTTGATGCCGTTCTTCGCCGCCCAGATCGCCATCGGCTGCGTGACCTGCGGCAGCGTCATCGATGCCCGCACGATGTAGGGCGAGCGGGTGGTGATGATCGAGGTGGCCGCGTTCATGATCACCATCGCCTTCTTGGCCTCGGTGGCCACCGGCGCCACCGCCAGCGCGTTCGGCGTCAAGCCGAAGCCGACCAGGATGTCGACGTTGTCGCGAGTGACGAGCTCCTGCGCCAGGCGCTTGGCGACGTCCGGCGCGGGCCCGCCGACGTCCTTCTGCACGATCTCGATCTTCTTGCCGGCCACCGTGTCGCCGTTGAGCTTGATGTACGCCTTCATCCCGCCCAGGATCTGCTGGCCGTACTGCGCGAACGGTCCGGAGAATTCGCCCACCATCCCGAGCTTCACGACGCCCTGCGCCGAAGCGGCCGCCGCAAGCGCGCCGAGCGCCGCTCCGGCCAGTAGTTTCCCCAACCACATTCCGAGTTTCATTGCACGCTCCTCCAAGAAGACCATCGACTCCTATCCATTCGCGGTGAGCCTGTCGAACCGCGACCCCGCCCGCCTTTCGGCGAGGGGTCCGTTCACCTTTCGACAGGCTCGGGGCGAACGGGCCCTAGGGAACCTCTGAAATACCTCCGCGCGGTTGCGACGGTCGCGTTTCGGGATGGGATACCTCATTGGCCAATGAGGCAGCGAGCGACGTGTACCGGGCGGACACGAGCGAAGCTGCGACAAAGTAGACCGCCCGAAACGCGGCCGTCCCTCCGGGCTGCGGCAAATTGCGGCGCCTGCTTCGCCGCCCTCCTCGGTAACAGGATGAACTATTACCTTCGTCGGTCGTCTCGCATTCATCCGCATTTTGCTCGCAGCGCAATCCACGTGGGGATATTTCAGAGCTTCCTTAGTGCGCCTTGATCGTACTGTCGAGGCCGAGCACCGCCCGCAGCCGATCCGCGGTGCGTTTCGCCTCATCACGAGTCCGATACGGTCCTACGGCCACTCGGTACAACCCTCCCTCTTCGTGCACGTTCGCTTCGACGCCGAGCGGCGCGATTTGGTTCGCGAGACGCTGGACGAGCGCCTGCGCGTTGAGGTTGTTCGCGAACGCGCCGAGCTGCACGGCATAACCGCCGCGCGCCTGCCCGACCGGGATCGGCGTGGCCACCGCAGGCTCGCTCGCCGAGAGTTTCGGTAGCGGCAACACGGGCGCGACCGGCGCGCCGGTCGGGAACACGCTCTCGACTTCGACCTCGCCGCTGCCGTCCTGCGCGATGCCGATGCGGTACGCGGCGGCGTACGAGAGATCGATGATGCGTCCGGGATGAAACGGACCGCGATCGTTGACGCGCACGACCACGCTCCGCCCGTTGGCGAGGTTGGTCACGCGCGCGTACGACGGCAGAGGCAGCGTCGGATGCGCCGCGGTCATCGCGTACATGTCGTAGGGCTCCCCGATCGAGGTCTTCTGGTTGTGGAACTTGCGCCCGTACCACGACGCGAGTCCGCGCTCCTGGTACGGCCGGAGGCTCGTCGCCGGGACGTAGTTGACGCCGAACACCGAGTAGGGCCGGTTGGCGAAGCGATTGAGCGGTTCGAGCTTCGGGATCGCGTCGGGAATGCCGTCGAGATTGGCGGGCGGATTCTCACCGGGACCGTCGTCCTTGTAGTAGCCGCCGGGTCGGGTAGAGGGCGGCGAGGGCGCAGCAGCGACCGACGGTGTCGGCGGCGAGCGTGTCGGCGTCGCAGTGCAGCCCGCGAGCGCGAGCAGGACCGCGGCGAGAAGCGCCCCTCTCACGGCGTCAGGTCTTGACCAGCTTGCGGTTGGCCTGCACGTTCATCAGGATGCCCAGACCCACGAAGAGGCTCACCAGCGCGGTCCCGCCGTAGGAGACGAGCGGCAGCGGCACGCCGACGATGGGCAGCAGTCCGCTCACCATCGCCATGTTGACGAAGGCGTAGGTGAACAACATCAGCGTGATCGAGCCGGCGAGAAGGCGCGTGAACAGCGTGGACGCGTTGGCGGTGATCACCAGCGCGCGGCCGATCAGCAACAGGTACAGCACGAGCAGCACGATCGCGCCGATCAGACCGAACTCCTCGCCGAACACCGCGAAGATGAAATCGGTGTGCCGTTCGGGCAGGAACTCGAGATGCGTCTGCGTGCCGTTGAGCCACCCCTTGCCGATGACCCCGCCCGAGCCCAGCGCGATGGAGGCCTGCATGCTGTGATAGCCCGCGCCCAGGGGGTCGCGGGTGGGATCGAGGAAGGTGAGGATGCGCTGCTGCTGGTAGTCGCGCAGATGCGGCCAAACCAGCGGCGCGGCCGCAGCGGCGAGCACGACCAGCCCGGCGATGACCTTCCACGACAGGCCGGCGAGATACAGCACGAAGAACCCCGACGCCCCGATCATCAGCGCGGTGCCGAGGTCCGGCTCACGCTTGATCAGCCACACCGGGAGCGCGGTCAGCAGCGCGGCGACGATGAAGTCGACGAAGCGCACGCGTCCTTCGCGCTTCTGGAAGTACCAGGCGAGCATCAGGGGGAGCGCGATCTTCATCAGCTCCGAAGGCTGGAAGCGAGCGATGCCGAGATTGAGCCAGCGGCGCGAGCCGTTGACCGTGGTTCCGGCGAGCGCGACCGCGACGAGCAGCAGCACCGCTGCGGCGTAGAGCGGCACCGCGGCGCGCGAGAGCTGCTGCGGGGCGATATTGGCGACGATCCACATCAGCACCAGCGCGAAGCCGAGCGAGAGCGCCTGGCTGCCCACGCGCGCGAGGTTCTGATCGGACGCCGAGAACAGCGTCACCAGACCGACCCCGGCGATCGCCAGCGCGGAGGCCGTCAGGAAGCCGTCGACGCGCCGCGCGAGCAATTCGCCCAGCCGGCCCACGAAGGCGAGAGGCTTCTCCATCAGTCGGACTGGTCGTCGCCGGTGCGCGGCGCATCCGCGGGCGCCACGCCGGGTGCGCGGCCGAGCAGATAGTAGTCGAACACCGTGCGGGCGATCGGCGCGGCGGCCTGCGCGCCGAAGCCGCCGTTCTCGACCAGCACGGCGAGCGCGATGCGCGGGCGGTCCGCCGGCGCGTAGGCGATGTACCACGCGTGGTCGCGCAGCCGCTCGCTGACGCGGCCCGCGTCGTACTTCTCGCCCTTGAGCGAGAACACCTGCGCCGTGCCAGTTTTGCCGGCCGACACGTAGGACGCGCCGGCGAAGGCGCGGGCGCTGGTGCCTTCGCGCGGCACGCCGACGAGCGCGTTCTTGACCAGCGCGAGGTACTCGGGTTTGACCGCGACGGTGCGGGTTTCCCGCGGCGCGATCTCGCGCACCGTCCCGGTCTTGACGTCCTCGATGGCGCGCACCAGATGCGGCCAGAACGCGCGGCCGTCGTTGGCGAGGGTCGCGATCGCCACGGCCTGCTGCAGCGGAGTGAAGGCGTTGTAGCCCTGGCCGATGCCCGCCGAGATCGAGTCGCCCAGATACCACTTGCGGTTCTCCTCGCGGTAGTTCGGGCCCGAGAAGCGCTCGCGCTTCCAGGCGCGCGAAGGCAGTACGCCCGCCAGCTCGCCCTCGATGTCGATGCCGGTCGCGCTGCCGTAGCCGAACTGGGCGAGGAAGTCGTGGCTCACGTCGATGTCGGCGTCGGCGCCCAGCGCATAGAAGTAGGTGTCGCAGGAGACGATGATCGCCCGCGGCATGTCGATGTAGCCGTGCCCGCCCGGCTTGTCGTCGCGAAACCGCTTGCCCGGGATCTGGAAGAATCCGGGGTCGAAGATCTGCTGCGTGGCCGTGCGCTTGCCCGAGGTGAGCGCGGAGAGCGCGAGGAACGGTTTGATCGTCGATCCCGGCGGATACGCCCCGCGCAACGGACGGTTGAGCAGCGGCTTGTCGGGCGAGGTGTTGAGCGCGTCCCAGTTGGCCGGGTCGATGCCATCGACGAAAAGATTCGGATCGAACCCCGGCTTGGAGACGAGCGCGAGCACCTCGCCGTTGGATGGGTCGATCGCCACCAGCGCGCCGCGGCGCTCGCCGAAGGCGGCCTCCGCGGCCCGCTGCAGCTTGATATCGAGCGACAGCCGGAGGTTGTTGCCCGAGATCGGCGGCGTGCGCGAGAGCGTGCGCACGGCGCGCCCGCCGGCGTCGACTTCGACCTCTTCGACGCCGGTCGTGCCGTGCAGCTCGCGCTCGTAGGACAGCTCCAGGCCGACCTTGCCGATGTAGTCGGAGCCCTTGTAGTTGGCCGTTTCGTTCCAGCCGTCGATGCGCTCCAGATCGCCATCGTTGATGCGGCCGATGTAGCCGATCAGGTGCGAGGCGAGCTCGCCGAACGGATATTGGCGGAACAGCCGCGCCTTGATCTCCGCGCCGGGGAAGCGGTAGCGGTTGACCGCGAAGCGCGCGACCTCTTCGTCGGACAGCCGCGTGCGCAGAGGCAGGCTCTCGAAGTTCTTGGTTTCCTCGAGCAGCCGCTTGAAGCGCTTGCGGTCGCGCGGCTGGATGTCGACCAGCCGTGCGAGCTCGTCGATCGTCGCGTCGAGATTCTTGACGCGCGAAGGCGTCACCTCGAGCGTGTAGCCCGAATAGCTTTGCGCGAGCACAATGCCGTTGCGATCGGTGATCACGCCGCGATTGGGGGCGATCGGCACGATGGCGATGCGGTTGCTGTCGGAGAGCGTCTGGTAATGGGCATACTGGTAGATCTGCAGATACACGAAGCGAGCCAGGAGCCCCGCGAAACCGATGACGATCAGCACCGCGCCGGTGACGAGTCGGCGCCGGAAGTGGAGGAGTTCGCGCGCCGGATCCCTGAGCTCGGGCGCCCCGAACGGGAGGCTCGAGCTCTTGCGGTCGACGAAAAGACGGCGCATCGTGGCCCTTCAGTACTCCGAGCGCGCGCGCCGTGGCCGCTGTGGCCACTGGAGCAACACCGTCACGACCGGCCAGAGGAACGCCCCGACCAGCGGGCCGACGGCGTAGGTCCAGCGCGGCAGCGGCGCGCCGCCGACCACGCGCACGAGCAGCACCAGCCCGGCGTTGAGCAGCAGCAGCAGCGCAACCTGCGCCGCCTGCTGCCAGAGCGGGAAGCGCAGCACGCGCCGGCGAAAATACTCGGCCGCGTAGGCGAGCACGGCGTACGCGAGCGCATGCTGCCCGAACACGGTGGCGTCGGCAACATCCATGAGCAAACCGAGCCACCAGGCGATCCCGACGCCGATCAGCCCCGGCTCCCGGATGCACCAATACAGGAGCGCGAGCGCGAGGAAGTCGGGCTTGAGCGCCAGCGCGACGCCACCGACCGGCGCGATGTTGCCCATGAGACCGAGGAAAAGCGTGAGCAGCACAAACCACGGCCGTACCGGGAGCAGGATCTCCTCGGGCCGCGCCGGAACAAAGGTGGAGAACTGGGCCATCGCGAACGCGGTTCAGGGCCGTCGCTTGAGGCGACCCCTGGGCGGCGCTTCGGTCTCGGCCGGCTCCTCCGGCCGCGGCTGCACCGCGGCGGCGGCTTGCCCCAGCACGAGCACGTAACGGCTCTTCTCGACCCCGGCGAGCGGCGTGACGAGCACGCGCGCGAACATCTGCCCGGTGTCGCGTTCGACGGAGACGACTTGTGCCACGACGAGGCCCGCAGGATACGTGCCGTCGATGCCCGAGGTCACCAGCCGGTCGCCGGCCTGAATCTCGGCGTTCGGCGACAGGAAGCGCAGCTCCGGCAGCCGCCCGCCGCCTGCCCCGTACATCACGCTGCGCACGCCGCTGCGCTCCACTTTCACCGGCACGGCGTGGTCCTTGTCCGTCACCAGCGTGACCTCCGCCATGGTGGGGAGCACTCGCGTCACCTGGCCGACCACGCCGGTCTCGTCGATGACGGCCTGCCCCGGCTGCACACCCGCGGTCTCGCCCTTGTCGACGTAGAGTTTCTGCGTGAAAGGATCGCGCCCCGAATACAGCACTTCGGCCGCGGTCGCGGCACCGGGAAAGCGCGCTTCGACGTTGAGCAACGCGCGCAAGCGGGCATTCTCCTGCTCGAGCGACCGGTAGCCCTGGACCGATAGCGCCTCGGCCAGCAACCGTTCCTGGAGCGCCGCGTTGTCGAGGGCCAGCCCCCGTTGCGAGGAGAGATACGTCGCGAGATAGCCGATCGCCTCGCCCGGCAGTTGCACCGAGCGTTGCAGTGGATAGAGGGCGGTGGCCACGGCCTGACGGACGCTCTCGAGATACCGATAGCGCGTGTCGGTGAACAGCAGGGCGAGCGAGAACAAACCGAAGAAGGCGAGCTTGGCCAGCGGCGACGGCCCGCGGTGGAAGAAGGGTGGCGGCTCGACCGGAAGGTGACGCATCGTCGGGTTGAGCGTCGAGCGTTCAGCGTACCAAGCCGGTCCTCCCTTGCTCGACGCCGAACGCTCAACGCCGAGCCGTGCCTAGTCCGAAGTGAAGATCGTCGAGAGTTTTTCCATGTTCTCGAGCGCCTTGCCGCAGCCGCGCACCACACAGGTCAGCGGATCGTCGGCGACAATCACCGGCAGCCCCGTCTCTTCCATTAATAGCCGGTCGACGTCGCGCAGCAAGGCGCCTCCGCCGGTGAGCACCATGCCGCGCTCGGCGATGTCGGCGCCGAGCTCCGGGGGGGTGCGCTCCAGTGCGCTCTTCACCGCGGAAACGATGCTGTTCAGCGGATCGGTGAGCGCTTCGAGGATCTCGTTCGAAGACACCGTGAAGCTGCGCGGAATGCCCTCGGCGAGATTGCGGCCCTTGACCTCCATCTCCTTCACCTCGGAGCCGGGAAACGCCGAGCCGATCGTCTTCTTGATCTGCTCCGCGGTGGTCTCGCCGATCAGCATCCCGTAGTTGCGGCGGATGTAGTTGACGACCGCTTCGTCGAACTTGTCGCCGCCGACGCGCACGCTGCCCGCGTAGACCATGCCGCCCAGCGAGATCACGCCGACCTCGGTGGTGCCGCCGCCGATGTCGACGACCATCGAGCCGGTGGCCTCGGAGATCGGCAGATCGGCGCCGATCGCGGCGGCCATCGGCTCCTCGA
>DASVPH010000063.1:0-10186 GCA_036382945.1 Casimicrobiaceae bacterium
ACCGGAGTACGAATTCGCTCAACGCATCACTTGGTAACGCCGAGCGTCGACCGCCAGCCAAGCGCGCCGCCGGGTAGGCGCATGCCGGCGGTCGCCGGACACGCGACGCGAACTCGCTGACGCTCCCCAAACATCCGCACCCCGGGGTACCGTGGCCTCGCAGCGACCCTGGACCATCCCAGCTTCCCATCAGTCCGGGCAAGTCATGACGTACTACGCTGCTCGCGATGACGCATCGTGCCGTTGGATTTCCTATCCTTCAATTGGGACAAGCCGGAGCCGTTCGCCCGCTGCTATATCTACATGGAGGACCCGCAGGCCGCGAAGAAGACCAAGGGCGCGCTGGTCAGCGGTTCTCGCGTGTGGTGCGCGGACAATGGCGCGTCGGAACGCGACTTGAGGCCTTCCGATTCGCCGAAGCACGTTGACGAGGTGCTCAAGTACTTCGACGAGTATCTCGCGCGTGCGAAGACCCGCCTGCACAAGAAGGCGGCGACCGGGTAAGGGCCCTCACGCCCGGCGGCGCCGCAGCGCACAAGGCATCGCAAACAGCGCTTGTTGTTGCAGCGATTGCGGGCCGCCGGCGCAATAGCCGTTGAAGCGATAGCGCGAGCTGCGCCGGGCCGGCCTTGCGGTAACATTGCGCGCATGCCGCGGCCGGTCAAGAATTCTCGCTCCGCAGTCGCGCCGATGGCGAGGGCCGCCCGGGAAGCGGCTTCTCCGTGCATCGTCGGTTTCTACCTGGTTCCGGACTTTCCGATGATGGCCTTTGCAGCGGCGATCGAGCCGTTGCGCGCCGCCAATCGCCTGGCCGGGGAGAGACTGTTCGAGTGGCGTCTTTATTCGCGCGACGGCGATCCGGTGCGCGCGAGCAACGGCATCGGAATAGCGGCTGAAGGCTCCATCCGCGACAGCGGCCGGCTGCACCTCTTGCTCGTCTGCGCGGGCACGCCCGACGTCGGAGCGGGCGACAAGCCGCTCGCTCAATGGTTGCGCGGCCTGCTTCGGACCGGTGCATCGGTCGGCGGCATCAGCCTGGGAGCCTACGCGCTGGCGCGCGCCGGGCTGCTGGACGGCCGGCGTGGCACGCTGCATTGGGAAAGCCTGGCGGCGTTCGCCGAGGAGTTTCCGCGCGTGCGCACGACCAACGATATCTTTGTCATCGACGACGATCGGTATACCTGCTCGGGAGGCATCGCGGCACTCGATATGATGCTGCAGCTGATCACCGCCCGGGCCGGACGGGCTCTGGCCAACGGCGTGTCCGAGCAATTCATTCACCCGCGCATTCGCGATGCGAAGGACCGGCAACGCATGGCGATACAGGCCAAGCTCGGCGGCGCCAATCAAAAGCTGATTGCGGCGTTGGGCTTGATGGAAGCTACCGCCGACGAGCCGCGCGACGTCAGGCAAATTGCCGCCGATGTGAAACTTTCGTCACGCCAGCTCGAGCGGTTGTTCGCCAGGTATCTGCACGCAAGCCCCCGCCGCCACTATCTGGAGTTGCGGCTCGACAAGGCGAGGGCGCTGCTGCTGCAGACGCCCAAGCCGATACTCGATATCGCCGTGGCGTGCGGCTTCGCCTCGGCTTCGCATTTCAGCCGCTGCTATCGCGCCGTCTATGGCCATAGGCCCAGCGATGAGCGGGCCGCGACGTTGGACGAGCGCGCGACACGATAAAGGTCGCGCCCGCGTTGAAGACCAACCGCGGCGACACCACGCGGCAGCTATCCTTCGACCCGCCTGATGGTAGAAGTATCTGCTAGAGCTTGTTGGCGTAATCCTTCTGCACCTTCTTGATGCGCTCGTGCGAGCCCAGGAAGGCGTGCTTGGACATGTCGGGTGAATACTTGCTCGCCGGCGGCCGCTTGCCCACGGCCTCGGCGAGCGCACGAATGTGATGCGGGCCGGCGCCGCAGCACACGCCCAGATAACGGATGTCGAGCTCCAGCGCCTGGCGCCCGAATTCCGCGATCTCGAAACGGTTGCAGGTGAAGGGGTCCAACGCGACGGGAAACGGCCGGGTGCCCTCGTCGTAGTGCCAATGCGTGTCGCGCAGCGATTGGAACGAAGGCTGCGCTTCGCTGGTACGGTACGGGACGGGCAGGGCAGCCAGATGGGTCTTGACCGCGGCACGGATCTCGCGCAACAAGGGCATCATCGTGGCCGGGCCGCGGATGCAGTTCAAGCCGACGACATCGGCCCCGGCATCGGCGAGCTTCCTGCATGCATCGGCGACGCGCCAGTTCTCGCGCGTGACGTCGGCCTGGTGCATCGCCAGCGTAATCACCGCGGTCTGCCCGGCACGCTTGACCACATCGAGCGCGATCAGGGCTTCCTGCGCGTAGGAAAATGTTTCGCCGATAATGAAGTCGACGCCGGCGTCGACCGCCCAGCCGACCTGCTCCTCGAACATCGCGCGCACCGCCTTGTGCGAAGCCGCGTCGGCAGGATCGTAGACGTTGGTATTGCAGATGTCGCCTGCGAACAAAGCACCGCTTTCGGCGGCCACTTCCTTGGCGATCTCGAGCGCGCGACGGTTGATCGGCTCCAGGTCCTTTTCACGGCCGATGATGCGCAGCTTCTCCCGGTGCGCGTAGTAGGTGAGCGCTTCCACGACATCGGATCCGGCGTGCACGAAATCGCGATGCAGTTGCGCGACGACTTCGGGGTGCTCGAGAACGACTTCGGGGACGAAGGCGCCGGCTTGAAGATAGCCGCGTCGCTCGAGCTCGAACACGTAGCCCTCGGCGCAGATCACCGGTCCCTGATCGAGGCGCTGCAACAGCGAGTTCGAGTGGGGTTGCGTTCCTGTCTTGGTCATGGCATTGCCCCGGGGGCGAAGCCGCAACTATCGCATTTTTAGTCGGCCCGCGACCAGCCGCGGCGCGACGCCGATTGTCGTCGGTGCGACGCGCCGGCGGTGTCCTGCCCCCGACCGCCGCCCGGTTCCGCGTCGCCGGGGAGACCGGGTCGCCCAAGTCAGCGGTAGACCAACCCCGGTCGCATCTGTAACACTTGCGTCCCGGCGCGCCGACTGGGCTGGCGGCGAGAGCTCGCGGCACGGCGCGCAAAGCGCTGCGGAGGATGGCGGTGGAAACCTTGGCGTTCATTCTGCACAACCTGCCGGCCATCGGCGAGCGCACGGTCGAGCACGTATCGATTGTCGGTGTCGCCGTCGGATTCGCGATCCTGACCGGCGTTCCGCTGGGCATCGCGATCACCCAGAGCCAGCGCACCGCCGACACGGTGCTCTACCTCGGCTCGATCGTGATGACCATCCCTTCGATCGCGCTGTTCGGCGTGCTCATCCCGCTCCTGTCCAAGATCGGCCAGGGGATCGGCTACCTGCCCGCGGTGATCGCCGCGATGCTCTATGCGCAGCTGCCGATCGTGCGCAACACCTACACCGCCATACGCAACGTCGATCCTGCTCTGCGCTCGGCCGCGATGGGCATGGGCATGTCCACCTCGCAGCGCCTGCTGCGGGTCGAAATCCCCATCGCTTTGCCGGTGATCATTGCCGGCATACGGATCGCCGTCGTGATCAACATCGGCGTTACCGCGATCGCCGCGTACATCGGCGCCGGAGGGCTGGGCACCTTCATCTCCCGCGGAATCTCGCAGACCGACGTCCGTCAATTGATCACCGGCGCGCTGGCGCTGGCCTTGCTCGCCATCGCGGCGGACTACGGGCTGCTCTGGCTGCAGCGCCGGCTCACGCCGAAGGGCGCCGCGGAACGTGCGGGTTGAAGCGACCGATGGGAACGCGAACATGATCCGGCTCGAAGCGCTCACCAAGGTCTACCCGGCGGCGCACGGCGGCGTCGCCTCGGTGGATCGCGTCAGCTTCGAAGTCCGCGCCGGCGAGACCTGCGTTTTGCTGGGGCCGTCCGGTTGCGGTAAGACGACGACCTTGCGGATGATCAATCGGCTGGTCGCGCCGACCTCGGGCAAGGTATTCATCCAGGGACGCGACACCAGCGCCGCCGACCCGGTCGAGTTGCGCCGCACGATCGGCTATGTCATCCAGCAGATCGGGCTTTTTCCCAACATGACCGTAGCCGAGAATATCGGCGTCGTGCCGCGGCTGCTGAATTGGGATCGCGCCCGGATGCGCCGGCGCGCCGAGGAGCTCTTGGCGATGCTGGCGCTGGATCCCGCAGAATTTCTCGACCGGTATCCGAACGAGCTTTCGGGCGGCCAGGCGCAGCGCGTCGGCGTCGCCCGCGCGCTTGCCGCCGATCCGCCGGTGCTTTTGATGGACGAGCCGTTCGGCGCGGTCGACCCGGTCAATCGCGAAGTCATCCAGGACGAGTTCCTGCGCATGCAGAAAGCGCTGCGCAAGACGGTCCTGTTCGTCAGCCACGACATCGACGAAGCGGTGAAGATGGCCGACCGCATCGCGATCTTTCGCGCCGGCCGCCTCGAGCAGTATGCGGCGCCGGACGAGCTGCTGGGCCAACCCGCCAACGAGTTCGTCGCGAGCTTCGTCGGCAGCGACCGAACGTTGAAGCGCCTGCGGCGCATCGCCGTCAGCGAGGTGATGAGCGCCGCAGGCACTGCGCAGACGGCGGTCGCGCGCGAAATGCCGGCGGTCAATCCGAACGACGATTTGCGCCGCGTCGCGACGCTCTTTCTCGAGCACGGCGTCGATGTCCTGCGCTGCGTCGACGGCGAAGGGCGCTCCGTCGGCGTCGTCACGCGCGAATCGGTCGCGGCGAGGCTGGCGGCGACCGCCGACGCTCACGGCGCCGCACGGCGATGACTACCGCCGCGCGCAGCTGGCAAACGGGACAGCGCTCGATGCTGCCCTACGCGGTGCTCGCCGGCATCGCGCTGGCGATCGTTTGGGTGCTGGTGGCGTCCGGCTTGTGGACCGACATCCTGCGCTACCGCAAGGACATCATCTACCTGACCAGGCAGCATCTGGTGCTGGTGGCGGTGTCAGGCGGCGCGGCGATCGTCACCGGCGTCAGCCTGGGCATCTGGCTTTCCAGGCCGTCGATGGCGCGCTATGCGGAAGCGACGATGCAGGCGGTCAACATGGCGACGTCGATCCCGACGTTGGGCAAGCTCGCGCTGATGATGACTTTGCTCGGCATAGGCCCCTTGCCGGCGATCGTCGGCCTGTGGGTCGCCACGCTGCTTCCCATCGTGCGCAACACCTACGCGGGACTGCGCGCCGTGCCCGCGCATCTGGTCGACGCTGCGCACGGCATGGGGATGAGCCCGGGCGCGATCCTGCGCCGGGTCGAGCTGCCGAACGCGCTGTTCGTGACCTTCGCCGGCGTACGGACGGCGATGGCCGTCAACGTAGGCACCGCGCCGATCGCCTTCCTGATCGGCGGCGGCGGCTTGGGCGAACTTATCTTCACCGGCATCGACCTGCAGGAGTACGGGATGATGCTGGCGGGCGCGATCCCGACCGCGCTGCTTGCGGTAGCCGTGGATTTCCTGTTCGGGCAGGCGCAGTATTGGCTGGTACCGCTCGGCGTCAATCCGTTGCGGAATTCTTGAGGCAAATCGAGGAGAGGCGTGATGAACAAGGCGATGGGCATTCTTTGCGGCGGAATTGTGGCGGCGGCGCTGAGCGTTGCCGCGGCCGCGCAGACGATCGTGGTGGGCGGCAAGGCGTTCACCGAGCAGCAGATCATGACCGCGATGACGGTGGAGTTGCTGAAGGCGAAGGGTTTCAGTCCGAAGCGCGAGGCCGGCATGGGCAGCGCCGCGGTCCGCTCGGCGCTGGAAAACGGACAGATCGACGTGTACTGGGAATACACCGGCACCGGCCTTGGCGTGTTCAACAAGATCACCGACAAGTTCGCGTCGGCCGAAGACGCCTACAAGCGCATTCAGGAAGTCGACGGCGCCAAAGGTATCGTCTGGCTCAACATGTCGCCGGTCAACAACACCTACGCCTTCGCGATGAACCGCGATCAGGCGCAGAAGCTCAACATCGTGACAATGAGCGACCTCGCCAAGGCGGTCAACAGCGGGGCCAAGCTGACCTTCGCATCGAACGCCGAGTTCTACGCGCGGCCCGACGGCCTGCCGGGATGGCAGGCGGCCTACGCCTTCGAATTCCCGCGCGACAACGTCAAGCGGATGGATACCGGCCTCGTGTATTCGGCGTTGAAAGACCGCCAGGTCGATACCGGCGTGGTGTTCGCGACCGACGGGCGTATCCCGGCGTTCAATTTCGTCGTGCTGAAGGACGACAAGCACTATGCGCCGCCGTACAACCTGACTCCGGTCGTGCGCAAGGAAATTCTCGACAAGTATCCGAAGATCGCCGAACCGTTGAACGCGCTTTCGGCCAAGCTCAACGACGAAACGATGGCGAAGCTCAACGCCAGCGTCGACGTCGACAAGAAGACGGTCGAGGACGTCGCTCACGACTTTCTCAAGAGCAGCGGCTTGATCTGATGGCGGAGCTCGCCACGCGCCCAGTCCGGCGGACGGCACGGTTTGCCGGCGCCGCGGCGCTGGCGCGCGAGCTCGACTACGACTCGCTTCCGGCGGATGTCGTCGCGCTGGCGCTGCGCTGCCTCACCGACCTGATCGGCGTGGGCGCGGCCGGCGCGCGCACACCGGCCGCGGCAATCGTGAATGCATACGCTTCGACGCAGATGTGCGGTCGCGATCGCGAGGCGCGAATACTGTTCGACGGGCGCCGCGCCAGCATCGCCGGCGCCGCCTTCGCCGGCGCATCGACGATCGATGCGATCGATGCGCACGACGGACACGTATTGACCAAGGGCCATGCCGGTGTCGCGCTGCTGCCTGCGCTGCTGGCGTACGTCGATGGGGGAGTCGGCCGAGGCAAGCGGATCGACGGGCGGGAGTTCGTCACCTGCCTGGTACTGGGCTACGAATTGGCCACGCGTGCCGGCATCGCGCTGCACGCGAGCACATCCGACTACCATTGCTCGGGCGCGTGGAACGCGCTCGCCTGTGCGGCGCTCGGCGGAAGGCTTTTGGATTTGGACGAGCGCCGAATGAACGATGCGCTGGGGATCGCCGAATATCTCGGTCCGCGCGGCCAGATTCTGCGCGTATGCGCGCAACCGACGATGCTCAAGGACGGCTCGGGGTGGGGCGGGCATGCCGGCGTGACGGCCGCGCTGCTCGCGAGCGAAGGCTTTACCGGCGCGCCGGCGTTGACGGTCGAAGCCGACGAAGTGAGGGCACTGTGGAGCGACCTGGGGCAACGCTGGCGCATCCGCGAGCAGTACTTCAAGGCCTACCCGGTGTGCCGCTGGGCGCAACCGGCGGTCGAAGCGGCGCTTTCGCTCAAGCGCGCCTACCGCTTCGATGCCGATGACATCGTGGCGATCGGCATCGAAAGCTTTCGCGAGGCGATCGACCTGGGCTCGCGATGTCGCATTCCGGCTACGACCGACGAGGCGCAGTACAACCTTCCGTTTCCCGTGGCGGCGGCCCTTGTCTTCGGACGCGTCGGCGCTGCCGAGATCGGCGCCACCGGGCTTTCGGACCCGCGGATCGCGCGGCTGCTCGCGACGTTTTCGCTGTGCGAGGACGAAGCATTTTCGAGCCGCTTTCCGACGGAGCGCTGGGCGCGGGTACGCATTGGACTTGCCGACGGACGCTCGCTGGTTTCCGATCCGGCGCAAGCGCGCGGCGGCGCCGAACGTCCGTTGTCGGACGAGGAAATCGGCGCCAAGTATCGCGAGCTGGCGGAGCCGGTGCTCGGTCAAAGGCGCTGCGCGCGCATCGCGGCGCTGGTCGGCTCGCTGCCCGTCGATGCCGCGGCGCTGCCGGCGCTGGTCGACGAGCTCCTGTCGCCACTGGGTTGAATGACGCGGTGTCTCCTTCGCGTCGGAAGGCGTCGCGTGCAGAACGCCGAGCATAACCCGGCGCGGCGGTGATCGATCATCGAAACTACACCCAAGGACAATCGCAATGCCTCGAGTTCCTGACCGCGCGGACTACGTGATCATCGGCGCCGGCATCCACGGCCTGTCGACGTCGATGCACCTCGCTCAGAAACTCAAGGCGAAGGGCAAAGTCGTCGGCGCCGGCGGTGTGCGCATCGTCGTGCTCGACAAGACAGGCATCGGCGCCGGCGCTTCGGGCATCGCCTGCGGCGTCGTGCGCAACAATTACTACCAGCCGGCTATGCGCGAGCTGATGGCCCGTTCGGTCGCCGTCTGGGAGAGCGACGCAACGGCCTACAGCTACCACCCGGTCGGCTACATGCAGATCAGCCCCGAGGTGATGCACGCGCAGGTGGCGACGATCTACGAACAACAGCGGGCGATCGGCTACGACTCGACGTTCATCGAGGGGGAAGCGGAATCCCTCCGGTACAT
Organism: Casimicrobiaceae bacterium; assembly: GCA_036382945.1. Lineage (GTDB taxonomy): Bacteria > Pseudomonadota > Gammaproteobacteria > Burkholderiales > Casimicrobiaceae > PALSA-1003. The sequence goes on from DASVPH010000063.1 coordinate 8,337, forward strand.
GCGGGGCATGTTTCACGCCTGGCAGGCCAGGAACATCACCTCGGTGCTGCATGAAAAACGCGGCGGCTATGCGAACAACCAAGCCTCGCTTGCCGGACTCGAGCGCAAGACACGGGCATTGGGTGTCGACATCGTCGCCGGCGTCAAAGTGACGGGCTTTCGCAGCGAGAGCGGCTCCGGCGCGATCACTGCGGTCGAAACGGACGCCGGAGGGATCGTCTGATCCCTGTTTCTCAGTCAATAATGCCCTCAAAGATTGCAGTTAGCAAAGACCGCGAGGAGCGCGGCGACGAGGCTAGCTCTGCGGGAGGCGGATCATCGGCGATCTGGAGCGGGGATGCAACCGGCTTGCTTACCGACCTCAATTTCACATGGAATGGAATCAGCTAAGACGAGACGACAGCAAATACCGGACGAAACCGGACGACTTGAGGTCGACGCTGCGGGGGAACTCATAGGCGCAGTATTTGGCAACGACTGCCTAGCAGCATTTTATGTCGTCGATCCTTCGGGGACGAACGATTGGTTCTTCGCCATTCAGCCACTGGACAACCTCGGCTCGGTATTCATCTATGCAGTGCAGGGCGTTTTTGGGTTCTTTCTCTTGGCAACGGAGTTCACATGAAGTGCTTAAACAAGCTCTATGCCCCCGCTTTGGTTGCGCTGTTGCTGGCTGCCGCAAGTACGGCGCAAGCGCTGCTGCTAAATACCGGCGATGTCGTCGTCTATAACCTCGACACTACCGGCGTTTTGCCGCCGCCGTATCACCAAGTCGACGTATTGTTTGACTTGCCAGGTTTCGATGCCGGTGACGGGGCAAATTTTGATCTCTTTGACGGGCTGAATGCGACAGGGACACTCTTAAAATCATTTTCGCTCCCAGGGCCCTCGGGCGGGCTGACCATCGTCATCGTGACGCCATTCGACGCCGCGGGGCTACTCGACGGCATATTCTCAATCGAGATAACCGTAACGCACGGTCCGTTCGAAATAACAGACGTTCAGGGTGTCGCGTTATTGCCCGATGGTCCTGGTACGCCGTTTACGCCGACGATAGGTACTGTCGGCAATGCGCCCGAACCCGCCACGCTTGCACTCTTCGGCATCGGTCTCGCCGGACTCGGTTTCTTGCGTCGCGCTCGCAGGCGGTAACCGCACTCAAGCCGCGACAGGCCCCGCTTCGGCGGGGTTTTATTTTGCATTACGAAGTCAATCAGTCGTCCGCCCCCGCCTTACGTTCCCAAAACGCGCAGCCGCGCACCTGGACTGCGGCGACTTCGTACACTTGATTTCCGGCGCGCGTTCCATCGGCGGCTACCTATCATCCTCATGCGGTGCGCCGCTCCTGGCGTGATTTAAGCGCTCCTGCGGCACTGTCTTCGGGATGTACGGTCGCTTGCCGCCATACTGTTTGCGCAGTTCGATCTCGGCGAGCAAGACGGCACGCGGACCGCCTTCGCGCGCCGCTTCGGCGATCACGCGGCAGATGCGATCGAGAAAGTCGCCGGACACCTGGGTCCCCGCAGACGTGATGGCGCGGAGTCTAGCGCGGATTGCTCAATACGCAATGGATACGCACTCGGAGCCAATTTCCCGCATAACCCGGCAATCTCCTGTACTATGAGAAATGCCTGCTGAGGGGCATGCCTATCGGATTCGTAATCAGTAGGTCGGTGGTTCGAATCCACTCAACAGCACTATATGCAAAAGGGTTCGTCAGCGGAATTTATGGGTGGATTTCGGTCGTTCCGTCACCGTTGATTGATTGAGGAATCGATAGAGCTTTCTGCAGGTTGCGTCGATGGCGTTCTGTTCGGTCTCGGATATGCGCGGCCAGATGAGTGGCCCGC
>DASVPH010000064.1:0-5944 GCA_036382945.1 Casimicrobiaceae bacterium
GCTCGAGGTCCGCGCCATCGTCGATCGCTGGTTCGCGCCCACGCAGCGGTGGTTCAAAGTCGATGCTGACGACGGGAACGTCTACGTGCTTCGACACGATGAGCCGAGCGGCGATTGGGAGATCGCCGCCTACCGAGCCGCGGCAGGCTAGCACACTCGATGCCATGACGACTCTGCGCGACGTTCGCATGCTCACGCGCTACATGGCCTGGGCCAACGAACGCGTCTTCGATGCCGTCGCCGCACTGCCGGAGGGCGAAGCGACCAAGCCGCGGCGCAGCGTGTTCAAGAACATCGTCCATACGCTCAATCACGTCTACGTCATCGACCTCATTTTCCAGGCGCACCTCGAGGGGCACGAGCACGGCTTCACGGCGCGGAATACGCCCGACCATCCGCCTCTGGACGAGCTGCGGCGTAAGCAGCGGGCGTTGGACGACTGGTATATCGCCTGGAGCGATCGGCTCACGGATGCCGAGCTCGGGCGAAAAGTCCACTTCACGTTCGTCGGCGGCGGCGAGGGCACGATGACGTGTCGGGAGATTGCTCTGCATCTCGCCAACCACACGACCTATCATCGGGGTTACATCGCGGACATGCTCTATCAGGTGCCCGCGAATCCGCCGACCACCGACCTCACCGTCTTCCTGAGGGATGTCCCGCTGAAGCTCGATTGATCCGAGAAGGAATCTCTATGAGTCGGAATTGCGGACTCCTGACACCGAAGGCTATAGTCCGCCGATAACTCTTGGCGGTACAGTGACCCGAACCCTCTGCATATTCCTGCTTGTGCTCGGGATGTCGTGGCCGGCGTCCGCCGACACGGCGAAGCCCGTAACCACGATCCTCATCGTCGCCCGCGCGGAGCTGCCCGATTCCAATTTCAAGGACGCGGTCGTGCTCGTGATGAACAACCTCGGTCCCGCGCCCGCCGGCCTCATCATCAACAGGCCCACGAGGATTCCCGTTTCGGAGCTGTTTCCCGATGTGAAGCGCCTCGCGCAACTGGACGACAAGGTGTACTTCGGCGGTCCCGTCCAGATCGAGAGCGTGTCGTTCCTCTTTCGCGCCGATACGCCGCCCGAGGATGCAGTTCAGGTTCTCGACGGCGTCTATCTCAGCAGGGACGGGGAATTGCTGCGCAAGCTCCTCGGCCGCGAGAAGCCGATGGAGGGGTTGCGGATCTTCATCGGCTATTCGGGCTGGGGACCGGGTCAGCTCCAGGTCGAGATCGCGCGCGGCGACTGGACGCTCGCGCCCGCCGACATCAGCGCGATCTTCAGCGGGAAGTCCGAGCACCCGTGGCCGGAGCGGGAGACGCCGGAGGTCGGGCCCCACATTTGACGTCCGCCGGGCTCGTGGCGGCAGTTCACCAGGCCGGATGCCATGGCCCCGGTGGGTCCGGCGCACCGACTCGCGGCACGCGCGGCCGCCCCCTCGGCTAACGGCGCGCGAGCAAATCCTCGCGTACAGGCGTGAACACGTCGATGAGCGTGCCTGCGTCCACCGCCTTCGCGCCGTGCCGGGCGTTGCTCGGCACATAGATGGACTCGCCCGCCGCCAAGAGATGGGTGCGCCCGTTGAGCGAATACTCGAACCGTCCTGCCAGACAATAGCTGATCTGCTCGTGCAGGTGGCTGTGCTCGTATCCTGCGGCGGCAGCGGCGAACTGCACCTCCATCAGCATCAGCCTGCCCTGCGCTTGCAGGATTCGCCGGCGAACGCCGGGCTCCGCGTCTTCCCATACGCCGATCTCGACCATGCGTCCTCTCCAGTTTGTCGGCGCGGCGATCGCGCCACGCCGGGCCATGATTATCGCGCCTTGCGAAAGCCCATGGTTACCGCCCGCACACCAATGCCTCCGGCGGCAACCCGTGGGGCCGTCGGGCTGCGGCAAGTCGACGCTCCTGAGGATCGAGCGCGCTATCCAGAAACGATAGGCGTCATCAGCGACCGCGCCGAATGCATTCGTGGGGCGGCTCCGTAACGTCAACCCCCCGGCGTCCAGAGCTTCGGCCCCGAGCCGGCGAGCGAGAGCATCAGCTCGTTGAGCCGCTTTACGAATGCCCCCGGCTCGCCGAGCTGACCGCCCTCGGCTAGGACCGCCTGGTCGAAGAGAATGTGGCTCCAGTCGGCGAAGCGCTTTTCGTCGGACTCGCGCTTGAGCGCCTGCACAAGCGGGTGCTGCGGGTTCACTTCCAGCGTGGGTTTGGTCTCCGGCACCTTGTGGCCCGCCGCTTTCAATAGCCGCTCGAGATTCGTGCTCATCGCCGACGCTTCCGCGACCAGACACGCGGGCGAGTCGGTGAGGCGATGGGTGACGCGCACTTCCTTGACCTTCTCGCCGAGCACCCTCGCGATCTTGTCGGTCAGCTCCTTGAACTCGCCCGCCTCCTTCTCCTGCTCCTTCTTCTCCGCTTCGTCTTCGAGCTTGCCGAGATCGAGGTCGCCCTTCGCCACCGATAGGAGCGTCCTGCCTTCGAACTCGGTCAAGTTGGCCACCACCCACTCGTCGACGCGGTCGTGCATCAGCAGCACCTCGACGCCCTTCTTGCGGAAGATCTCCAGATGCGGGCTCGCCCGCGCCGCGGCGAAGGAGTCGGCGGTGATGTAGTAGATCTTGTCCTGGCCTTCCTTCATCCGCGAGATGTAGTCGGCGAGCGATACGCTCGGGTCTTCCTTCTCCTCGCGGGTCGAGCTGAAGCGCAGCAGCTTGGCGATGCGCTCGCGGTTCGCGTAGTCCTCGGCCACGCCCTCCTTCAGCACGAGTCCGAACTCCCTCCAGACGGTGGCGTACTTGTCCTTGTCGTTCTCCGCGAGCTCCTCGAGCAGCGACAGCACGCGCTTGACGCACCCGGCGCGGATCGCCTCTACCGTCTTCGACTCCTGCAGGATCTCGCGCGAGACGTTGAGCGGCAGATCGTTGGAATCGATCACGCCGCGCACGAAGCGCAGGTATGCCGGCATGAGCTGCTCGGCGTCGTCCATGATGAACACGCGCTGCACGTAGAGCTTGACGCCGTGCCGGTGCTCGCGGTCCCACAGATCGAACGGGGCGTGTGCGGGCAGGTACAGGAGCAGGGTGTACTCCTGCTTCCCTTCCACGCGCGCATGGGTCCAGGCGAGCGGCGCTTCGAAGTCGTGGCCGACGTGCTTGTAGAACTCCTGGTACTGCTCTTCCGTGATCTCGGACTTGGGCCGGGCCCACAAGGCGGAAGCTTGGTTGATCTGCTCGTCTTCGTCCTTGGTGACCTGTTCACCTTTGTCCTTGTCCACATCATTTTCCAACCGCTCCTTCTTCATCAGGATTGGAATCGTGATGTGATCGGAGTACTTGCGCAGGACCGAGCGTAGCCGGAACCCGGAGAGGAGCTCGTCTTCGCCTTCGCGCAGGTGGAGGATCACTTCCGTGCCGCGGCCTTCGCGCGTCAGCGTCTGAAGCGTGTACTGGCCCTGGCCGTCGCTCTCCCAGCGCACGCCGTGCTCGGCGGCCATCCCCGCGCGGCGCGTGACGAGCGTCACTTTGTCCGCGACGATGAACGACGAATAGAACCCGACGCCGAACTGGCCGATGAGATGCGCGTCCTTGGCCTGGTCGCCGGTCAGGCTCTGGAAGAACTCGCGCGTGCCGGACTTGGCGATGGTGCCGATGTTCGCGATCACCTCGTCGCGTGACATGCCCACGCCATTGTCGGACACGGCGAGCGTGCGCGCGGCCTTGTCGTAGGCGACGCGGATCCTCAACTCCGTATCGTTCTCCCATAGCCCCGTGTCGACGAGCGCCTCGAAGCGCAGCTTGTCGCAGGCGTCCGACGCGTTGGAGACGAGCTCGCGCAGGAAGATTTCCTTGTTGCCGTACAGCGAGTGCACCATCAGGTGCAGCAGTTGCCTGACCTCGGCCTGGAAACCGAGGGTTTCGGTGGACCCGACTTCGCTCATGCTTGGACTTCCCTGATTCGACGACAGAAGCACATATTATCGTAGAGATCATCGAGCGCCTGAAATGGCCAGCCTCGCGTCCCCCTTCGACAAGTCTCGGCGGACGCGCTGCTGGCGCCTCACGTCCGCACCGCAGCGCGCATAGTCCACGTTGCGCTTGGCCGTGACCGTTATAGAGGGAAGCCGATAGACAGGCGCGTCACCGTCGAACGCCCCGGTGAACACGGCCGCGGCGGGTTGTTGTACCCACCCTTCGGCGGCGGAGGCCCTCGGCGCATCCCAAAGCGAAAGAACCGCGGCAACGGCGATCGACGCTGCCGTCAACAGGCGCGCCCACGAGCGGGGGACGCCGACGAAAGCGGATTGGGCAGGTTGGATGTTCATGGGCGAACCCTTTGATGGTTTGGGCACGCTGGTAAGGCTAGTAGCCCAGAACTCCCCCGGGAAGCGACTTGTTTTGGCCATTCTGGTCGCGTATGCTTACCAGCATGTCGCACCTGCCCTTGAACACGCTGACCGGTTTTCGCGCGGTGGCCGAGCTGCAGAACCTGCGTGCGGCGGCCGATCAGCTCCACCTGACGCACAGCGCGGTGAGCCAGAAGATCCGCGGGCTCGAGGAGCAATTGGGCTTCGAGCTCTTCGAGCGACGCGGCCGCCGCGTCGTGCTCAATCCCGCGGGCGAGGCGCTCCTGCGCAGCGTGCAGAGTGCGCTGGCGCAGCTCGACGACGGCGTGCAGGCGGCCGCCTCGGCGGCGAGCGGCGCCGCGCAGCGCCTGCGCGTCACCGTCCTGCCGTCGTTCGCTCAGCGCTGGCTGTTGCCGCGCATGGGGCGGTGGCACGAACGGCATCCGAACCTGGCGCTGGAAATCGATGCCTCGCATCAATTGGTGGATCTGCAGCGCGAGGGTTTTCACGCCGGTCTGCGTCAGGGACAAGGGCCGTGGGCCGGGCTCGAATCCGAGCGATTGTTCGACGCGCCGATGCCGCTCATCGTCGTCGGCTCGCCGCTCGCCGCCCGGCGTCTGCTCGGTGCTCAACCCGAGGCGTTCGCGCGCGAGCCGCTCCTGGGCGACAAGGATGTGTGGGAACAATGGTTCGCGGCGGCAGGGCTGCGCATCCAGGTGACGCCGGTGGCGACCTTCAACGACGTGGGCCTCAAGTTTCAGGCCGCGGAGCAGAATCTGGGCCTCGCCATCGGGCGCGAGTTCTTGGCGGCCGACGCGCTGCGCGAGGGGCGACTGGTTCGTCTATCGCCGCTGTCGATCATCTGCGAGCAAGCGCATCCCTACCATCTGGTGTATCCGCCCAGCTTGCGCGACTGGCCTTCTCTGGTCGCGCTGCGCCGGTGGCTGCGCGACGAGCTCGAGCTCTCGCGCAAGGCGCTGCATCCCGCGGCGCGGAAGCGCCGCAAGAAGTAGGGTCAGAGTCGATTTCGGGCCGCGTGCTCCATCGCGCAGTACGCGTGATCCGCCGACGCTCAGCCCTTGAACCCGATCTTCTCGTGCGTCCCGTCGCAGAACGGCTTCGTGTGCGATCCGCCGCAGCGGCAGAGAAACGTAGAGTCGGACACCGAAGTGCGACCGGTGGCGTCGCGGATCATCAACGGGCCCTCGCACTGATTCGGCCCGTTGGGCTGCGGCGTGATCGTCAGCCGGCCCGCACGCTCGATCCCGGTCGGCGCGTCCGATGGCAGGTGCGCCGGGTCGCTGAAGCCGATCTTGACGTGGGTGCCGTCGCAGAACGGCTTGTTCGACGAATGACCGCAGCGGCACAGCACCGCCGTCTTCATTTCCTGAACACGTGCGGGCGTAGCGACCACCAAATCGCCCGAGACCACGTTCGGCCCGTTGGGGCGCGGCGTCAGGACGTTCGTGGCTTCGCTCATGATGTCGACGGTTGTCCGGGATCGACCGCGAACACCTCCACCGCGGCCGACTTGCCCTTGAACGGCACCGGACCGAGGGGCTCGACGGCGACGCGCTCGCTCAACGCCGCACGCGTGGCG
>DASVPH010000065.1:0-31447 GCA_036382945.1 Casimicrobiaceae bacterium
TCTCGCGCCAGCGCTACTGGGGCACGCCGATCCCGATTGTGCACTGCCCGGCATGCGGCGACGTGCCCGTGCCGGAGTCCGAGCTGCCGGTCGTGCTACCCGAGGATTGCGTCCCCGACGGCACCGGCAATCCGCTCGCCAAGCGCGCCGATTTCGTCGCCACGACCTGTCCGAAATGCGCGGGCCCGGCGAAGCGCGAGACCGACACCATGGACACCTTCGTCGACTCGGCCTGGTATTACATGCGCTACGCTTGTCCTGACGCGCAAGCGATGGTCGATGCGCGCAACGACTACTGGAATCCGATGGACCAGTACATCGGCGGCATCGAGCACGCGATCCTGCACCTGCTCTATGCGCGCTTCTGGACCAAGGTGATGCGCGACCTGGGGCTGGTGAAATTCGACGAGCCGTTCACGCGCCTGATGACGCAAGGCATGCTCCTCAACCACGCCTACTTCCGCCGCGGCGAGAAGGGCGGCATCGACTACTTTCCGCCCGAAGAGGTCGAGCCGATCTACGACACGGCCGGACGCATCAGCGGCGGGACGCTCAAAGCCGACGGTCGCAGCGTCGAATACGACGGCATCGGCACGATGTCCAAGAGCAAGAAGAACGGCGTGGACCCGCAGGAGCTGATCGCGAAATACGGCGCCGACACGTCGCGGCTGTTCGTCATGTTCGCGGGGTCGCCCGAGGATTCGGCGCTGTGGTCCGACGCCGCAGTCGACGGCGCGTACCGGTTCCTGAAGCGCCTGTGGGCCTACGCCCAGGGACGCGCGGAAGCGCTGGCGCGCGCGCCCACACCGGTCGATTGGGCGCACGCCTCGCCGGCGCTGCGCGAGGTCCGGCGCGAGCTCCACCTCCATCTCAAGCAAGCCGACGACGACTACCGGCGCATCAAGTACAACACCGTGGTCTCCGCGGGGATGAAGATGCTGAACGCCCTCGAGGCGGCGCCCACCGAAGCCACCACCGAGTGCATCGAGCTCGCCCGCGAGGGCTTGTCGCTGCTCCTGCGCGTGCTGAACCCGGTCGTGCCGCATATCACGCACGCGCTGTGGGAGCAGTTGGGCTACGCGGCGCAATACGGCGACATTCTCGACGCGCCGTGGCCGAAGGTCGATGCGGCGGCGCTCAGGCAGGAAGAGATCGAGCTGGTGTTGCAGGTGAACGGGAAGCTGCGCGGCAAGCTGCGGGTGCCGGCGAGCGCGGATGCCTCGGCGATCGAAAAGGCGGCGGTGGCGAGCCCCGAGGTGCAGAAGCACGCCAACGGCGCATCACCGCGCAAGGTCGTCGTGGTGCCGGGAAGGCTCGTGAATGTCGTGGTTTAGGCGCGAACGGCAACCCGAGACGTCATGCCCGCGGCCTTTAGTCCCCGCGAAAGCGAAGCCGCGGAGCGGCGAGCTTCGAGCTTGCGGCCAAACGAGCCCGAAGGGCGAAGTTTCGAGGAACGGCCAAGCGGGGAGGGAATCCAGCGTCTTGCGTCTAGGCGGCGTAACGTCACTCGGTCCCCGCTTGCGCGGGGACGACGAGTGCGCACCCCGATCGGCCAACTTGGATCCCGGCCTTCGCCGGGACGGCAGGGCCGCTCACCAATCGCCCTGCGCGCGACTTTTCGTCGCGCTCGTGCTCTTGGGCGGCCCTGTCGCCTGCGGCTTCCACCTCCGCGGCGAAGCGCGCTACGCGTTCGAGACGCTGTACCTGAGCTCGCCCGCGTCGCAGCCGCTCACGCTGGAGTTGCGCCGCTCGCTCGAGGGCATCGGCAGCGCGAAGCTCGTCCCGGCTGCCGACCAGGCACAGGCCATCCTCGACATCACGAGCGTCGAGAACAACAAGCAGATCCTCTCGCTCTCGAGCGGCGGCAAGGTCGCGGAATTTCTGCTGACCAAACGCATCCTGTTCCGCGTCCGCGACGCTGCCGGCAACGACTGGCTCCCGACGTCCGAAGTGCTGGTGCGGCGCACGTACACCTACAACGACACCGAAGCGCTCGCCAAGGAGGCGCAGGAGCAACGGCTTTGGCGCGAGATGCAGGACGACGCCGTGCAGCAGATCGTGCGCCGGCTGCAGTCGGCCAAGAAGCCGGTCGCGTGACCGGAATATCGCCCAGGAGGTACACGGACACAGAGAAGAGCACGACGGCAGGAGCGAAAAAAGGACCTTCTCGGTGTCTCTGTGTCTGTCTTTAGGTACGCCCAATGCAACTGCGTCCCAGCCAGCTCGCGGCGCATCTCGCCAAGGGCATGGCGCCGCTGTACGTCGTCCACGGCGACGAGCCGCTGCTCGCGATCGAGGCGGGCGACGCGATCCGCGCCGCCGCCCGCGTGGCGGGGTTTGAACAACGCGAGATCCTCTTCGCCGAGCCCGGCTTCAAGTGGGATGCGTTCGCCGCGGCCAATCGCAACCTGGGTCTGTTCGGCGAGCGCAAGCTCGTCGACCTCGCGATTCCGTCCGGCAAGCCCGGGGTCGAAGGCGCGCGTGCGCTCGAGGAGTGCGCCGCGAACCCGAGCGCGGACACGGTCACGCTCATCACCCTGCCGCGGCTCGATCGCACAGCGCAGGCCGCGGCGTGGTTCGCCGCGCTCGAGCAGGCGGGTGTGTCGATCGCGGTTCAGCCGCTCGAGCGCGACGAATTGCCGCGCTGGCTTGCCGAGCGCCTCGCGCGCCAGGGCCAGCGCGTCAGCCGCGAGACCTTGCAGTTTCTCGCCGAGGCGACCGAGGGCAATCTCCTCGCGGCGAAACAGGAGATCGACAAGCTCGGGCTGCTTCTTCCCGCGGGCGAGCTCGCGCCCGATGCGGTCGAGCGCGCGGTGGCCGACGTCGCGCGCTTCGACGTCTTCCAGCTCTCCGAAGCGTGGCTGTCCGGCGACGCCGCGCGGGCGCTACGCATCCTCGCCGCGATCGAAGCCGCGGGCGAGGGTGTGCCGCTGCTGGTGTGGCAGCTCGGCGAAGACCTGCACGCGCTCGCTGCGGTGCTCGCCGCGACTGCCTCCGGAGCACCGCTGGCGGGGGCAGTGCGCACGGCGCGCGTCTGGGGCAGGCGGCGCTCGGCGATGGAGCGCGCCGCGCGGCGCGTCGATGCGGCGACCCTTCCGGCGCTGCTCATGCGCCTTGCGTCGCTCGACGCGCTCGCCAAGGGGATCGGCCGCGGCAACGTCTGGGATGAGCTGGCGGAGCTCGCGCTCGCGCTCTGCGGGCGCCCGCTCGGGCTCGTCGCCCCGCCCGCGTCGGTCTGACGCCATTCCCGCCGGATCCAAGCGCCGGGCATGGGTCGTCGCGGCCACGATGGTCGGGACGGTCGCGACCGTCCTCGCCGCGACCATCGTCAACGTGGCGTTCCCGGCGCTGTTGCGCGAGTTCGAGATCGGACACGCGTCGCTGCAGTGGATTGCGACCGGATTCCTCGCCGCGAGCGCCACGACCATGCTCGCCACGTCCTGGCTGGTCGAGACCTTCGGCCAGCGGCGCACGTTTCTCGGCACCATGGCGGTGTTCTTCGCGGGCTCGATCCTGGGTGCGGCGAGCTGGAGCACCGGGTCGATGATCGTCGCCCGCGTGCTGCAGGGCGCCGCGGCCGGCGTCATGCAGCCGCTGTCGATGATTGCACTGTTCGAAGTGTTCCCGCCCGAGGAGCGCGGGCGTGCGATGGGGCTGTTCGGCTTCGGTGTCGTGCTCGCGCCCGCGATCGGTCCGGCGATCGGCGGGGCGTTGATGGGCCTCTTCGGCTGGCGCGCCATCTTTCTTCTGTCCGTGCCGTTCTGCGTGGCGGCGTGGCCGCTCGGCATGCGCTCGCTTCCCGACGCCCGCGGCGCGGCTGCGCGGCGCCCGTTCGACTGGGGCGGCGCCGCCCTGCTCTGCGGTGCGCTCGTCGCGCTGCTCGAGCTGCCGGTGGCGGGCCGCCGCGCGGGCTGGACATCGCCCGCTGCGCTCGTCGCCGCGGCAGCGGCGCTCGGGCTGGGGCTGGCGTTCGTGACGTGGGAGCGGCGCGCCCGCGCGCCGCTCCTGGCGCTCGGCTTGTTCGCGAGCGGCGGCTTCCGCGCCGCGTCGGTGGTCGCCTTCGCCTACGGGCTGGGGCTCTTCGGCACGACCTATCTGGTGCCGGTGTTCGTGCAGGACATCGCCGGCTACACGCCGGCTGAAGCCGGCAACCTGCTCTTCGTCCCCGGGCTGGTGCTGGCGGTGGCGATCGCGCTCTCGGGCCGGCTCACCGATCGCACCTCGCCCCGGCACGTGCTGGCCGCCGGCCTCGCCTGCTTCGCGCTCTCCAGCCTTCTGCTTGCGCTCGCCACCGGCGCCACCGCGTTCTGGGTGCTTGCGCTCTGGCTGGCGCTGGGCCGGGCGGGCCTCGGGCTCATCATTCCGGCGCTCAACGTCGGGGCCGTTCAGAGCCTTCCGGCCGAGTACCTCGGTCACGCCGCGTCCGCGGTCAATTTCGCACGCCAGCTCGGCGGCGCGGTCGGCGTCAACCTGCTCGCCGTGCTGCTCGAATGGAGGCTCGCCGCCTATTCCGGGTCGGCCGCCCCCACGCCGGCCTTTCGCGATTCCTTTTTGGTCGTTACGATCGCGTTTGCGGCCGCCGTGTTCCCGGCCCTGTCGGTGAGGAAGCGCAATTGACGCGAACAGGGGGATGAGCCATGTACAAGAAGATTCTCGTCGCCTACAACGGTACGCCCGAATCCCGCTCCGCCCTCGACGAGGCTGCGCGCTTCGCCCCGGACCCCTCGGTCGAGATCCATCTGGCCGGCGTCGTGCACTACCCTTCCGCCTATCTGCTGGCGGGGGAGTACGTGCCGGAGGTGGCGCTCGCCGACGAGCGCGAGCACATGGAAGCCGATCTCAAGGAGGCCCATGCGCTCCTCGCGGGCAAGGGCCTCACCGTCATCGACCATCTCGTGGTGGGCGAGCCGGTCGACGTGATCACCAAGCTGGTCAACGAGCTCGGCATCGACCTGCTGATCCTCGGGCACCCTCGCAGCAAGTCGTTCGCGCTGCGCTGGTGGCGCGGCTCGGTCGATGCCATCCTGATCGAGCGGGTCCGTTGCAGCATCCTCGTGGCCGCCGACCTGCCGCGCGCGCAAACCCGAACCTTCCTCACCTAAGGACGCAGCGCGCGGTCACGCTACGCGCGATCGCGCTATTCCCGCGATTCGCTGCGGGGAGCCTCGAGCACGGCGAGCGCTTCCTTGGCGCGCCGGGGGTGAAAGGCGATGGGGACCGCCGGCGCCTGCGCGCCGCCGGCGCGCTCCGCCGCGCCCGGCGGCGAGATGCGCGCGCTGTACTGCGCCTCGGTAGGCGCCCTGCGCCACAGCTTGCTGCCCCACGCCGCCCGCGCGAGCTGCAACGGCTGGAACACCACGCTCGGCCACATGGCGATCTCGCCGGTGCAGTGGCATTGCTTGGCGCGGATCGACGCTCGCAACGCCTGCGCCCGCGGCGAATCCCAGATCTCGAAGAACGATGCCCGGCGCAGGTTTCCCAGCGGGGCATGGCTCTCGCAGACGCTCACGTCGCCGTTGGCATGCACCACGCCCGTCATGTTGCCTGCGGTGCAGGGGACGTACTGCGTGTTGCTCAGCGTCGTCTTGACCTTGGCCCACTGCAGCACCGGCTCGACGACCGCGCCGAAGCGGCCCTGCTCGCGGTCCTTCCACACCGAGCGCATGTAGGCGTAGAGCTCGGCGTAACGCTCCAGCGAGGGGCCGGTCAGCGCCAAATTCTTGCGCTCGCCGCGGATCATCCCCAGCGTGTGGTGCTCCATCGCCGGGCAGCGGTCGTAGAGGAACTTGGTCAGCCGCCGCAGCTCGTCGATGTTCTCGTGCGTGGCGGTGGCGGTGGAGTGGATGCGCAGCCGCGCGTCCTCCCGCTGCAGCCGCGCCAGCATGTCGTAGGTCGCCATGGCGTTGTCGAAAGACTTGGCGTTACCGCGGAACCGGTTGTGGTATTCCGGCATGCCGTCGAGAGAGATCTCGCACACCAGCCGTTGCAGGTCCGGCTCGCGCAGGAGCTTGCGCAGCGCTTTCTCGGTCCGGTCGGTGAAATAGCCGCTGGTCGGCACGTAGATCTGCTTGACGCCGTTGTTGCGGATGAACAGCGCGCAGACCTCGGCGAACTCCTTGCGCAGGAAAGGCTCGCCTCCGGACAGGTTGAGGCTCTCGAACGGGCCCAGCTCGGCGCTGAGCTTGGCGAACTCGTCGAGCGTCAGGTCGTCGCGCTGGTTCAGGTTGCGCCAGTAGTAGCAGTGCTCGCACGTCAGATTACAGATCGAGTTCATGTACACCGTCATGAACGGCGGCGTGCGCCCCGGGCGATGGTGTAGCGCCCGCAGCGACAGCCGGGCGTGGCGCAGGATTCGGGCAAAGACCGACACTTGGCGATACCCGTAACTGGATTTAGGGGTTAAGCGACGGCCATTATAGGGGCGTGGGCTGGCGAGAGCCAGCGAAAGTTCCCCGCGGAGGCACGGCGCAGAGGTGGCGCGAGCCGCCTCTCCGGCGCGATGGCATCAACGCTCCGGCTGGATTTTGCGCCGGCGCAGAAAATCGGTCACTGCCGCGACCTCGCCGCGGGTGAGCGCGCGCAGGGCGAGGCCCGCCACGGCGAAGACGACCAGGCTCGCGGCGATGCTCTGCGCGGGGTCGAGCTTCGCGCCGAGCCCGAGCGCGATCGCCATGGCACCGCCCGCGCCCAGCGGCGCGAGACAATGCCGTGCGGCTCGCCGGGCCGCCGCCGACCAGCCTCGGTCCCGACTCAACAGGAGCACGAACGCGACGAGCCCCACGGCTTCGCCACCGAGGGAAGCGATCGCCGCGCCGCTCCCCGTCTGCCGCGGGACGAGCGCGATCGCCAGCGCGAGATGCAGCGCCATCGCCAGGTAGTTGACGACCATCACCGTCGCGTTTCGATGCAGCGCGAACAGCGAATCCTGCAGGACGAGGCTCAACGAGAACACGGGCAGCACGCCGAACAGCCAGCGCAGCGCGCCGCTCGCTTCGGCGTACGCCGGACCGTAGAGCATCTGCACCAGCTCCGGCGCATAGGCGAAGCCGAGCAGCGATAGCGGCACGAGCGCGAGCAGCAGGTAGCGCAGGATCGCGCACTGGAACGCGAAGAATTCCGCCCGGTCGCGCACCGCGAGCCGCGACGCATGGGGGAAGACGCCCCATTGCACCAGCACGGCGATCATCGCGAGCGACAACACGATCCGCTGCCCGGCGACAAATTCGCCCGCCGCAGCGGCGCTCGCGAGCCACGACACCAGCACGATGTCGCCCTGGTAGAACAGCATGCGCGGCAACCGCGCCACGAGGACCGCGCTCGCCTTGCGCATGATCGTGAAGGTCTCCGCACCCGGCGGCTCGAAGCGGATCTTCCCCAGGGCGGCACGCACCGCGCGGAAATTCCACGCGACCAGCAGACACTCGCCCGCCACGAGCGCGGCCGCGGCGGAGCGCGCGTCCAGAGCGCGCGCAGCCCACAGCGCCACGACGAGCGACGCGAACAGCAGGTGCTGCAAGGTCACGCCGAACGCGAGCGCGCGCCCCTGTTCGAGCGCGCGCAGCGCCCAGTTGACGTTCAGCGCCAGCGTGAACAGGCTCCCCATGGCGATGAGCAGCACCGCGACCTGGGCGCGCGCGGTGGCAATCGCCGGCGCGATCACGGCGACGAGCGCCAAAGCGAACAGCGCGAACAGCAACCGCGCGATCAACAGGCGGCCGACGAGCACGGCGCCATCCTCCGGCCCCTGGGCGAGCGCGCGCATGCCGTAGAGGTCCGACCCGGCCCCAACGAGCATGGCGAGGTAACCCACGATCGCGAACGCGGTGCCGAAAACCCCGAACGCTTCTACGCCCAAGGTCCGGGCCAGGAAGATCGAGATCGCGAAGCCGATCAGGCGGCTCGCCGCTTCACCGCCGGCCTGCCAGATGATATTGTGCAGCAGCCTCGCTGCGGTCGGTGCGGAAGGGGAGGACATGGGGTCGACGCCGGCGCGCGCGTCCCGCGCGGGCTCGTGCGACGGCGGCAAGTATACGACCCCGGCGCGCGATCCCTCGGCTCGAGCGCGCAGCGGCATCGCACCGCTTCCGCCAATGATGACTCCGCCGGTTCGCCATCAAAGCTATCGGATCGCAATCGCCGGTCTCGGCCGCGCCGCGCGCGAGATCCACATTCCCGCGCTCTCCAAGCTCGAGCGCTTCGAGATCGTCGGCGGCGCGGATCCGGCTGCGCCGAACGCCGACTTCGGCTTCCCGCTGTTTCCGGATCTCCCCAGCCTGTTGCGGGCGACGAGTCCCGATATCGTCGTCGTCGCGACTCCCCCGGACTCGCATTACGCGCTCGTGCGCGAGGCCCTGGAAGCCGGCGCGCACGTGCTGTGCGAGAAGCCGTTCATGCCGAGCCTGGAGGAGGCCGACGCCATCGTCGTGCTCGCACGCGAGCGTTCGCTGCGGGTGGTCGTCAACAATCAGTACCGGTTCATGAACGTGCACCGGCGCGCGCGCGAGCTGATCGGGTCAGCGCAGTTCGGCGAGCTGCAGTTCCTAAGCATGACCCAGACCTTTCGCGTGTCGCCGGCCACCGAAGCCGGCTGGCGCGGCGCGGAAATGCGCCGCACCGGACAGGAATTCGGCACGCACGCGCTCGATCTGTGCCGCTATTTCTTCGGCGAGGACCCGGCGTGGATCCGCTGCCGCATGCCGCGCCCGGGCGCGGGCGACGGACCCGACTATCTCAACCTGGTGGAGCTGGAATTCGGCGGCGATCGGGTCGCCGCGATCACCCTGGACCGCCTGTGCCGCGGCCGGCACCGCTATCTCGACATCCGGCTCGACGGCACGCTGGGCTGCATCGAAACGCACATCGGCGGCGGGATCGAGCTTCGCCTCGGCATCCAGGGCGGTACGCGGCGGCCTTTCGCCAAGCTCGACATCGCGCTGGGCGGCAGCGCCGATTTATGGCACGGCGAGGCCGCGCGCCGCATCGCCACCGACCCCCTGGACCTGCTCGCCAACGCCACGCGCAATCTGCTGCGCGAGTTCATCGCCGCGCTCGATACGGGCCGCACGCCGCCGTGCGACGCGGCCGACAACCGCCGCTCGCTCGCGCTGATGCTCGCCGCGTACGAATCGCAGGCAACGGGGCGCGCGATCGAGCTGCGCAACCTCTGAATCGGCCCCCGCGTGACCGCGTTACCTTCAGGCGCGTCGGTGAGCCTTTGCGTCGTGGCCAAGGGACGCCGCAATCCGGCCCCGTTTCTGCAGGCGCTGCGGGCGCAGGGCTTTCAGGTCGGCGCCGACGTGGCCGTTCATCTGGCGCATGACCAGCCTCTGCCTGATCCCGCAGCGCTCGAGCGCGCCGGCTGGCGGTTGCACCGCTGTCCCGAAGGCACGTCGATCCTGCGGCTCTGGGGCACGGCGATCGCCGCTTCGACGCAGCGCTTCGTGGCCACGCTGGACATCGAATGCCCGCCCGCTGCTGGGTGGTGGCCGAGCCTCGCCCGCGAACTCGGCAGCGGCAGGCGCGTATTCGCCGGGCCGGTCGCGCCGGGCTGGCGTCCGTCGGAGTGGATGATCGTCGGCTATCTCACCGAATATGCGCAGTTCCACCGCCCCCATCATCCGGCGGTGCACGAGGTGCCGGGGATCAATTTCGTGTGCGAGCGCGCGCTGCTCGATTCCGGTGAGGCGCTCGAGCAGCGCGGCTGGTTCAAGACGTTCACGCTGTGGCGGCTCGCGCGGGAACAAAACATCGTGGCCGCGCGCTGCGACGAGATGCAGGTCGTCTTCCGGCGGGTGCTCGAGCCGAAGAGTTTTCTCCAGCGCCGCTACTTGCACGGGCGCTGCTTCGGGGCCTGCCGCCACGAGCAGCCCGGACAGCCGCCGCGCTGGACGTGCGTGTTGTTCGCTCCCGCCCTGCCCGTCTTGCGCTGCGCGCGGATCTGGCGCGCGGCCCGCCGCCACGCCGATTTGCACCGTGCGTACTGGCGGCAGCTGCATTGGGTGGTGGCCTCGGAGCTCGCCTGGTCGTGGGGCGAGTTTCTCGGCTACGTGCTTGGCGCGGGCGACGCCTGCGAACGCCTGGACTAGCCCGGGACTAGCCCCGTGGTTGCCAGCGTGCCCGACCCTGCCGCCGCTAAGGCCACGCCGCCCGCCGAGGCGCCGCCGGGAATCGTCTGCTCGGTCTTGATCGGTCGCGTCAGCAGGCGTGAGGCCGCGCGCATCCTCGACACGCTCGGCGCGTTGCGCGCGCAGAGCCCGGCTCTCGCCCGCGAAGTCATCGTCGCCGACCGGCTGAACGACGCCGTGAGCCGGCAGATCGAGCGCGATTTCCCGGAGGTGCGGCTGCTCGCCTTCCCGCCGGAGACTTCGCTTCCGGCGCTGCGCACCGCCGCGCTCCTCGCCGCGCGCGGGCGCTACGCGGTGGTCACCGAGGATCACTGCGTTCCCGCCCCCGACTGGCTGGCGCGGATTGTGAGCGCCTTCGCGCACGAAGGTAGCGATGTCGTGGCCGTCGGCGGCACGGTGGTCAACGGCCTCGCACAACGCTGGCTCGACCGCGCGACGTTCCAGTGCGAGTACGGCGGCTATCTGCCGCCGCGCCCGAGCGGCCCGGACACGGACCTGCCCGGCATGAACGTCGCCTATCTCCGCGAGCGCCTGGTTGCGCTCGATCGCGCCGCGCTCGTGGCAGGCTTCTGGGAGACGACCGTTCATCGGCTGCTGCTGCAGCAGGGTGCGCGCCTCGCGTTCGCGAATGACGCCCGCGTGGCGCACTGCAAGCATCTCGGCCTGCTGGAGTTCCTGGGCCAGCGCTTTCTGTACTCGCGCTACTACGCCGGCAACCGTTTCGAGCGCAGCGCGTGGACGAAGCGGATCGCCGCGCTGCTGGCCTCGCCGCTGCTGCCCCTCATCGTGCTTTGGCGGTTCCAGCGCGGCGCGTTGCGCCGCCGGCGCTATTGGGAGGAGTTCGCCTCGCTCGCGCCGTTGCTCGCGCTCTTCGCGCTGGTCTGGACCGCCGGCGAAATGGCCGGCTACGCGTTCGGTCCCGGCGACGCGCTCGCCCGGCTCGAGTAGTGCCGCGCCGCTTGCTTCGGTGGGCGCGTGTCCAAGCCGCCGCCCGGATGGTACGATCCGGCACGCTCCGCAGTGGCCGGGGGCAGGGGAATCCAGGAACGCAGGCTTGACCTCCGCCAAGAGCACGATAGCGATCCCGGAAGGGACGGCAGCGGTCTCGCCCCCGCAGTGGTGGCGCACCGCGGCCACGCTGCTCGGCATCGCGCTGGGCGTGGTGCTGCTCTACGCGGTCGCGACCAAGAGCAGCGGCGGCTGGGCCGACGGGCCGGCTCCGATCGTCGTCTCCGGGTCGGGGTGGATTCCGGTCGAGGGCACCGGGCGCCGGGACGGCGATGCTTTCGTGCTGACGGCACCCGGTGCGGGCGGCGTGGCGGTGCTCGCGGCGAAGCTCACCCCGTTTCAGGCGAAGGATTTTCCCCGCCTCGAGTGGGCGCTCGACTCGGCGGATCCGCCCTCCGAAGTGTTCTTGGTCTGGCGAACTCGGGAACATCCGAAGCGCAATTCCTCGAAGCGGCTGGAGTGGCTGGTCAACGGCGTCGCGCCGCTCGAACTGAGCGCCGATGACGGCTGGAGCGGAACGGTCACCGGGGTCGCGCTGGTGGTTCGCTCTAGCCTGGCTGCGCCGCTGCGGGTCGGAGCGCTGCGCATGGCCTCGCCGTCCGCGACCGAGATCGCGAGCGCGTTGTGGCGGCAATGGAGCGCTAGGATCCTGTTGCGCGGCTATTCCATCAGCTTTCCGTTCGACAGCGAGCGGGCGCATTACCTGCCGCTGCTCTCTGGGGTCGCCGTCGCCGAGGGCATCGCCATCCTCGCCTACGGGCTCCTCGCGCGCCGCCGCGGCTGGCCACGCGATCGACGGGTGTTGTGGGCGATCTTTCTCGGAGGCTGGATCCTGCTCGACCTGCGCTGGCAGGTGAACCTGTGGCAGGGCGCGATCGATCAGGGCGTTCGCTTCGCCGGCAAGACCACCGAGGCCAAGCATCGCGCGGCCGGCGATGCGGCGCTCTACGCGCTGCTGGAAAGGATAAAGGCCGCGCTGCCGGCGCCGCCGGCGCGCGTCGTGCTTTTCTGCGACAACGTGGCGATCTGCTCGCGCGCTGCGTTCTTCCTCTATCCGCACAATGTCTTTCGCGCGGTCGATGCCTCGCTTCGGCCCCCGGATCCGCAGCGACTGCGCGCCGGCGACTACCTGCTGATCGCCTACTCGCGGACTCTGGGCTACGACCCCGGACGCGGGGTGGTGGTCTGGCCGGACGGGCGCACCCGCCCCGCCGAACAAGTCTTGCTGCAGCCCGAGGCGCTACTGCTTCGCGTGCGTTGAGCCGGATGAACCGACCCGACCGCCGCCGTTTCCTTCGTGCCACTCGCAGGCGGCACCGTGCGTGATCTCGCCGGCGTTGTCCTGAGCGTCGCGCTGCCCTGGGTCGCGGGCACGCTTTGGGTACGCGCTCTGTGGCGCGGCGAGCAGGACGGGCGCGGCGCGCTCAGCGTGGGCTACGGGTACTTCGCCGGCGCCTTCGCGGTGACGCTGCTGATGCGGCTCATCGATCTCGCCGGAGAGCGCTGGACCCTCGGCTGGATCGCGCTGCCGCTCTTCGCGCTGGCCGCCGCCGCGTGGTTCAGCGCGCGGTCGCAACGCTCGCTGCGCCGGGACTGGCGGCGCGCGGCCGCGAGCTTTGCCGCCGCTCCGGTCGTATCGCGCCGGCTCTTCTGGCTGTTCCTCGCCTTCTGCGCGTCGAGCGTCCTTGCGATGACGGCCTTCGTCGCGTGGAGCCTGCTGACGCCCTACGATGCCATGGCGCAGTGGGCAGACAAGGCCCGCGTCTGGTACGAATTCGGCCGGCTGCTGCCCTTCGTCGGCGCCGAGGATTGGTCCCGGTACGAAGACGCGCTGCATTTCTGGGACCCGAACCCCTCCTACCCCGCGACCGCCCCGCTGCTGCAGGTGTGGACCGCGCTGAGCCTCGGCCACTGGGACGAATCACTGATCAACATGCCGTGGGTCGCGGCGTTCGTCGCGCTCGGCTTCGCTTTCTACGGCCAGGTGCGCCGGCTCGACGCGGGCCCGGCCAAGTCCATCGCCTGCACCTATCTCGTGCTCTCGCTCCCGTACCTCCAGGTGCAGGTCGCGCTTGCGGGAATGGTCGATATCTTCATCGCCGCCGCATACGCTTTGGCCGCGATGAGCTTCTGGCACTGGGTGCGGGCCCAGCAGCGCCAGGACGCTGTCCTCGCCGTCGCCATGGTGATCCTCGTCGCTGCGTTGAAGCGGGAGGGCATCCTCTGGGCGCTCACCTTCGCTCCGGCACTCTTCGTCGCGTTCAACCGCCGGATCGGGCTTTCGCTCACCGTGCTGCTCGGCGCCGCCGCGGTCGCTTACGCGCTGTTCGGGCCGGCGGAGGTCAAGGTCATGGGTTATCTGCTGCGCACGCGCTTCGAGAACGTGAGCTTCCCGGCCTACCAGCATCTGTTCCTGATGGACAACTGGCACCTGCTCTGGTACGCGGCGATCGCGGTGATCGCATTCAACGGGGCGAGGCTCCTCGCAGCGAGCTTGGCTCCGGTGACGGTCACGATGCTCGCGGCACTGGGTCTGGTCGCCGTCGTGTTCTTCTTCAGCAGCGCGGCGGGGGGTGTCGCGGAAGAGAGCCTGCTCAACCGGTTTGTGCTCCAGCTCGTTCCGGCCCTGGCGTTCTACCTGGTGTTGATCCTGCGCGAAGGCGAGCGGCGAACCCTCGCCGGCAGCACGTCCGCCGCTCCAGCCGCGCCCGCGGCCTGATCCCGATCTTCGCCGAGCTGCAGGACGCAGCAACCGCACTTTCGTCAGGGGTGAGCCGCCTCAACGGCTCACCGCCTCACGCCTCCACGGCGCACATTCCACCAGCGTTGCTCGAGCCCGCACCACGCGAACGTTGCCGCGCTGTAAACGTAATAGAGCTGGTGGAACAGCACCGCGCGCGTGGCGAAGGACGCGCCGCGGGTGCGCTGGAAGAACCGGAAGAGCCCGCGGTTGCCCACCGCGACGGCGGCTGCGAAAGCGAGGGGTACCCACCACGGCAGGAGCGCGGCCGCGCCGCCCGCAAGGCTCGCGAGCAGACCGAGCGCCAGCGCCGCGTTGAGCCGTTCGCCCGTGCCGATGTTCAAGGCGTCCGCGAGGCCCGTACGAGCGTGGATCAGCCGCGACCAGGGCAGCGCGCGGCGAAAGATGTCCGTGTACACCAGGTTTCCGAGCCGCCAGACCTTCAGATGGGTGCCCTGCAGCTCGGGGACGAGCGCGATGGCGAGCCCGCGCTGGCGCAGCCGCCACCCCAGCTCGATATCCTCGATCGACGGATAGGGAAAGCGCGCGGCGTCGAACCCGCCCACGGTGAGAAAGACGTCCCTGCGCACTGCGCCGCAGCCGGCCCAGAACGTCTCCGCGTCGCCGGCACCGCGGCCGTGGTAGTAGCGATGGACCAGATTCTTGTACTGGGAGAGGAAGTTCGGCCCCGGCGGGCGGTCGTCGTAGCTGCCGAACACCGCGGCAGCGCCGGTGCGGGCGAACGCGGCGGCGAGCACCCGCGCCGCATCGTCGTGCACCACGACGTCCGCGTCGACGAACCAGAGCACCTCGCCGAGCGCCTCACGTGCCGCAACGTTGCGCGCTCCGCCCGGGCCGACACGCCCGCCCGAGGGCAGCAACCGGACGCCGTGATCTCTCGCAATGGCCGCCGTCGCGTCGGTCGACCCGTCGTCGACGACGATGATTTCCGCAAGCTCGCCGGCGCTCAGCATGGCCGCGAGCGGGGCCAGGCTCCGCGGCAGGACCTCGGCGCCGTTGTAGACCGGCATGATCACGCTGATCGCCGGCGCGGCGAGCGCGCCGGCGAGCGCGCCGCGCTCGCGTGCCGCCGCGACCGGAGCCGAGCCGCTCACGGCGAGCCGCCGTTTTTGAGCGCCGCCCAATAGCCGGTGGCCTCGCCGATTCCCCACGCGCCCGCGAACACCAGCAGCCAGCCTGCCGCCGGCCACACGTGCCGAGAGCACACCGGATGCCGGCGCGCGGCGCGCACGATCTTGCGCAGGAAAACCAACGGCAGCAACGGCGAGCCGAGCAGCATCGCCAGGCGCCGGCCGCGGGGCCAGGCCGCGGCGCGCGCAAATCCGAACTGCCTGCCGTGCGCGAGACGCTGCCGGAAGAATTCGCCGGCGCGGTAGCGGTTGCGATGCGTGACGACGAGCGCAGGGTCGAGCCGCAATTCATGCCCGGCGGCGCGCCAGCGCGCGTGAAACGCCGGCTCCCAGAATCCGTCGGCGAGGAGGTCCTGTTGCTCGACGATGTGTGCGCGCCGGTACAGCGCGTTGTCGGCGGCCAGCTCGGTCACCGTGCCGCCCGCCTGCGGCGCCGCGAACGCCGTGTAGCGCAACAGGTAGATCGCCCAGGCGATGGGGCCCGCGGCTGCGTCGTTGGCGAGCACACCGCCGACCGCCGCCACCGGCTCGTCGAGGTGTGCCTTCAGACGCGCCACCCAGTCGGACGCGGGGATGCAGTGCGCCGTCGTGGTCGCGACCCACGTTCCCCTCGCGGCGCGAACGCCCTCGGCCCACAACTGCGGGACGAGCGCGCCGGGACCGCCGTAGCGCTCGACGAGGTTGCCGCGGTCTCCGGCGTTGCGGCCCTGTTCGGGCGCCGCCGCCGCATGACAGAAGATGAATTCGACGTCCGGGTGCGCGCCCGGCCTCAAGGCCGCCAGGATGTCGGGCAGATTGGCCTGCGCCTGCTGCACGGCGATGACCACGGAGAGTCTCGGCGCTCGATTCACTCGCTCCCCCGCGCGAGGCGCAGCGCGCGCCGCAGCAGCAGATAGCCGCGGGTGGCCGGCGCGTCGAGCCGCGCGTACCACAACGGCGAGCGCAGATAGTGCGCATCGAGCCGGGGCAAGCGGCTGCGTTCGCTGTCGCTCGCGAGCGGCGCGAGCGCGGTGGTGAACGCTGCGGCGTAGCGCCTCCCGATGCGCGCGCGCACGCGGCGATCGTGACGGCCGAAGGGATAGGCGAAGTAACGCGGCCGACGCCCGACGTGCCGCTCGATCAAGGCGTCGGCCGTCGCGCATTCGTCGTCGATCTCGGCATCCGAGAGCGTGCG
Organism: Casimicrobiaceae bacterium; assembly: GCA_036382945.1. Taxonomy (GTDB): domain Bacteria; phylum Pseudomonadota; class Gammaproteobacteria; order Burkholderiales; family Casimicrobiaceae; genus PALSA-1003. The sequence goes on from DASVPH010000065.1 coordinate 16,198, forward strand.
GCAATCGCGGTGGCGGTGGGTGTGGCTCTCGATGCGAACACCGGCACGATGCAGTTGCTCGATCTCTGCCCAGTCGAGCATCGCCACCCGGCCCGTCGTGCCCGCGACGCTGCCGGTCGCGAGAAACAGATGCGCCGGCGCGCCGTGATCGCGCAGCACCGGGACGGCGGCGGCGAACACCGAGCGCATGCCGTCGTCGAAAGTGAACGCCACGCCGCGCCCGGCGGCGGAGTCGAGCAGCGTGTCGAGGTCGACGATCGGCAGGCCGGCGCGCTCGAGCGCCACGAGCAACGCGTCGAGCAGCCGCGACGGAAAGGACAGCGGCCCGTCCGCCTCGTCGATGCCATGGAAGGTGATCACCGCGCGAAAGCTCAAGACCCCCTCCGCAGCGGCGCGCCCGCGGTCAGCGCCTGCACACGGTCAAGATACGCGCGCACGTGCGCCGCTTCGTTGTAGGTCGCCTCATAGGCCGCGCGCCCCCGGCGTCCCATCACTTCGGCCAGATCCGGCTCGCGCGCGAAGCGGCGGATGGCGGCCACCAGCGCGTCCATGTCGGCGCAGACGACGCCCGCGTTCGCCGCGCGCACCACCTCGCCGCAGCCGCCGGCTTCCAGCGCCAGCACCGGCGTGGAGCAGGCGAAGGATTCGACGGCGACCAACCCGAAGGTTTCCGGCGCGAGCGACGGAACGATCGTCGCCGTCGCCGCGGCGTAGAGCGCCGGCAGCTCCGCCGCCGCGACGCTGCCGAGAAATCGGATGTTGCGCGCGGCCGCGAACTCGCGCTCGAGCAGCGGCCGCAGCTCCCCTTCTCCCGCCACGTCCAGGTCGTACTCGGGCAGGCGCGCCAAGGCCTCGACCAGCGGCCGGATCCCCTTGGGCGGCGTCACGCGCCCGACGAAAAGAAACCGCGGGCGCGCGAATCCGCGCGGCGCGCGCGCCCTCACGCCCTCGAGCCGGGAGAACAACGGCAGGACCTCGATCGGACGCGAGATGCCTGCCTCGCGGTGCCTGCGCGCGGTGAATTCGCTGGGCGCGAACAGCACGTCGACGTGCTCGAGCGCGCGTGCAATAAGACCGCCCAGGCGCCAGAGCTGCGGCGGAATGCCCGAGCGCAGACAGCAGCTCAGGCACGTCGGACGATCGCAGGCGCGCTCGCGATTCTTCCAGAAGATATGCGTCGGGCAAAGCAGCCAGTGCTCGTGCAGCGAATAGAGCTTGGCCTTCGCCCGGCCCAGCGCCAGCACGCCGGGTCCGCCGACGAGCGAGATGTTGTGGAAATGGATGACGTCGAAGTCGCGCGCGAGGATCGCCTGCAGAGGCGCCCGCTTCAGGCCCGGCCGGCCGGTCTGCTGCGTGAAAAGCGGCGACAAGGCGCCCCAAGCGCTGCGCAGGCGATGCACGAGGATCCCGTCCTCCGCCGCGGGCGGCAGCGGGAGCACGCGGCCGGCGAGCCGGAACGCGTCCTCGCAATGCACGACCTCGACCTCGTGGCCGGCGCGCTTGACCGCGCGCGCGAGCGCCTGCACGTAAACGGCGTCGCCGCCGAGGTGATACGGCGGATAGAAGGTTGTGACCATGCAGAAGCGCATCACGCCCCGTTCGCGGCCCGCTCGAGGCTCGCCAGCGCGAGCGCCGCCGCGCGCGTCCAGGAGAACTGGAACGAACGCGCCAGCGCTTTGCGGCGCAGGGAGTCCAGCAGCGCGGCGTCGGAGGCGATGCGCGAGATCTCGGTCGCGAGCGAGGCCGCGGAGCGCGGATCGAACAGCAAGCCGGCATCGCCGAGCACCTCGGGAACCGCGCCGGTCGAGCTGGCGAGCACCGGCACGCCGCAGGCGATCGCTTCGATCGCCGGCAACCCGAACCCCTCGGTGAGCGCCGGCATCACCACCGCGAGCGCCGCAGAATACAGGCACGGCAAGTCGGGCTCCGGAACGAAGCCGGGAAAGAGCACGCGCTCGCGCAGCACCGGATGCTCGCGCGCATGGCGGTGCAGCTCGTCGGCGCAGGAATTGAAGCCGGCGCCGGCCGGATCGCCCGCGATGACGAGATACAAGCCGTCGGCGCCGCTGCGCGCAACCGCCTGGGCAAAGCCTTGCTGCAACAGCAGCAGGTTCTTGTGCGGCGCCAGCCCCCCGACATAGAGCAGGAAACGAGCCCCCGGCGGCAGACCGACGCGGCGGCGCACGGCCTCGATCGCCGCCGCGTCACCGACCGGACGAAAGCGCGCGTTCGCGGCTTCGGTGGTGAGGTCGATGCGCTCGGGCGCCACCTTGAGATAGCGCACGATATCTTGTTTCGAGGCCTGCGAGACGGTGAGCACGCGCGTGGCTTGCCACAGCGCCGCGCGCACTTTGAGAGCCCAGAAGCGGCGGCCGCGGCGCTCGGGAAAGACCAGTTCCGGAAACTTTTCCGCGATCGCATCGTGGACGCCGACGACCGATTTCTGCCCGGGGCGCAGCGGATACCATGAGTAGACCGCCGGGAAGAAGAACACGTCAAGCCGATGCGCGGCCGTGGCCCGCGAGCACGCCGCGATGTCGGCGAGCCGCCGGCGCCCCCCCGCAACGGCAGCCTCGACCACCGGCGCGCGGGCGGCGACCTGCACGATGCTCACGTCGAGCGCCGCGATCTCGGGTGGAACGGGGCCGTCGAAGAAGAGCGTGAATTCGTGCTCCGCGTCTGCCTTGAGCAGAGCCGGCAGCAGCTCGCGCGTGAACCGGCCGAATCCGCGCTGGTTCCACCAGCAGGTCCCGTCGATCCCGACGCGCATCAGCGCCACCCCTCCAGCGTTCGTCCGGGCCCGGCGACATAGCCGGCGGCCTCACCGGCCGCCCACGCCGTTTCCATGCAGCAGACCCAGGCTCCGACGGCGCACCAGGCGCGCGGCGGCAGCGCCACGCGCATCGCGCGTAAACCGCGGCCGGAGAGCACGAAAGGCAGCAGCAGCGCCTTGAGGAGCCACCCGATCCTTGCGCCCACCGAGGCGCCGCGCGCGCGCATGCCGCCGTACAGGCGCCCGTGCCGGAAGCGCTCCGCCAGGCGCGCTCCATGGTTGTCGGCGGGCCGGTATTCGACCGCCATGTCCGGATGCACCTGCAGACGCCGGCCGGCCGCAAGCAACGCGGCGTTGGCCTGGGTTTCGAGCAGCGGCTCTTCCTCGGGGCAGACGAGCCGCAACGCACTCTTGCGGTAGGCGACGTTGTTGCCCGGCAGTCGCTCGACATCGAACGCGCCGGAGCGCGTCGCCTCGCCGCCCGACGCGAGGCGGCGGATCGCCGAGGGATGAAAGCGGCCGTACTCGCAGCAGGCGAGCGCGGCTTGCCGGTACGACACGCCGGTACCGATCGCGACCGGCCCGCCGACCGCCGCGACCGCCGGCGCGCCGAACGCTTCGGCGATCGCCTCCGACCAGCGCGCCTGCGGCAGCGAGCTGTCCTCGAGCAGTGCGACCCATTCGCCGTCGGCGGCCTCGATGCCGCGCCTGCGTCGCCACGGGACCGGCAAAGCCGCCGCGTCGACGAAGCGCACCGACGGAAAGCGATCGCGCCAGACTGCGGCAGCGTCCATGTTCGGTCCGAGCATCACCACGCAGGCCGCGCCTTGCGCCCCGAGTTGCTCGAGGCACGCCTCGAGATTCCTGCCGCCGTGCAGCGCCACGACCACGACCGTGCAGCGAGGCGACGCCATCCCTGACTCGGAGCCTAGCGCGCTGCGACGCGCGCGAGCTCGCGCTCGATGTGATCGCACCACTGCGCGACCGCGACGATCGTCACCCGCGGCACGGGCGAAGCGGCGCCGTTGCGCACCGCCGCGTAGAACGCGTCGATCAAACGCCTCAAGCCCGGATAGGCCGGCTCGCGCGCGACCAGCCGCTGCGCCAGGTTGCCGGCCGCCGCCAGTGATTGGCTCGCGGCCGCAGCAAAGGGCTGCATGATCTTCCCGATGCGGCCGCGGCGATCGGGTTGCATGGCGACATAGCCATGGAGGAAATCGAGGAGCAGCGTGCCGCGGCCGCAAAGCAGGCGCGCTTCGCAGCGCGAGGGCCGGGCGTGCGCGCTGATCGCCACGCTCGCCTCGACCGCCCCGAAGCGGCCCTGCGCGGCAAATTCGCCTTCGCCGGCGCGCGCCGCGCGCCACGTCGCGAGGTCGGCGCGCGCCTTCGGGAACAGCGCCGCCAGGATCGACGGCGGATGCGGCAGCACCTCGCGGATGAGCGCGTCGCCGCCCCCGGGCAGCCGCTCGCCGCCGGCGGAGCAGATCGTGATTTCGGCGCGCAGCGCACGCCCCATCGTCGCGAGGCGTTGCTGCGCGCGCTCGAACCCGCGTTGGAACGCAAACTGGTAGACGGGGCAGAGGAGCGCGCCGTGCGCATCGGCGAGGTGCAGCAGCCGGTGCGTCTCCGCGGCGTTGGCCGCGAGCGGCTTCTCGACCAGCACGTGGACGCTGCGCGCAAGCAGGCGCTCGGCGATCTCGGCATGCGTGCCGGTCGCCGTGCACACATGCACCGCGTCGGGAAGCCGCCCCGCGAGCAACGCCGACACATCGGGTAACGCGGCGGCGCCGGGGTGACGCAGCCCAAGGCGGCGCAACGCAGCAGGGTCGTGATCGATGATGGCGGCGATCTCGGCGCCGGCGCGAACCGCGTAGCGCGCGTGCCAGCGCCCCATCAGCCCCGCACCGACGATCGCGACGCTGAGCGCTCGCCCGGATTTCGCCGCGCTCACCGCCGCCGCCGCAGCGCGAGCCGATTGTAGATGGTGACGAAGGCGCGAGAAGCGATGTAGGCGAGCGCGAAAAGCTCCAGCGCCCCGACGATGCTGCCGCTCGTGGTGACCGTGTATCCGGGGAGAATCTCGGCGAGCAGCCAAGCGTGCACGCTCTCACCGGCGGTTCCGCGCAGGACCAGCACGTTGGTCGTCGTCAGCAGACCCGCTGCGAGGGCGGCGCCGAGCGCGAGCCCGAGCGCATGCCCGTCCAGACGCAGGATCGCCCGCGGAAAATCCTCGCCGTTGCGCTGCGCGAGCGTGAGCTCATCGATCTTCTCGAGCACATGGCGGACATTGAGACGGTAGATGCCGCCACCGAGGAGCCCGCCGATCACCACACCCCAGGCGAAGCCGAGCAGAGCGCCCGGCCAGCCGGGTCCATAGCCGGGGAGGAACACACCGATCAGCGCCGCCACCAGCCCGCCATGGCCCGCGCCGAGGAGGGCCAGCGCGAGCAGCGCGATGCCGGCGAACAAGCCGAGGATCAGGCTGAAGATGATCGTGTTGACACGCAGCGTGGCCTGCACCAGTTCCCGGTCGGTCATGCCGTCCGGGCCGGCAAGATCATTCACGGGCGAAGCGCGCTCCACGGCGGTCGGTCGTGCCCAAGGAATCAGTCGATCGAGTACGACGCGAGACTCGCCCGCATCCGGGCCACCGCGAGCAGCAAGCCGTGGGCGAGGTTCCACGCGAGCGCCAGCGCGAAGCCGATCAGGCCGCCGACCACCGCGGCATACCCGCCGCCGACGAGCGCGCCGGCGGCGCTTACCGTATAGCCGGGAAACACGGTCGCGAGCCGCGCCAGATGCGGCCCCACCGGCACGCTCGGCGGGGCCCCCTTTAGCACCAGGAACATGGTCAGCGCGAACAGCATTGCTGCGGCGATGGTCGCGCTGGCCGTCACGAACGCGATGACATCGAGTTTCGCGAACGCCCACATTATAATCGTGTCCTGCCGATCGGCAGGGGATCGCTCCATGGCGCGTGTCTTCGTATGCTGGTCCGACCAGTCTAATCAGGCCTCGACTGCCTTGCAACCCAACGCGCACCGATCCCCGCGCTCGGACTGCGAATGAGACAGAGCGCCCCGAAGCGCGTGCTCGTGACGGGAGGAGCAGGTTTCCTGGGATCGCATTTGTGCGAGCGCCTGGTCACGGAAGGCAACGACGTTCTTTGCGCCGACAATTTTTTCACCGGCACCAAACGCAACCTCTTCGGCCTGCTCGGGAACCCCCGCTTCGAGCTGTTGCGCCACGACATCACGTTTCCGCTGCACGTCGAGGTCGACGAGATCTACAACCTCGCCTGCCCGGCCTCGCCGATCCATTACCAGTTCGATCCGGTGCAGACCACCAAGACCTGCGTGCACGGCTCGATCAACATGCTGGGCCTGGCGCGGCGGGTCAAAGCCAAGATCTTCCAGGCCTCCACGAGCGAGGTGTACGGCGATCCCGAGGTGCATCCGCAGTTCGAGACCTACGTCGGCCGCGTCAACCCCATCGGGGTGCGCGCCTGCTACGACGAGGGCAAGCGCTGCGCCGAGACGCTGTTCTTCGACTACTGGCGCCAGCACGGCATCCAGATCAAGGTCGCGCGGATCTTCAACACCTATGGCCCGCGCATGCATCCGCACGACGGGAGGGTCGTGTCGAACTTCATCGTTCAGGCGCTGCGCGGGGAGCCCATCACGCTCTTCGGCGACGGCAGCCAGACGCGCTCCTTCTGCTACGTCGACGACATGATTGAAGGCTGCGTGCGCACGATGGCCGCCCAGCCGGAGGTCACCGGCCCGATCAATCTCGGCAATCCGGTGGAGATCTCGATGCTGGAGCTTGCGCAGACGATCCTGCGGCTCACGAACGCCAAGTCGGTGATCGTGCATCGGCCGCTGCCGCCCGACGATCCGCAGCAGCGGCAGCCGGACATTCGCCAGGCGCGCGAGATTCTGGGTTGGTCGCCGACGGTCGAGCTCGAGGCGGGTCTCACCCGGACGATCGCCTACTTCGACGAGCTGCTGGCCTCGCCCTAGGTTTGCCGCCAGGGCCGCCATGGCAGCGCAGAAAACCGCCGTCATCGTCGGCGCCGGGCCTGCAGGCTTGACCGCCGCGCTGGAGCTCATCCGGCGAACCGACGTCCGGCCCGTGGTCATCGAGGCCTCCGACGCAGTCGGCGGAATTTCGCGCACTGTCAACTACCACGGCTACCGGATGGACCTGGGCGGGCATCGCTTCTTCTCCAAGTCCGACTGGGTGATGAGCTGGTGGCAGGAGATCCTGCCGCTCGACCCGGCCGCAGCAGCGACGGCTTCGACCATCACCTATCGCAACCAGCGCCGCACCCTCGATCCGCGGCCCGCGCCGGAGGCGCTCGGCGACGCCGACAAGGTGATGCTGTTGCGCCGCCGGCTCTCGCGCATCTACTTCCTGCGCAAGTTCTTCGACTATCCGCTGAAGCTCAACGTCGCGACGGTGGCCAACTTGGGGGTGCTGCGCTTCGCGCGGGTGTGCCTGAGCTACGCCTGGGCGTCGGCCTTCCCGCGGCGCCCGGAGAAGAGTCTCGAGGATTTCCTGGTGAACCGGTTCGGCGCCGAGCTCTATCGCACGTTCTTCAAGTCGTACACCGAAAAGGTGTGGGGCGTTCCCTGCGCGCAGATCAGCCCCGAGTTCGGAGCGCAGCGCATCAAGGCCCTCTCGCTGCGCAAGGCCGTGCTGCACATGTTCAGGCAGGCGGTGCCCGCCGGCTCACGCCGTGAACGGCAGCCGACCGAGACCAGCTTGATCGAGCGCTTCCTGTATCCCAAGTTCGGCCCGGGACAACTGTGGGAAGAAGTCGCGGCACGCGTCCGCGCCGCCGGCGGCGAGGTGCGCATGCGGCACGCCGCCGAGGGCGTGCGTCTGGCCGACGGGCGCGCCACCGCAGTGTGGATCCGCGATCTCGCGGCGGATCGGACCTACACGCTGGCTGCGGATTACGTGATCTCGACCATGCCCGTGTGCGATCTGGTCGCGGGTCTCGACCCGCCGGCGCCCGAGGACGTGCGCCGAATCGCGAGCACGCTGCCCTACCGGGCTTTCATCACCGTCGGCATGCTGCTTGCCGGGATGAAGACCCACCGCGCAGGGGCGGCCAGCGCTTCGCGTTTCCCGCCCGACAACTGGATCTACATCCAGGAGTCGGACGTGCACCTCGGCCGGCTGCAGATCTTCAACAACTGGAGCCCGGCGCTGGTGCCTGACCCGAGCAAGGTTTGGCTCGGGCTCGAATACTTCTGCAGCGAGGACGACGAGCTGTGGGCTCTGTCCGACGCCGAGATGCGCGCGCTCGCCACGCGCGAGCTCGAAACCATCGGCCTCATCGACGCGGCGGATGTCATCGACGCCACCGTGATCCGCGTGCCCAAGGCGTATCCGGCGTATTTCGGCAGCTATGCCGAGTTCGCCCGCATTCGCGCCTACCTCGACCCGATCGCCAACGTGTTCCTCGTCGGGCGCAACGGCATGCACCGCTACAACAACCAGGATCACTCGATGCTGACCGCCAAGGCGGCGGTCGACAACATCGCGTCGGGCCGCGGGGACAAGGAGACGATCTGGAGCATCAACGTCGACGACGAATACCACGAGCAGAAGTGAATCCCGACGGCGACGACGGGACGTCGCTCCCGGCATCCACCGGGTCGAGCCACGGGTTCGGCCCTGGGCTACGGCTTGGGCGGACCCACGCTGATGTCGCCGTAGTAGGCCTGCGCGTCGCCGCCGGTGTTGTCGGTGTCGGTCATCACCTGGATCGAGGCCACCTTGCCCGGTTCCTCGCCGAATGCGCGCTTGAAATCCTCCACCAGGTTGCGGGTGTAGCTCTGCCAGCGGCCGATCCCGTTGTCGCCGGCGGCCACGGCGAGCATCTTGATACGCTCGCTGCGGGTGCTCACGGTGATCGAGTCGACGGGGACCTTCTCGCCCCAGATGTACATCAGCGTCGCGTAGGGCAGCGCCTGGCCCGAGATCGACTGCGCCGCTTTCGCCGCGAAGCGATCCTTGACCGGCAGCTTCGAGCTGTCGCCCTCGAAGGCGACCATCAGCCGCACCGGCGAATCCTCCTTGCTCTGCTGCGCCGTGTTCGCGCCGGCAATGTCTCGCACCACTTTCCAGCGCCACGACAGCATGGGGAACTGATGCGGATCGAAGCTCACCGTCGTGGCGAGGAACGACGCGGAATTGTGCGCCATCGCCCGGACCGCGACGACGCCGTCCTCGACGACCAGCATGTAGTCGGTGTTGTTCTTGAACGAGGCGAGCGGCAGGTGCTTCCACTCCGCCGGCGGCGGCCCGCCCGGCTTGGCAGTCGAGAACTTGGGGATGTCGGGTGCGCCTTCGGCGAACGCGCCGGCGGCGAACACGGTGCAGCAGAGCGCGCCGAGGAAGCGCTTCATGGCAATAGCTCCGAGCAGTTGTCGAGGTTCATGCGCCGATCAAGCACGGCGGCGAGCGCAGAGTGCCTGCCGCGCTCTGCGCAGTATACTTCGTTCGCCGCGCAGGTCATCGCCAATCTCCCCACAGCGCGTTCATCGCCGCCAGCATCGCCGGCCCCGCGGTTTCCGTGCGCAGAATGCGCGGCCCGAGCCGCAGCGCCCGGAAGCCGGCGCGAAGCGCCGCCGCCGACTCCTCAGGGGTGAAACCTCCTTCGGGTCCCACGAGAAGCTCGATCGCGCCTTCCGGACGAGCGAATTGCGCGAGCGAGGATCCCTCGTCCGGGGCAAGCAACAGCCGCAGGCTCGCCGTCGAGGGCTGGCGCAACCATGGCCCAAGAGCGCACAGACGATGCAGCGCCGGCAGTCGATTGCGGCCGCACTGCTCGCAGGATGCAATGGCGATCCCGCGCCAGTGCTCGAGACGCCGTTCGGCGCGCGCACCGTCGAGCCGCGTCACCGCGCGCGCGGTCGTCACCGGCGCGATCGCCGTCACGCCGAGCTCCACCGCCTTCTGGATCGCGTAGTCCATGCGCTCGGCCGAGGCGAGTCCCTGCACGAGGGTGACCGCCAGAGGCGACTCGCGCTCGATCGTCTCGCGTGCTCCCACCCGAGCGATCACGGTGCGAACGTCGGCACGGCAAAGCTCGGCGGCGAACTCCCCGCCTTCGCCGTCGAACAGGCGCACGCCGTCGCCGCGCTTCAAGCGCAGCACGTTCACGGCGTGATGCGCCGCCCTCGGCGGCAATGCGATCTGCGCGTCGGCGGCGAGCGGCGGCGGGCAATACAGGCGCGGCGTCACGCGGCACCGGCGTGCGGAGAAACCCCGAAATCGGGAGGGACGCGATCGTGGACGCGCACTTGCACGGATGTCGAGGGGAGCGCGACGTGCTAGCATTTTGCCATAGTCTCCCGAGGAGAAAGCTCATGGCTGGAACCCCCCCTGCTTGCGACTTCGGCGCACCGGCGCCGGACTTCGAGCTTGTCGCGACCGACGGCCGCCGCTATCGGCGCGACGCGCTGGCCGGACCGAACGGGCTGCTGGTGATGTTCATCTGCAATCACTGCCCGTATGTGAAGGCGGTTCTCGACAAGATCGTGCGCGACGCCGGCGAGTTGAAAAGCCGGGGGATCGGCTCGGCCGCGATCTGCAGCAACGATCCGAGCGACTATCCCGAGGACTCCTTCGAGAACATGAAGGCGCTGGCCGAACGCATGCGCTTTCCGTTCCCTTACCTGTGGGACGAGACGCAAGCGGTGGCCAAAGCCTACGGCGCGGTATGCACGCCGGATTTCTTCGGCTACAACAGCAAGCTCGAGCTGCAGTACCGCGGCCGGCTCGACGACTCCGGACGCTCGCCCAAGCCCGGCGCGCCGCGCGAGCTGTTCAACGCGATGGTGGAGGTCGCGCGCACGGGCAAGGGTCCGCGCGAGCAGACTGCGAGCATCGGCTGCTCGATCAAGTGGCGCAACGCCTAGGCAGAGCGCGGCAAGTCAGGCGGCACCGATCGTACGCGTGTCGAGGTCAGCGCGGCCACGGCCCCCGGCTTACTACATGCCGGGGCAGGCTTCGCCGGGGAAGGCTCCGGCCGAATTTCGAACAACGGCCGATTGGGCCCAGGCTTTCGCCGGGGCGACGCTTATCGTCACGTCACAGAAATTCGCGCAATGCGTCGAGCACTCGGTCCGGCGCCTCGGTCATGAGGCTGTGCCCGCAATCGGGGATCGTGACAACGCGCTTCTCGGCGAGCGCGGCGACGAGCGCGGCCGCGTTCCTGGCCGGCGCCATCTGGTCGCGTTGGCCGAGAAGCAGCAGCACCGGGCAGGCGATCCTCGCCGCTGCCGTCAATCCATCGGCGTAAGTGTGGCAAGCGAGGAGGTCGGTGTAGAGCGTGCCCGGTCGCGAGCGTTCCATGAGCCGCAGCGCGTTGCCCGTCATCCACACGCCCGGCAGCCGATTGCCGCCCAACTGGTCGCCCGGCGAGAACGACCAGCCGTTGATCAGCTCGAACGCGACGTGGTCGTCGCGCGTGGCCGCATCGAGCAGCTCCTCGCTCACCGGCATCGGCACCGCGGGGCCGAGCAGCGCGAGCTTCGACACGCGTTCCGGATGGCGGCCCGCGGCGTCGAGCGCGGCGAGCGCGCCGAGGCTGTGGCCGACGAGGAGCGCTCGCTCCACGTGCAGCGCATCGAGACAGGCGACGAGCCAGTCCGCGAGCGCCGGCACCGACGGCAGCGGAGCGCCTTCGCTCCTGCCGTGCCCGGGTAGATCGAGCGCGACGGCGTTGCGGCGATGGTGCGCGAAATAGCGCGACTGCAGCGCCCACACGCTGTGATCGTGCGCCGCGCCGTGCACGAAGACGATCGTCGGCAAAGCGGGATCGAACGCGCGCGATCCGGTGTAGGCGTAGGCCGCACGGCCGGCGACGGTGATACGCACGGTGCGGTTCAGCCCTTCTGCGCCGCGTACAGCGCGCGGCTCAAGTCCTCGAGGAGATCCTCAGGGTCCTCCAGCCCGACCGAGAGCCGGATCGTGCCCTCGGTGATGCCGGCGGCGCGCAGGTCCTCGGTCGAGACCCGGAAGTGGGTCGTCGAGGCCGGATGGATCACCAGCGATTTCGCGTCGCCGACGTTGGCGAGATGCGAGAAGATGCGCAGCGACTCGATGAATTTCCGCCCCTGGTCGCGCGTGCCGCGGATCGAGAAGCTGAACACCGCGCCGCAGCCCTTCGGCAGCAGCGTTCGCGCCAAGTCATGATCGGGGTGCCGCGGCAGCTCCGGGTAGCCGACCGCCTCGACGAACGGATGCGCGGCGAGAAAGGCGACGATCTTGCGCGTGTTCTCGACGTGCCGCTGCATGCGCAAGGGCAGCGTCTCGATCCCCTGCAGGATCTGGAATGCGGTCATCGGCGCCATGCAGGCGCCGAAATCGCGAATGCCCTCGCGCCGCGCGCGCAGCAGAAAGGCCGCGGTGGTCGATTCCTCGGCGAAGACCATGCCGTGGAAACCGGCGTAGGGCTCGGTCAGCGTCGGGAACTTGCCCGCGCTTCTTCCCGGCTCGTCCCAGACGAAGCGCCCGCCGTCGACCAGCAGCCCGCCGATCACCACGCCGTGGCCGGAGAGGAACTTCGTCGCCGAGTGGTAGACGAGATCCGCGCCGTGCTCGAACGGGCGCATGAGATACGGCGTGGTGAACGTCGAGTCGATGAGCAGCGGCAGCCCGTGCTCGTGCGCGAGCGCCGCCACGCGCGGCACGTCGAGCACCTCGAGCCCCGGGTTGCCCAGCGTCTCGCCGAAGAGCAACCGCGTGCTCGGACGGATCGCGGCGCGCCAGGCATCCAGCTCGCGCGGGTGGACGAAGGTGGTCTCGATGCCGAACCGCGGCAGAGTGAATTCGAGGAGATTGTGCGAGCCGCCGTAGAGCGAGCGCGAGGCGACGATGTGCGATCCCGCGCCCATCAGCGTGACGATGGCGAGATGCAGCGCCGCCTGACCGCTCGCCACCGCGATCGCGCCCACGCCGCCCTCGAGCGCGCTGATCCGCTCCTCGAGCACGGCGCAAGTCGGGTTGGAGATGCGCGAGTAGACGTGCCCCGCACGCTCCATGTTGAACAGCGCCGCGGCGTGATCGCTGTCGCGGAAAACGAACGAGGCCGACTGGTAGATCGGTGTCGCGCGCGCGCCGGTCGCGGCATCCGGACGCGCGCCCGCGTGCAGCGTCAACGTGTCGAAGCGGGTCGTCTTGGGCGTGGTCATCGTCGTGCGTGTCGCCGCCGTTTCGCAGGAAGGAACGCGGTCGTCTTGGGCGCTGCCCGGTATGTTAGCGCATCGGCGCGTCAGAACGACGGGTACTTGGCGCGAACCGCGCATGGGCCTACACTCTGTCGTTACGAGCACGAGGTAACCCGAGGAGACAACGATGCAGCGAAAGGCCTCCGCCCGCTGGCAGGGCACCGTGAAGGAAGGCGCAGGAACGATCGCCACGCAGAGCGGAACGCTCAAGGATACGCCGTACTCTTTCGTCGCCCGCTTCGGCGACGGCAAGGGAACCAATCCCGAGGAGCTGATCGCCGCGGCGCATGCCGGCTGCTTCACCATGGCCGTTTCGTTCATGCTCAACAACGCCGGCTTCACCGCGGATGCGATCGACACCGAGGCGGCATTGACCCTGGATGAGGTGGGCGGCGCCTGGACGATCACCTCGATCCACCTCACCACGCGCGCCCAGGTCCCCAGCATCGATGCCGCGAAATTCGCAGAAATCGCCGCCAACGCCAAGGCGAATTGTCCGGTCTCGCGGGTGTTGAACGCGACGATCACGATGGACGCGCGACTGGTCGGCTGAAGCCGGAGTTCCATGGCGGCATCGCCGCCGCGGGCCCTGAAGGGCCGCGGCGCCACGTTCAATCCAGGCAATCGCTACCGTCGCGACACGCGCGAAGCGGTCGACGACGGCTGGAGCGCGCCTCCGGACGAGAGCGGAGAACCACCTCCGCTCAGAACGACGGTGACGATCCAGAACGCGCGCACGATCATCGCGCACAACGACTCGCCGGACATTCCGTTCGAGCGGTCGATCAATCCGTACCAGGGCTGCGAGCACGGTTGCGTCTATTGCTACGCGCGGCCGACGCATGCCTATCTCGATCTGTCGCCGGGAGTGGATTTCGAGACGCGGCTGTTCGCCAAGCCGGAGGCGGCGCGGCTGCTGCGCGCCGAGCTCTCGCGGCCCGGCTACCGCTGCCAGCCGATCGCGCTCGGCACCAACACCGATCCGTACCAGCCGATCGAGCGCGAGTGGAAGATCACGCGCCAGATCATCGAGGTGCTCGCCGCGTGCGAGCACCCGCTCACCATCACGACCAAGGGCGTGCTGATCGAGCGCGATCTCGACTTGCTCGCGCCGATGGCGGCGAAGAACCTGGTGCGCGCGTACGTGTCGATCGCGATGCTCGACGGGAAGCTCGCCCGCAAGCTCGACCCGCGCGCGCCCTCGCCGCAGCGTCGGCTCGAGATGATCAGGGCGCTCTCGGCAGCGGGCGTGCCCGTGGGCGTGAGCGTGGCCCCGGTCATTCCGCAGCTCACCGACAAGGATCTCGAAGCCGTTCTCGAAGCCGCGGCGGCGCATGGCGCTCGCGCGGCGACGTGGGTGATGCTGCGGCTGCCGCGCGAAGTGAAAGACCTGTTCCGCGACTGGCTCGCGCAGCACTATCCGCTGCGCGCCGCGCACGTGATGAGCATCGTGCAGCAGGTGCGCGGCGGCCGCGACAACGATCCGCAATTCGGCTCGCGCATGCGCGGGCAGGGGCAATTCGCCGACTTGATCGCGCGCCGCTTCGCCGTCGCGTGCAAGCGCCTCGGACTGAACGAGGACCGCACCCTGCGGCTCGATACGACGCGCTTCCGTGCGCCGCGGGCGGCAGAGGCAAACGCTCAGCTCGAGCTGTTCGGCTGAGCTGCTGCCGCGGTCGCGCTACCTCCGCAGCGGCGATCGTTCCTTCCTCGCGCATGCTTCCCGCGGGCGCGTGGGGAACCGATTCCGAAGCGAGGGACCGGGCGTGGAACACGAGATCCGGATGGTCGCTGAGCCGCTCCAGCGTGAAGTCGACGAAGGCGCGCACGCGCGCAGGCAACAACCGTCCCGCCGGGTAATAGAGGAAGAGCGGATGCTCGGGCGCTGGGTACGCGGTGAGCACCGGCTTCAACCGTCCGGCGCGCACGTGCGGCGTCGCGACGAATGACGGCAGCTGCGCGAGCCCGAGGCCCGCCAGCGCGGCGTCGCACGCCGCCGCCACGTCGGCGACGATCAGCGGACCTTCGACATCGATGCCTTGCGTCTCGGCGCCTTCGCCGAACTCCCAGGCGAGCGGCCGACCGGTGATCAGTGGGCGCATGCACGTTCACCCAGACCCCGGCACGCTCGCCTGGTGCTTCGCGACCGCGCAAAGTCGTGTCGATCGCCAAGCCGCCACCGCCTCAGGCCGATGATTTCGGATTGGCGCCGATCCCCAGGAAGGGC